>JAFZNI010000152.1 GCA_017551005.1 Prevotella sp.
CCTCTACCAGAAAGGCAACTACAACGACGTGCCTGTACTGATCATGCACAATAGCGATGAGGGTGCTGTGGAATTCGAAAAGGTGAGTGTCGAGCAGTACGAACAGCAATTCAAACAGTTGCCAGGCCAATGGGCTGACAGCGCAAAGGCTGTTTATCCTGGCACTACTGAAGAGGAACGCCTGTTCAGTATGCGCGACTTTGTACGCGATGTGGGTGCCGGTTGGCCGTCCTATGCCTGGGCAACCCTGCAGAAACAGACGGGTAAGAGCCCTGTCTATATGGCCTATCTCGCCCAGAAGTCAGATACTACCGTCTATGCCAAGGGTAATCGTCGTGGCGCTGCCCATGCTGATGATATGATGTATCTGAAAGGTGCTTTCGACAATGTGGCTGAGAAGTATCCGCAAGAGAAGAAGGTGAGCGACCTGATGCAGCAGTATTGGGTGAACTTCGCCAAGACGATGAACCCTGATGGCGAGGGTCTGCCTCACTGGCCCGTGTTTGAGGACGGAAAACCTACTGTGATGCAGTTCAACAATGGAACTACACTCATCGAGGTGCCCAACAAGGAGCGTATCAGACTCATCGACGGTTTCATGCAATATGTCCGTTCACTCAGAACCACAACTAACAAATAGAGTTACAAGGTATGGAAGAGATAAAAAGATGAGGAAAACCATTATCACCGCGTTGCTCGCTGCCATAATTGGGCTGGCATCTTGCAACAGCGACGACAACGACAACGCGCCCGTTTTAATTATTGACCCTGTAGAGACAGACTTGGAAAAGCCAACGGCAACAACCACGCTCAGCCTTTCCAATGCGCCTATCATCGACGGCTCCGATTCCACAGAGCCGCTGAGGAACCTGTTGATGTGCCGCCTGCTCGGCATCGACTGCCAATGGTTACAGCATTTAGAGACTGATGGCACCTGGTGCGTCGAACCGCAATGGCATTCTTTGATTGACGAGGACAATAAAACTTTGCAGCGTATCCTTCAGAACCGTAACACACACGGCTCGTTTGTCAGTTTGATTGACGGCGATAACGACATTATCATTACGGCTCGTGGCATCAGTCGTGACGAACAGAAATATGCCAATGAGAAAGGTGTCGCTCTGCTCTCCCGTCCAGTGGCAAAGGATGCTTTTGTGTTTATCGTCAACCCGAAGAACCCTGTCCGCAACCTTTCCATCGAACAGATTCAAAAGATTTACACGGGCGAAATCCGCAATTGGAGAGAAGTGGGAGGCAAGGATGCCACTATCAATCCCTACGTGCGTAATCCCAATTCTGGCAGTCAAGAGAAGATGGAAACCATTGTGATGGCCGGGCTGACAATGATCGACTGGCCCGAAATGGTAGGTTATGTGATGCTAGCCCCCTATTTCCAATTGGCGAACGACGAAAACGGCATTGCCTACACGCCGTTCTACTATTACGACACCATCGTGAACGATGAGTGTACACAGGTCATCGGTGTGAATGGTGTCGTTCCAAGCAAGCAGACTATTGAGAAAGGCAGTTACCCCTACGTGACCCATGTGATGGCCAGTATCCGTGCCGACATTGACAAGTCAAGTACCGCCTATCAGTTGTTCTATCAACTTGCGACAGGACAACATAATAACATTGTAAAAGAAAGTGGGTATATTGTATATTGAATTTGGTTTGTCTCGTTACATACCTTGAGTCTTTATGCCCGAGATTTCGGGCGTATTGTTAATTCTTCTGAACTTTAATCCCCGAAACATTTGGCTGTTTCGGGGATTATTTGTAACTTTGCCCCATCAAAACCTATATGTTATGAATCTCAACCTCACAAACACCATTAAGATGCCCGATCACGCGCTGCGCCGTCAGGTCATCGAACTATGTCAGAAGGTAGGGAAGCCACTATTGAAACTCTCCAAGAAAGACTATATAGACAACGGCCTGGGACATCTCATAGAGCAGTTCAACGGACAGGCGGGACTTGTGAATATCGAGGTGTTCAACGAGTTGCAGCACACCATCACGGGCTGGCCTGGCGGTAAGCCTAATGCCGACGACTCCACCCGCCCGGAACGTGCCTTGCCTTATCCGAAGCGTGTCATCGTCTTTTCTCCTCATCCCGACGACGATGTCATCTCAATGGGGGGCACGGTGCGCCGTCTGATGCAACAGGGGCACGATGTACATATCGCCTACGAGACCTCTGGTAATATCGCTGTCGCTGATGAGGAGGTGCGTCTCTATATGCACTTCATCAACGGCTTCAACCAACTCTTCGCCAATGGTTCCGACGAGGTGATCAAGATTCGTTATCATGAGATTATGAACTATATCAAGCAGAAGGCGGAGGGTGATTTAGACAATCAGGCCATCCTCACCGTGAAAGGACTCATCCGTCGTGGTGAAGCGCGTAATGCCTGTGGCTATAATGGTATTCACAAGGATCATATCCATTTCCTCGACCTGCCCTTCTACGAGAGTGGAAAGATAGAAAAACTGCCTGTCACGGAGCGTGATGTCCGTATCGTGCAGGAACTGATTGCAGACATCCAGCCGCATCAGATTTATGTGGCTGCCGATCTCGCCGACCCTCACGGAACCCACCGCAAATGTACGGATGTGGTGCTGGCAGCGATTGAGGAGGAGAAACAGGCGGGTGCCGAATGGCTCGACGATTGTCGTGTGTGGATGTATCGCGGTGCCTGGGCAGAGTGGGATGTGGCCGATATCGAGATGTGTGTCCCGATGTCGCCCGAGGAACTCACTGAGAAGCGTAACGCCATCCTGCGTCATCAGAGTCAGATGGAGGGAGCACCGTTTATGGGCAACGACGAGCGTCTGTTCTGGCAACGTGCGCAAGACCGTAACCGTTCCACTGCGAGGCATTACGATGACCTCGGCCTTGCCAGTTACGAGGCGATGGAGGCGTTTGTGGAATACAGGTTTTAAAGGTAAAAAAGTAAAAAGGTAAAAAAGTAAAAAAATGAGGAGTATGGCTAAGAAAATGAACATAAAGGAGTGGTATCTCAAGGTGACAGGTGTTTTACTCTTTTACCTTTTTACCTTTTTACCTTTATCTGCGCAGTACGACGTTGTTCCCCTGCCTCAGAACATTGAGTTGCAGAAGGGCGAGCCGTTTACGCTGTGGGGTGACTTGGTGCAGATCCTTGCACCTGAGGACTTAAAGGGCGAGGCGGCTTTCCTGCAGGCCTACCTCAAGGATGTCACAGGCGAGACGCTGCCCATCGCCCAGAAACGGGAGAAGGGAATGCGTTACATCGAACTCTCTGTGTCGCCGAAGGCTACTGCTCCGGAGGGCTATGTGCTGACGATTGATAAGAAAAGAATATCCATCGTGGGCGGAAGTGCTGCCGGTGTGTTCTATGGCATCCAGACGCTCCGTAAGGCCCTTGTCAACGCACGGCAGACACAACACGTCACGAGACTCACGAATCAGCCTTCCGCCTCTTCTGCAATACCTCCTTTCACCCTCCTTTATCCCGTCGTGATCACCGATGCACCTCGCTTCTCCTGGCGAGGCATGCACCTCGACTGTTCGCGCCATTTCTTCCCCGTTGAGTTCGTGAAGAAGTTCATCGACCTGTTGGCTCTGCATAATATGAACGTGTTCCACTGGCACCTCACCGACGATCAGGGTTGGCGCATCGAAATCAAGAAGTGGCCCCGTCTTACCACCATCGGTTCGCAGCGCAGCGGTACCATCATTGGCACGAACTCCGACCTCGACGACGGCATCCCCTATGCAGGTTTTTATACTCAGGCCGAACTTCGTGAAGTTGTGGCCTATGCTGCTGCCCGACACATCACCATTGTGCCTGAGATTGATATGCCTGGCCACATGTTGGCAGCCCTTGCCGCCTATCCCGAACTCGGTTGTACGGGCGGTCCTTATCAGGTGGGGCACTATTGGGGCGTGTATAAGGACGTGCTCTGCGTGGGCAATCCCCGCACGTATGAGTTTGTGCAGGATGTGCTGACAGAAGTGATGGACATCTTCCCCTCTGAGGTCATCCACATCGGTGGCGACGAGACACCCACAGAGAAGTGGAATCAGTGCGAGAAATGTAGAGGTTTCTTCGCTAATGAAGCCTTCGTTCATGAAGCCCTGATAGCGAGAATTGGCGGGGTTCCGCCAGAAGAGCAGTCTTTGCGTCCCGCAGATAATTATCAGGCGTACTTCACTGAGCGTGTTTTTGATTTCCTCGCTTCCAAAGGCCGTCGCGCCTTGGGATGGGATGAGATTCTCGAAGGCTCTCCGGCTGAGACCATGATCATGTCGTGGCGCGGCTCTGCCCCTGGTGCCAAGGCTGCTGAGGCAGGTCACGACGTGGTGATGGCACCAACTACCCATTGTTATTTCGACTACCAGCAGGTGAAGGACACTGAGTTTGAACCCAGTCGTTGCGGAGGCTTTATTCCTATTGAGCGGGTCTATAGTCTCGATCCCGCTCCCGACAGTCTCTCTGTGGAGGCCCGCAGGCATATCCTCGGTACACAGGCGAATCTCTGGACGGAGTACATGACCAACGAGCAGATGGTGGAGTATCAGGCGCTGCCCCGTATGTCGGCCCTCGCCGAGGTGCAGTGGACACAGCCCGTACGCAAGAACTACAAGGCCTTCCTCCAGCGCCTCACTCGTTTCACGAATCTCTTTGATCAGTATCATTACACCTACGCCAAGCACTTGTGGCCGGAGCGTCAAATACCTAACAGATGGCAGTTCTAAACAATCCATATTTGAAACAGTATCCCGACTTGTGTAAGGGAAAGAAGGTCATTTACGTCCACGGCTTCGGGTCGTCGGGACAGAGTGGCACGGTGACGCGTATCCGTGAGGTGCTGCCCAATGCTGAGGTCATCGCCCCCGATCTGCCAGTCCGTCCTGAGGAGGCCATCGCGCTCCTGCGCCAGACGTGTGAACGTGAACACCCCGATCTCATCATCGGTACTTCGATGGGTGGTATGTATGCAGAGATGCTCTACGGCTATGATCGTATCCTCGTGAATCCTGCCTTGCAGATGGGCGACACGATGAAGGAGCACGGGATGATAGGTGCCCAGCACTTCTCCAATCCCCGTCAGGACGGTGTGCAGGACTTTATGGTGACGAAGGCCCTTGTGAAGGAATATAAGGAGATGACGGAGCAATGTTTCTCAAGTGTCACATCTGAAGAACAGGGTCGTGTCTGGGGACTCTTCGGCGACGAGGACACCACCGTCAATACCTACGACCTCTTCCGTGAACACTATCCGAAGGCCATCCGTTTCCACGGTGAGCACCGAATGAACGACCAGTCGTTTATGCACTCCGTACTGCCTGTCATCCGCTGGATTGACGACAGGCAGGAGGGTAGGGAGCGTCCCGTTGTGTATATTGGCATGGAGACTGTTTCCAATGTATATGGCGAGCCGAAAAGTTCGTTGCAGAAGACTGTTCGTAAATTGATAGAACAGTATCAGGTCTTTTTCGTGGCCGCTGCGCCTGTCGATGCCGTCTATTATGCTGACATGAACGAGTGGCTCTATGAGTACATCAACGTGCCAGCATGGGGGCATACCGTGTTTACCGTCCGTCGCGATCTGCTCTATGGCGACTATTTCATCGGCATGGAGGAGGAATGGTCAGGAATGGCCACTCACATCCAGTTCGGCAGCGATACCTTCAAGACGTGGGATGACATCGCGGTGTATTTCGAGCGACTGGGTGGACAGTAAGGAAATGAGATTAATAACAATATGTATAACTCTTAAAAAATTATTGACAATGAAAAAGTATTTTGCTGAAATGGTGGGCACTATGGTGCTCGTGTTGATGGGCTGTGGCGTGGCCGTGAGTCTGGGTTGTGATCCTGTAAACAACATTCCTGCTGTGGTGGGTACGGCTTTTGCCTTCGGACTGGCAGTGGTAGCAATGGCTTATACCATAGGTGGTATCAGCGGTTGTCATATCAATCCTGCCATCACGTTGGGCTGCTTCCTCAGTGGTCGTATGAGTGGTAAGGATTGTGGTATGTATATGCTCTTCCAGGTGATTGGCGCTTTCATCGGCTCACTGCTGTTGTATATCCTCACTGAGAATGTTCCGGGTCTCGACGGCACTGGTGCCAACGATTTGCAGGCCAATGTGAGTATGTTAGGCGGACTTCTGGCAGAGATTATCTTCACCCGTGTGTTTGTGCTCGTGGTATTAGGCGCTACCGCCAAGACCAACGGTGCAACCAACAATTTCGCAGGTCTGGCCATCGGTCTGTCTCTTATCCTGGTTCATCTGGTCTGCATCCGCTATACCGGCACATCGGTTAATCCCGCCCGTTCCATTGCTCCCGCTATCTTCGAAGGTGGCACGGCACTGGCTAACCTGTGGATATTCATCGTTGGTCCGTTTGTGGGTGGTGCGCTGGCTGCCGGCATCTGGAAAGTCATCGACACGGAGAAGAAGTAAATGATATCGATTTACAGGTTAAAACGACTGTTTGTGGGTGGTGTGCTGCTGTCGGCTGCCGTGACGGCGGCGGGGCAGGGCGTAGTCGACGAACTGCGGGCTAATCCTAATCGTGCTGCAGGCTATTTCTATGCCCTTCCCATCGATAAGATGCCCAAGGATACACCAGTCCCCGAAGGTAAAAAACCATACTATATCAATCATTATGGCTGTCCCGCGTCTTACTACCGCGAGTCAGCCACTCTCTTCGAGGAACCTTACGCTGTGTTTGCCAAGGCCGACAGCCTGGGCAAGTTGACGAAGTTGGGACAGGACGTGAAGAGGCGGCTCGACCTGATACGTCGCGATGCTATGGAGCGTTTGGGTGAACTCACGGCAAAGGGTGCCTTGCAGAGCCGCGAGTTGATGCGCCAGTTGGTGATGCGGTTCCCCGACGTCTTTAACTCCGATGTCTACTGCAGCGGTCGCAGCATCGTGCAGAACAACTGTCTGATGACGCTCGAGGAGGCCATGTTGCAACTGTCGACGATGGTCCAGCCCTTAGAGTCGAACCTCTCATCGTCGCATCGGGATGACCGGTACATGGATCCTCGGGACAAGAAACTCGAGGAACTATGTTGGGACTCGCTGACACTTGCCCACTACAACCGGTTCCTGTCGCTCAATACGGGTAATGCGCGGCTGATGGAGTCGCTCTTCAACGACCAGAACTTCCTGATTGATACCGTCGACCCCGAGGTGTTGAGTCGTCAACTCATCGTCCTTGCGGGCAGCATCCAGCATACCGACCTCTCTGGTTACGTGACGCTCTTCGACCTCTTTACGCCAGTCGAGATTTTGAGTCACTGGAAGAAACTGAACGCCAAATACTATATCCAGAATGGCGCGTGCAGCCTGAACGGCGGCACACAGCCCTTCATACAACGTTCCACCCTGCGCAACATGATCCACATGGGCGACAGTTTGCAGACACGCCCCACTCCCATCGTCCATTTGCGTTACACCAGCGAGAATGTAGTGATGGCACTGGCCTGTCTGATGGAACTCGACAACTGCGGTCTACAGACCGACGATCTCGATGCACTGGGTGATTTGGGCTGGGTGAACTACCGCATCGCCCCCCTTGGCGGCAGCATCATCATGGTTCACTACCGCAGCGATCCGAGCGATCCCGACAAACTTGTGAAGGTGCTGCTTAACGGTCAGGAGGCCCGTCTGCCCATCGAGAGCGACTGTGCCCCTTACTACCACTGGGAAGACGTAAAGCGCTACTATCTCCGCAAGTTGTACCGTTACGAGAATATCCGGCTGAATGAGGAGGCGAGTAAGTAAAACTGAGAAATGAAGATTGAAATCATGAGCAGAGATACGATATTGATCGTGTTGGGGGTACTATTCACGCTCCACACTTCCGCCCAGCGGGTGCGCGACCTCATCATCCAGAACCCCACCTATGCTTCGTGCAACTACGATGTCTATCCCGATAGCGTTCCCAATAACCTGACACCCTCGCCCAAAGGTAAGAAACCCTTCTACATCTCGCACTACGGTCGTCATGGCTCGCGTTATATCAGCAGTCGTTCCGGTTTCGACACGCCCTTCAGGATGATGGCTCATGCCGACAGCGTCAATGAGTTGACACCTATTGGAGATCGTGTGTTCGACGAGATGAAACTTATCATGGACGATACCGAAGGTCGATGGGGTGAACTGACAATTCATGGCAAGGAGCAGCACCGTCAGATAGCAAAAAGAATGGTGGAGCGTTTCCCCGAGGTGTTCAGTGGCGATGCCCGTGTCAAATGTATCAGTACCATTGTGCCCCGATGTATGATGTCGATGGGCTGCGCGATGGTCCAGATGAAACAGATGAATCCCCGTCTGCGCATCACGATGGAGGCCTCGCAGCGCAACCAATGGTATATGAACCACCAAGACAAGAAACTGCGACGTGGCTATATGACGCCCGAAGCCCAGAAGGCTTATGACGCCTATATCTCCAGTCGTCTGGGCAATAGTAGGCTGATGGAACTCATCTTCAAGAACCCCGATATCGTGAAGGAGATCGTTGACGAGGAGGACTTCAACTACTATCTGATGAAGATGGGCCTCTTCCAACAGAACACCCATCTCCGGCAAAATACCTACTTGCAGGACCTCTTCCAGACCGACGAACTCTACCAGATGTGGCAGATTGACAATGCCCTCTGGTATATCCAGCACGGTGCCTGCAAACTCAACGGCGGCAAACAACCCACCAGTCAGCGTTACCTGCTAAGGCAACTCATCGCTGATGCTGACAGTTGTCTTAGACTCGATAAACCAGGTGCCCAACTGCGCTTTGGCCATGAGACGGTGCTGCTGCCGTTGGTCTGTCTGATCGGCATCAACGGCTACGACCTGGCCACCGACAATCTCGACGAACTTGAAGAGAAAGGGTGGTGGTGCTCCAGCGTCTTCCCCATGGGTGCCAACCTGCAGTTCATATTCTACCGCAGTGGTCCGAAGGATAAGGACGTGCTCTTGAAGGTACTCTTGAACGAACAGGAGGCCACGCTGCCTATCCCTACCGACTGCGCACCCTACTACCATTGGGCCGACTTCCGCAGTTATTGCCTGGAAAAACTGAAGTGACACAGTTGCCTAAAAAACGCTAAAAAAATTGGTCGTTTAATTGATTTACGCTAACTTTGCACCGCGAAACGAAATAAACATATATAGATTAATGAAAAGAATAGTTTTATTGACGGGTATGATGCTCATCGTGGGGACTGCCTTCGCGCAGAGACAGTGGTCGTTGCAGGACTGCATTGACTATGCACTGGCCAATAACATCACCCTGAAAAAGTCGCAACTCCAGAAGGAGAGTGCAAAGGAGGATTTGAAAGGCGCCAAGGCGGCACTACTGCCCTCGGTGAGTGCCTCGACCAATCAGAGCCTGGGCTACCAGCCGTGGAAGGACACTGGTATGATGACCGTAACCAACGGTGTGGTGAACTCGAATATCAAGAAGACCTCGTACAACGGCAACTACTCCGTGAACGGACAGTGGACCGTCTGGAACGGAGGTCGTAACACCAAGACGGTGACGCTCGACCAACTGGCAGAGCAGCAGGCCGACTTGCAGATGCAGGAGACGGCGAACAGCATCCAGGAGCGCATCGCACAGATATTCGCCCAGATACTCTATTTGGACGAGAATGTGAAGGTGAGCGAGCAGATGCTCGAGACCAGCAAGAAGAACGAGGAGCGCGGACAGGAGATGGTGAATGTGGGCAAAATGTCGAAAGCCGATCTGGCACAACTCACCTCGCAGCGCGCCAACGACGAGTATAGCATTGTGGAAGCACAGAGTCAGTTGCTGAACTACAAACTCCAGTTGAAGCAACTCTTGGAGATTACCGATGAACAAGGCTTCGATGTGAAGATCCCCGAGATCAGTGAGGTTCAGATACTCTCTGAGATACCGGCCTTGCAGACTGTTTATGAGCAGGCACTGTTGAGTCGTCCGGAGTTGGAGCGCTCGCGTCTGGCCATCAAGAGCAGCGACGTGAGTCTTGGCATCGCCAAGGCCGGTTGGATGCCCAGCATCAGTCTGACGGGTGGCGTGACCACCTCGACCAATTCGCTCAGTAACAACGGATGGGGCGATCAGATGAAGACGAATGTCAACACCTCGCTGGGAGTGGGTGTGAGTGTACCCATCTACGACGGACGTTCTACGAAGACAGCCGTGAACAAGGCGAAGATACAGCAGTTGCAGGCACAACTCGACCTGCAGGATCAGCAGAAGACACTTTATAGCGACATTCAGCAGTACTGGCTCAATGCCACCACCAACCAGCAGAAGTACAAGGCTTCGATGAGCAGCGTGGAGAGTGCCAAGATGAGTTACGACCTCCTGTCGGAGCAGTTCCGCTTGGGTCTGAAGAACATCGTGGAACTGATGACGGGCAAGGATAACTTACTGCAGGCTCAGCAGAACCAGTTGCAGTCGAAATACCAGACCATCTACAACAAGCAGATGCTGGATTTTTATCAGACAGGGGAAATCAAGTAAAGGTAAAGTAAAAAAGTAAGAAGAAGATATGAAGAAGATTGGAAAGAAAGGATGGATTGCCATCGCTGTGATCATCGTGATCATCATCGCACTCTGGAAATGCTCGGGTGGTAAGAAGGAAGAGAAAGTGACGTTCGCTACGGCCAAGGTAGAGAAGGGGAATATCCAGACCTCCATCACCGCCACAGGTACCATCGAACCTGTAACCAGCGTTACTGTTGGTACGCAGGTGTCAGGTATCGTGAGTCGCCTCTATGTAGACTATAACTCCGTGGTGAAGCGCGGACAGGTGATTGCTGAACTGGACCGTACCAACCTGATCAGTGAGTTGAACGCCCAGAAGGCCAGCCTGGCCTCGGCACAGAGTTCACTGAACTACCAGCAGAGCAACTTTGAGCGTTATAAGACCCTTTACGAGAAGGGACTGGTGAGTGCCGATGAGTTTGAGAGTGCCCGTCTGCAGTATGAGCAGGCCAAGCAGCAGGTGGCACAGTCGCGTGAGAGCGTGCAGCGTGCCCAGACAAACCTTGGCTATGCCACCATCACCTCGCCCATCGACGGCGTAGTGTTGTCGAAGTCGGTGGAGGAAGGTCAGACCGTGGCTGCCTCATTCAACACCCCTGAACTCTTTACCATCGCTCAGGACCTGACGAACATGCGCGTGATTGCCGACATCGACGAGGCTGACATCGGTGGTGTGAAGGAAGGTCAGCGCGTGGCGTTCACCGTCGATGCCTTCCCCGAGGATACGTTTGAGGGCAGAGTGACACAGGTGCGTCAGCAGGCCACCACAGAGAGTAATGTGGTGACATACGAAGTGGTGATCAGTGCACCTAACGTAGACCTGAAACTGAAACCAGGATTGACGGCCAACGTGACTATCTTCACCTTAGAAAAGAACGATGTGCTCACTGTTCCTGCCAAGGCGCTGCGCTTCCAGCCCAACGAGGCCTTGTTGAAGGAAGGACAGACCATCGAGGATTGCGAGGGACAGCATAAACTCTGGACGCTTGAGGGTAAGGTGTTCAAGGCCCATAAGGTAGAGACAGGCACCACTAACGGAGTGATGACGGAGATCACAGGCGGTATCGCCGAGGGTACGGAGGTGCTGACGGACTTCGAGATTTCCGGTGGTGAGATGGCTATGCCGCAGGCCACACAGGGTGGTAATCCCTTCATGCCGCGTCCGGGAAACAGAAACGGCAATAACAGAAGCGGAGCCCAGGGCGGTCAGGCCGGACAGGGCGCACAGAGTGGTAATGGCGGTCAAATGCCAAGAAGACAATAATAAGGTATGGCTGAAGACAATAGAAAAGTAGTCATCGAACTGCAGAATGTGAAGCGCTACTTCCAGGTGGGCAGTGAGACGGTGAAGGCCCTGCGCGGTGTCTCGTTCAAAATCTACGAGGGCGAGTTCGTTACCATTCAGGGTACGTCGGGCTCGGGCAAATCTACACTGCTGAACCAGTTGGGTTGTCTTGATACCCCTACCAGTGGAGAGTACTTCCTCGACGGCATCAGCGTACGCTCGATGTCGAAGACACAGCGCGCCAAGTTGCGTAACCGCAAGATCGGCTTCGTGTTCCAGACCTATAACCTGCTACCGAAGACTACTGCTTTGGAGAATGTGGAACTGCCGCTGATGTATAACTCGGAGATTTCGGCAAAGGAACGGCGGGAACGGGCCATCAAGGCTCTGGAGGCCGTAGGACTGGCAGACAGGATGTACCATAAGTCGAACCAGATGTCGGGTGGACAGATGCAGCGTGTTGCCATCGCCCGTGCCTTGGTAAACGACCCGGCTGTGCTTCTTGCCGACGAGGCAACCGGTAACCTCGACACCCACACCTCATTTGAGATGCTTGTACTCTTCCAAGAACTCTATAAGCAGGGTAACACGATTATTTTCGTGACCCATAACCCTGAGATAGCGGAATATGCCAGCAGGAACATCAACCTGCGCGATGGTAAGATTCGCGAGGATACCATCAATACGAATATCAAGTCGGCAGCAGAGGCTCTTGCCCTGTTGCCCACACCACAGGACGATTAAATTATGAATATACTGAATCTGATTAAGGTAAGTCTGAAGGCGGTGGCGAACAATAAGATGCGTTCGTTCCTCTCCATGCTAGGTATCATCATCGGTGTGGCAGCCGTCATTATCATGATGGCTATCGGACAAGGCTCGAAGGAGAGTATCCGTACGGAACTCTCCACAATGGGTACTAACCTGTTGACCATCCGTCCGGGTGCCGATATGCGTGGTGGTGTGCGTCAGGATCCCTCTGCCATGCAGACGCTGAAGATGGCTGACTATGAGCGCATCGTGAAAGAGAAAAAGTTCGTGACGAAAGTGTCGCCTGAGGTCACCGCCTCAGGGCAGGCCATCTATGGTAACAACAATACCAACGCCTCGATGTATGGTGAGTCGATCGACTACCTCGAAATCCGTCAATGGACTATCGAGGAGGGTGAGTGCTTTACTGAGGAGGATATCAAGAAGGCAGGAAAGGTGTGTGTCATCGGAGCGACCATCGTGAAGGAACTCTTTGGCGAGCATACCGATCCTATTGGCAAGACCATCCGTTTTAAGTCGATTCCCATGCGTGTGGTGGGAGTGCTGAAGTCGAAGGGCTACAACTCGTGGGGTATGGACCAGGATAATGTGATTATTGCACCATATACTACGGTGATGAAGCGTATCGCTGCCCAGACCTACTTCTCCAGTATCGTCTGTTCTGCCATCACGGAAGAACTGTCTGATGCTGCCATTGAGGAACTGACGCAGATCCTGCGCGATAACCACAAACTGAAGGAAGATGTAGACGACGACTTCACCATCCGTTCGCAGGCGGAGATGATGGAGACGATGTCGAGCACGATGGACACGGTGACCGTGATCCTCGTGGTGGCTGCCGCCTTCTCACTGTTGGTGGCCGGTATCGGTATCATGAACATCATGCTGGTATCGGTGACGGAGCGTACCAAGGAGATTGGCCTGCGTATGGCCGTTGGTGCCACAGGACCAGTCATCTCGTTGCAGTTCCTCATCGAGTCGGTATTGATATCAGTGACGGGAGGACTGATAGGTGTCCTTGTAGGAATAGGAGCGAGTACCTTTGTCTCGAGTTTCGGCATGCCTTCGAGCGTGCCGGCATGGAGCATCTACGTCTCGTTCCTCGTCTGTGTGTTCATCGGTGTGCTCTTTGGCTATATCCCGGCTCAGAAGGCTGCCAACATGGATCCTATCGAAGCCATCAGACATGAATAATGAATAATGTGAAGCATGAATAAGAAGGTGTACATATTCCTGCATGTAGGTATCTGGGGCTTTATGTTCTTCTCGCCTCTGACCTACCTGCGGGGGAATGGTATGTCGGTACTTCACTACCTGATGACGTGCGTGTCACCGTTCCTGATGATGGTGGTGTTCTACGTCAATTATCTGTGGCTGACGCCTAAGTGCTTTGTCATTGGTAAGCGGCGCTACTATCTGCTCTATAATACCATCATGATCGTGGCTTTCGGTATCATCCTCCATCCCTGGGTGAACTTTACCAACGATTTGTTCAGCACTTATCTGCCCCGTTATAAGGAGACCTCTATCGACAAGTTCTTCTTCACCCTTCGTGACATCCTCAGTCTGGCTATGTCGGCAGCGGTAGCCACAGCCATCGTGCTTGCTTCCCGTTGGCAGCGCAACGAAGATGCCCGTCTGGAGGCAGAGGCAGCCCGTTCTGAGTCGGAGTTGAGAAATCTCCGTTCGCAGATCAATCCCCACTTCCTGCTCAATACCCTCAACAACATCTATGCGTTGACGGCTTTTGACCAGAAGCGCGCCCAGGACGCTATCAAGCAACTCTCTGAGATGTTGCGCCACATGCTCTATGACAACCAGTTTAATCAGGTACCCCTTCAGGATGAGATGAACTTCCTTGACAGTTATGTGAACCTCATGAAAATCCGACTGCCACAGAATGTGGAAGTGACGTTCACGAAGGATCTGCAGATTCCCGATTTGAAGATCAGACCCCTGATGTTTATATCACTGGTGGAGAATGCCTTCAAGCACGGAGTCAGTCCTACGGAACCGAGTTTTGTGAATATCAGTATCAGGACAAAGAAGGAGCCGGTGGAAGAGGGTAAGATGTGCGACACGATTACGTGTGAGATTAAGAATTCAAACTACCCCAAGACAAATCAGGATCGAAGTGGACATGGTATAGGTCTTATGCAGACACAGCGCCGCCTCGAACTGGCATATCCTAACCGCTTTGAATGGCAGAAGGGTGTGAGAGAAAACGGAAAAATTTATCAATCAACGATTAAAATCAGATTATGACTATTAAATGTGCTATTATCGATGACGAGCCATTGGCATCGGGGCTGTTAGAGAGTTATGTGATAAAGACGCCCTATCTGGAACTGACAGGCATCTACAATAGTGCCCTGACCGCTATGAAAAGGCTGCGTGAGAATCCTGTACAACTGCTTTTCCTTGATATTCAGATGCCTGAACTCAGCGGTATCGAGTTTGCCAGGATCCTGCCTGAGGATACCCGTATCGTATTCACGACGGCTTTCCCGCAGTATGCCATCGAGGGCTTTAAGGTCAATGCGATAGACTATTTGTTGAAACCGATATCCTATGAGGATTTCCTCCGTTCCACCAAGAAGGCACTCAGTTGGTTTGGTGTCCGACCGAAGGACGATCCTCTCTTCAGCGACCGTGTCATATTCATCAAGAGTGACTATAAACTGCACCGTGTCCTTCTCGACGAAATCCTGTATATCGAGGGCGTGAAGGATTATCTCTGCTTCCATTTGAAGAGTGGCGAGACGATAAACTCGCTGATGAGTATGAGAAAGGTAGAGGAGTTGCTGCCCCATCCGGAGTTCCTGCGCTGTAACCGTTCCTTTATGGTCAGGATGCCCGAGGTGCGTACCATCGACCGTCTCCGGATTGTATTTGGCGATGTGTTCGTGCCTATCACGGAGAATTATCGGGAGCGTGTGATGAGTTATTTGGATAGCCATACGATAGCATAGTGCCAAAAATAGTTAAACTCTCCATTCTCCATTCTCCATTCTCAATTATTAATTGTACCTTTGCACCCGGAAATTACAGAACGTAAATATTTAAATATTTAAATTTCAAATTATTATGGTAAACTACAAGGATTTAGGTCTCGTGAATACCCGCGAGATGTTCAAGAGAGCAGTAGCCGGTGGCTATGCTATCCCCGCTTTCAACTTCAACACAATGGAGCAGATGCAGGCCATCGTGATGGCTGCTGTTGAGACAAAGTCTCCTGTTATCATGCAGGTGTCTAAGGGTGCTCGTAACTATGCTAACGCTTCTATCCTCCGCTACATGGCTGAGGGTGCTGTGGCATACGCCAAGGAACTCGGTTGTGAGCATCCTGAGATCGTGCTGCACCTCGACCACGGTGACAGCTTCGAACTCTGTAAGGATTGTATCGACATGGGCTTCTCTTCAGTGATGATCGACGGTTCACACCTCCCCTACGAGGAGAACGTTGCTCTGGCAAAGAAGGTTGTTGACTATGCTCATCAGTTCGACGTAACC
>JAFZNI010000153.1 GCA_017551005.1 Prevotella sp.
CCGTCTGTTCTCAGATGCGATGGAAGGCCGCAGGCAGCGTCCCTTCAACGAGTTGATGGCGGTGGCCCTGAAGAAATGCGGCGTACCCGATGCCCAGACCTACTATGCCTATGTTGCCATGGCAGAGGAAAAGGGCATCGTCCGCAAGGAAGAGCATCCCGAGACTCACGCCACGTGGGTCGAGTTGATCGACAATTCGTTGCCCTTTTAATTAAATAATAATAAATTAATAATTAATTATTTAGCCCCTATAAAGGGGCTTAATTAAATTTTTAATTAATTAAATAATTAACTAACACGCGCGAGCCGATGAAATGGGACGAAGTCTTTTGCCATACCTTTAAAACGGTGGGGCAGGGTATAGGCCTTGATGTCCAAATGGTCGAAGGCTGTCTGGTGTGCAAGCCCCTCGACCAGGATGACCCCCGCTACAACACAGACTTCATACTTCCCTCCATGAAGATGGTGGAGGCATGTCGGGCGGATGCGTTCGACTTCTTCCAGCCATTCATCGCTGCCGGGAAACTGACTGAAGAACAGATGCATCGCGCTTCCGAACGATATCACCTCGGTAAGACCAGGAGCGGACAACCCGTCTTCTGGATGATCGACGACATGCTCACGCCCCTCGATGCCCATATCGGCAATGCTTGGATCTCCACGCTCCTCAAAAAGCGCGAGCCGCTGCTCCAGTACTGGTGTCCCACCCACTGCCTCTTCGGGCAGCATCTCCTTAACGACAATGCTGACAGTAAGGTCGGCAGTGGTATTCCTTTCGAAAACGTCCTGGCTCGTCGTCCCTCCTCGTGCGGCGCTCGGCTTGCCGCTTGCCACCGAAGGGACGCAAGAATGTTTTCTGAAAGGAACACCACAGCCCTAAGAGCAAAATACCCTAATCGTACTGTTTCTATAGTCGAGAGCGAAGCCTCTGCCGTGGTGCTGAGCGAACTCTTCCCTGAGACGGTCTGGATGGCCTACGCCACGACCGCGCATCTCACTCCCGACCTCTTTGCCCCTTTGGAAGGTCGTACGGTGACGCTCTATCCCCGTACCGACCCAACCCTCTCGACCTTTCTCTTCTTCGAGGATCTTGCTGACCTCACCCGCCGTCAATACAACATAGACCTCACTGTCGATACCACCCTCGAAGACCATGCCACCGCTTCTCAAAAGGAACGCGGCGTTGACATCCTTGAATTCCTAATTGACAACTTATAACTTATGATTAACTTCTACGACAAGAACCGTTTCATCAGCAAGAGCACGTTGGCCAAGTTGGCCGATGTCTCGCCCCGCACCTTCCGTCGCTACCTTGCGACGCGTCGCCACATCCTCGATGCGATGGGCATCTCGCCCAAGGCCCAGAAACTGCCTCCCCAAGCCGTACGCTACATCTGTGAGGACTACTGCATCGACCTCCCTCCCGAACTCCAGGATCAGGAAGCCCTCTCCAAGAGCCCCCTCTACCAGTCTTTCCTCCGCATGCTGGAGGAAAGAAAAATATTCTTTTGAATGGCGGTCAGAGAGGGACAACGCCCTCTTGGGATGTAGTACCTTTGTACCCGCTAAGGCAAGCGATCCAAAGAGATGCCTCCTACAGGCCATTAAGATAATCCGAACGACTCATTCCGATAATCCCCTTGGGGGTAAAGGAATGGTTCAAACGACTCGAAGGGATGATCCGGACACCTCAAAGAGACTATCCGAACGACCCAAAGGTGACACTCCCGACGCGCAGCCCCAAAATAGTAAATTGTCTAATTGTCAAATTGTCAAATTAAACCATGAGTCAAAAGTTCATCAAGTCACAAAACAAGAACAGCCACAGTCTGGCCTACAGGAAGTATTTCACGAAGGCCGTTTATGACAACAGTTTCATCGAGACCGAGCAACTGGCCGAGTTTATCCAGACGCAGGCCAGCGTGAAGAAGTCAGACATCAAGGCCGTCCTCGACGAACTCGGCGGTGCCATGAAGCACTTCTTCGAGTTGGGCCAGAAGATCCGCCTCGACGGCATCGGCATCTTCAAGGTGGGATTCTCCTCGATCGGCGTCGTCAAACTCGAGGACTGTGGCGCAGCCAACATCACCACCCGTCGCGTATTGTTCCAGCCCGAGACCACCCGTGTCGTGGTCGGTCAGGAGAAGAAGGCCGACGGCTCCGTGAAGCAGAAGTACGTCAATGCCATCACCCTCCTGAAGGACGTCATCTTCGAAGAGACCCACGACAATGCCATGAACGCCACGGCCTCTTCGGGCTCTAACTCTCAGACTCCTTCCGGCGGCTCTAACACTGGTGGAGGCTCTAACACTGGTGGCGACAACCCCGGAGGCGGTGGCGATAACGGCGGCGGCAACGGCGAAGACCCCGACCAGTAAGCGATTCCCCCTTCACTCCTTTACTCCTTCACTCCTTAAATTTATAAAAGTATGATCAAAGTAAAATGGCGCACCGTCATCAAGGTGCTGAAATTCGTGGGAACCGTAATAACAACCGTGGCCGGCACCCTCGCCGTGCAGAGTTGCACACCCAACCTGTTTTAGAGGCAATGCGTAGTATTCATCTTATTGTGATTCACTGCTCGGCAACGCGAGTCACGCAAGATTTCTCCGTCAAGGATCTGAAAGCCTGTCATCTGGCACGCGGTTTCAAGACCATCGGGTATCACTACTACATCACGAAGGATGGCAAAGTACACCGGTGCCGCCCTGAGGAGATGGAAGGAGCCCATGCCCGCCGCTACAATGCCCATTCGATAGGCATCTGCTATGAAGGAGGCCTCGATGCCAACGGCAAGGCCGACGATACGCGGACACCTGCCCAGAAGCGCACCCTCGTGGCCCTGCTCCGCAGCCTGAAGGCGGACTACCCCGACGCACAGATCCTCGGTCACCGCGACCTCCCATGGGTGAAGAAGAAATGCCCATCCTTCGACGCACGATCGGAGTATCAGGACCTTCAGCCCCTGGTATTGGAACAGTAGCCCGTCACCTCCCGACAGGGACAGTAGGCTAAAGCCTCCCGACAGGCCAGCCGTACGGCTCTTAATCGAAACCCGCCTCTTCACGATCGTTGTGAAGGGGCGGGGCTATTATGTATATTGTTGGATAAAAGTTCTAAATTATTTGCATAATTCAATATAAAGTATTATCTTTGCAGCCAGAAAAAATAACAAAATTCGTGACCATACTCCCGAATTTCATAAGAATATCAGGAGTGGAGTCGTTAATTTCAGTGGCATTATGTACAAGAGAATATTTGATATCGAGGGCAAATTAGACGAAGGAATGTTTCTGTTTGGCGCACGCCAGACAGGGAAATCAACTCTTTTGAAAGAGCGGTTCAAAGGAGCGATTTATTACGATTTGCTCAATCCAAGTGTAAGAAGAGCGTTTAGGTTGAACCCCAACTCTCTTTGGGAGGCTCTTCAGGACAAACCTGCCGGTACACTTGTTATAGTCGATGAAATCCAGAAAGTTCCTGAACTATTGGATGTGGTACATTCCCTGATGGTGGACAGAGGTCTGTTCTTCATCCTCAGTGGCTCCAGTGCAAGGAAACTTAAGAAGTCAGGGGCCAACACCCTTGGAGGCCGTGCCATACCAGAAACCCTTTATCCTCTTGTCTGGCCGGAGGTGACAGACTTTCAGATTGATAAGGCTGTACAGAATGGCATGATTCCCCGTCATTATATGGTGGAAGATGCCACCAAGCGACTTTCTGGCTATGTAAAGGTGTATTTGGACGAAGAAATCAGAGAAGAAGGCGAAGTGAGGGAACTCGATGCGTTTGAACGCTTTATGGAAGTTGCTGCCATTTCCGACGGAGAGATGCTGAACTATTCCAATATTGCCTCAGACTGCGGTGTATCTGCAAAAACGGTCAAGTCGTACTTCCAGATCCTTTACGACACCCTTATCGGATATGAAATACCAGCGTTCAGGAAAGAAATCAAGCGAAAGATAGTCCAGGCGCCCCGTTTCTACTATTTTGATGTCGGACTTGCCAACTATCTGATGGGCCGTCATTCCCTAAAGCGGGGTACTGATGATTACGGACATGCCTTCGAGCACTTTGTGATGCAGGAAATCATTGCCTACAAAGGCTACAACGATAAGCGGGATGTTATCTCCTATTGGCATACGTATGACAAGAAAGAAGTTGATGTCATTATTGGCGATGCGAAAGTGGCTATAGAGATAAAATCGACAGAGCATGTGGAGACTAAGCATAAGAAGGGGCTCAAGGCTTTCAAGGAGGAGCATCCTGACTGTCGCCTGATTCTCGTTTCTCTTGACCCGATCACTCGCAAATCCGGTGACAAAGAACTCGTCTATGTCTTGGACTTTCTTAAGATGCTATGGAATGGTGACATCTTCTGACTATATAGTCATCCTGAAATTTGGCCTGATTTTCCTTCTTTTTTTATAATAATTAGGTGAAAATGAAAAAAAATGGATTCGCGAGTTGTTTTTTAATAAAAATTATATACCTTTGTAGCGGTGTTCTTAGGAACACGCAGAAAGAGTGACAATAACTATCAAAATTATATTAACATGAAACAGAAAAAATCTTTAATTTGGGCAGTCATGATGGGCCTGGCAGTCGTTGGACTGACAGCGTGCGGTATCGATATGCCCAAAGAGACACAGTCGTCGTTTGAAACAATGACAGTTAAGAAATCAGACATTGAACTTCCTTATAAGTTCAGTGCCAGGATGAAAGGTCAGAACGACGTAACGGTAACGCCACAGGTCAGTGGCCAGTTGATGAAGATTTGCGTGGCCGAGGGTCAGCAGGTGAAGAAGGGACAGACGCTCTTTGTCATCGACTCGCGTAATGCCCAGTTGGAACTGGAGGCTGCACAGGCCAACCTGCAGGCAGCACAGGCTGCGGAGAACTCTGCCAAACTTGAGTTTGAGTCGAACAAGAACCTGTTTGAGAAGAAAATCGTGAGCAGTTATATGCTGAGCAACTCAGAGAATGCTTATAAGCAGGCTCAGGCTTCGGTGGCCCAGGCCCGGGCAGCAGTGAACCGTGCGAAGGTGAACCTCGGTTTCTGCACCATCACGGCTTCCGTATCCGGCGTTATCGGTGAGATTCCCGTGCGTACCGGTGACCAGGTTTCGCCTGGGATGCAGATGACCATGCTGAGCGGTAATACAACGATGGATGCCGAGATTTCAGTAACGGAGGCTCTTGTCGAGTCGATGGTGCAGGAAGGTGTGAAGAAAGCCGATCTGGAAAAATATCTTGCCAACATGCCCCCGGCAACGTTTGTCATGAAGAACGGCACGGAGTATCCCCACAAGGGCCGTGTCGTCAGTCTGACGGGTATCGTGAATGCAGCTACCGGCTCGTTGACCGCTAAGGTGTCATTCCCCAACCCCGACGGCCATCTGTACTCCGGCATACAGGGTACGGTGGTGATCAGTTTTGCTGAGAAGGATGTGATTGTCGTTCCTCAGAACGCTGTGGTACGCCTGCAGGACAAGGCCTTGGTTTATAAGGTGCAGGCCGACAGCACAGCCACCGCTGTAGACGTGACGACACAAGATACGGGTAATGGTAAGGACTTCATCATCACCAGTGGTTTGAATGTGGGCGACAAGATCGTGACCACAGGAGCAAACAACGTAACCGAAGGAATGAAGGTTCTCTTTCCGAAAGAGGAAGAAAATGCGAAGTAGGAGGTAGGAAGCCAAATTCAAATTTCTAAAGATGAAAAATAATATCTTTATCAATAAGTACGTGATGGCATGTGCCATCTCGGTTGTGATAGCGCTGGTGGGCTATATCTCGATGAGCACACTGCCAGTAGAGCAGTATCCCGACATCGCACCGCCTACGGTGATGGTCAGCACCAGCTACTCCGGTGCTGATGAGAACACGGTGATGAAATCGGTCATCCAGCCCCTCGAAGAGGCAATCAACGGTGTGACTGACATGACTTACATGACCTCCAAGGCCTCCGCGAATGGTAGCGTCAGTATCAATGTCTA
>JAFZNI010000154.1 GCA_017551005.1 Prevotella sp.
AGCACTGGGCGTACCGAATGGCCAAGACAGCGACGTCCGTAGTATGCGTACACATAGCCCCCAGATTTGAATTGAAGTATCCGCGCGTCGTCCGAACTGGACTTGCTGAGCGACGACGAATTATAGTAGCCATAAGCGCCCTGCCGGTCATCGGGTGAGTACGAAGCGTTGCGAACACCAGCGGCTGGCAGGAATATGGAATTTCCATTCGTCTTACTCGTAAACCTGAAACCATTGACACCATTCACCGTCGACCATTCAGAGGTGGTATTTTCTATCAGTTCTTCAACCTCCTCATTTGTCGGCATGCGCCACGAGCCGCCCCAGTTTGCATTGGCCGCATCGTCGGCGAGGTCAAGGGTTGTCTTTCCGTCGCCAATGAAGTTGCGCTCACTGTCATACCAACAGCCACCTATTTGACCATCTTTCCCCTGATATTTATTCACTTGCATCCCACTCGGCTGTCCAGGATTCATCCATTTGTAACTCGCCCAGTCGAACGAACGACCGTCACTGGTGTCACTCGTATAACCTTGTGTCTCGCCCCAGGCAAAATAGAGGCCATAGTCCTCAGGCTTCTCTGCTCCGACATTCATATTCGCCCACTTCGTACCGCTGGGTAATCCGAGGTCAACCGCCTTAGCACCTGCGGGGGCATTGGATTCTTGCTCAGGAGCCTTGCCCAAGATAACATTGATGAGCACCACAACGTCAGCGGCATTCACAACCCCGTCGTCGTTTAAGTCGTATTTGAATTGTGCAGCCGCCGTCAGACAACTGCCAAATAACAGCAGGGCTAATAATAAATGTTTCAGTTTCATTTTTTCTATTTGTTTAAAGAGTATCATCCTTCGCCTCATAGATCTGTTATTCATATTCCACAAGTGCTGAACGTCAATCCTCCTTACTTGGAATATCCTCATTCACAAGCATTGGCTCCATGTTGTAAGATGTAGTGTAGTAATGCTCGAAATTAGGGATAGAAACAAGATCCATCTGCAAGACACTTTCTATCTTGCTGATGGTCTTTAGACCGAGATTTTCCTTGCCACTGAGCAGTTTCGTTACTTGTGCAGGGGTTACTCCAAGCATCTTGGCAAATTCTTGTTTCGTGATATCGTTCTTGCGCAAATACGCATGAATGTCCAAGGCTATCAAGGCGGACTTCTCCAGCCAGTCCCAATTCTTTTTTCTGTACTCAGCCTCTGCCAAAGCCTCTGCCGATGCAGGCTTTGCTACTTCCTTCAATCTTTCTAAATTAAACTTCATATATTATCCTCCTTTAAGTCTTCTTGTTCTGTTATTCCTTCTCGTTTCATATAGGCAAGTGTCTGATCTATGCGCTTAAAAACCTCTGTCTTTAGTCCTGGAGAATTTTGTATTGTGTCAGCCAGTTTCAAACCTCCAAACACCAACAAATAACAATTCTCTGACAAACGTATGGCATATAGTCTCAGAAATGTTGGCTTTCCCATGCCATATCCTTTCATTGGTATCAATTGCCATTCATATATGTATTTACCATCCAAAGGATGGAAATAGGTGTCAAAATCGGGTTCTTCACCATTTTTGGCATTATCAGCCAATTGGTTGATGTGATTCTCCAATGCAGTTGCATCTACTACAACATCTTTTGCGGCATCTTCTGGTTCAGGAAAGTATTCTCGCCAGAAAGGTTGTTCAAGGTATTCCTTGTTTAGTCTAAAGAATTCCACCAGATACTCTATCTCATGCCAGTTATGAAACACACGATGATACTCGTCTGTGCGTTCGTCGTCGTACTTTACACTATATAAATATGGTGGTATAATCTCTACGATTTCCATTATTATTTTACCTGTAGGTTTATTTTTGGTGCAAAAATATATAGAATAGTTGAAATTACCAAATGTTTTAGTGTATTTTTTACGGAATTACCGGATTTATGCCATGAGATGACGATACCAGAACAAAAGAACCTTCCTGTCATAATTGGGTAAGTGGGTAACCTGGCCTTTTGCCTGAAATGAAATATTTCTTGTTTTTATTTGTTTAATTGGATTATTTTTTATACTTTTGCAGCAAAGAATAATTTAAAAACCAATGAGTATGAAAAAGTTTATTGTTTTGGTGATTTGCCTTTTGAGCGTGGTTACACATAGAGCGCAAAGTTTCGATCAGGAGTCGGCATATAATAATCTGTATGCGATGATGCGACAATCATGGTTTGATGACGCGACTATTCAGAACGCCGATTTGGCGCGTGGCATTTTTGTGGCTAACGAACTGACCTCTGATGAGGCTTATTGTATTTGGCTGGACGCAGGTGTCCCAGAATACAACCAGGCCACGCCTACACCTCCCAATATACTTGTTCGTGACCTTTGGGCTACTCTTTTCTACCAGATTAATTGCTGCAACGCTTTCTTGGAGAATGCGACAGGCGAAGATGCTGTCACACAGAAGCAGCGGGCAGAGGCGCGGGTGCTGCGGGCCTTGCTCTATACCTATGCCATTGACTTCTGGGGTGATGTGCCTCTCTGGCTCAGCACGGAAAAAAACGCTACAGAGCGAACAGCGAGAGCAGAGGTTTTCAGTTTTATTGAAGACGAACTGAAGGCCGTAGAGAGTGATTTGGATGCGCCGTCGAATGGTGTTTATGGTCATGTGAACAAGGGTGTTGCGCAACTCCTCTTGGCTCGTCTCTACCTGAATGCTGAGGTATATACCGGCACAGCCCGATGGGCGGAAGCCAAGCAACAGGCACAGGTTCTTATAAACAGCGATTGGTACTCGTTGACATCGAATTACACTTTCTTGTTTATGGGTGACAACAACACAAATGGCGCTCAGCATGAGATTGTGTTCCCCATTGTCATTGATTCGTCTATGGAGAACAACTGGGGTAATACAACGTATCTCATAGCAGCGTCACAAAGCAGTTTTATGGACTATGACTTAGGTTTTGACGCGAAATGGGATGGCCTTACCGTTCGTGGAGAATTACTAAGATTGTTTTTAAATAGTGATGCCAGAAATCTATTCTATGGCGACAGGTGTGTAAAATATACTAATCTGCGTTCAGACGGCTCAAATCCAACCAGTAGATCAAAGGTAGATACTGATTTTCCGCTTATGCGACTGTCTGAGGCTTATCTTATTTATGCGGAGGCTGATGCCCGCATGAACGGAGGAACATGTTCTGCTGACGGTCTGCAGATGTTGAATGTGGTGCGTCAGCGTGCCCAAGCCAGTGCCTTAAACACAGCATCGCTAAATGATTTAGTTGCCGAGTGGGGTCGTGAGTTCTATTTCGAGGCTGTTCGTCGCCCTACCCTGATCCGCTTTGGCTTGTATAGTTCCAACGCCTATCGTTGGGAAGGTCGTGGTGACGATGTCCTTGATCTCTTCCCACTCCCAGCCGACGTTGTTGCCGCCTATGGATTTAAGCAAAATGCCGGTTATGAAGATTTCACTTATCAGCCATCCGAACTCCAGATGAATGAGCCGTTATTTGGTACAAAGGTGATTGATCTGGCCCAGTTCGAGGCTGTGCAGTTCTCATGGGAGCGGCCTGCTGATGCTACCACAAAGTTGACCTATGAGTTACAGTTGTCGCTGACCCGTGATTTTTCCAGTAAAATCGAATTCCTTTTGAATACTTACGCTGAAAATGCAGAGGTGATGACTACCACGTTGTATAGCGTGCTAACAGATTTGGGGATTGATACCAACGACGAACTGACAGCCTATGTGCGCGTGTCTGTGCATGGAAAGGCATCCAATGCTGTAAGCATCCACTTGAAAAACACGAAGCCGGCCACCTATTCGTTCTACAACATGTGGTGTCTTACTGGCGATATGATAGCAAGTGAATCATGGACCAATGACAATCTCAGGGTAGGAACAGGCATGGTACCCTTATTTATCAGCCCAGACAACCCTAACGAATACAATTATACAGGCTATTTTGCCTCAGGAGCATTTAAGATCGTACAGAATTATAGTTGGAGTAATCAGTTTGGCTATGGAGTCTTAGGTTCTGACAGTTGGATACAATATGGTGATGGTGAGAACATTAATGTAACAACGCCCGGCTACTACAGCATCACCATTCTTGGTAATCATCAAACAGCCTCTGTATCCAAATATGAACAACCCGTGGAAAGTTACAGTGCAGTCGGACTTTCCGGCGACTTTAACGGCTGGGACGCTACCGCCACCCCCATGAATCCCGTTTCTACCAATGAGAACCATGATTGGTGTGTTGTTGTGACCTTCGATAGTGATACTCATCTGAAGTTTGAAGCCAAGGGCGCCAGTAGTACCATCTGGGGTGGTGGGACATTGCCCTACGGACATGCTACTGTCAATGGCGAAGGCATCAGCGTAAAGACAGGAACCTATAAAGTGATTTTCAATGATATCACAGGCCATTATTTGTTCCTCAATCCTAACACAGGTTATCCTTCTGTTGACCCAAACATTATTGATGGACATTACCTCAACAAAGACTATGCCACCATTCAGGCCACAGAAGCAGATCCTATCAAGGTGTCTGAAATTGGTGAGCGAGTACAGGTTGTTCAGTTGCCCGTTGACGCAGATTACAGCGAGTTGACATTGGTGGTAAACAATGGCCAGATGCCTGTTTCTATAGACGGCACCATAGATGTTTGGGATGCCAAGCAATTTTATGAAGGCAAAATGGCATCAACTATCGAAGTATCAGCCAAACTGCGTGGCTATGTAACAAAAGACGGTTTGAAAGTCTTTACAGAATCGCCTGTTTTCACCATATCTTTCCTGTTAGAAGCGCAGCCGATAAGCAGTAACTATTATTATATTGGCAGTCAGACGGATTGGGGAGGTACCCCCGCTATGCCATTGACCAAGGTCTCTGACAGGGTTTTCCGTTTGGTTTGGCAAGTGCCAGCCAATATAGATGAGTGGTTTAAGTTTGCCTCAGAAGAATCACTTGCAGGGCCTGACTGGGATAATATGGTTTGTCCGGAAAACAATGGTGAATCTATAGGCACAGGCATGTTTGTCATTGGTAATAATGGTGCCTGGAAAATTGATGCCAACCCGGAGGAGAAGACCTTCTCAATGACCTTAGACTTCAACAAGGGTACATATACTCTCTTAGAGTGTAATACGACCGGTGATGTAAATGGCGATGGGAAAGTAAATTCGGAAGATCTTATAGAGATTTTGAATTATATGATGGGAAGGCCATCAGGGATATTCATTAAGAAGAATGCTGATGCGAACAATGACGGCACCATTAATACTGCTGACATCGTTTCAATAGTTAATATCATTCTGGGAGAATAACAACAGATAGATACATACAATAAGAACGGGGTCCCTCATCGAGGCACCCCGTTCATTTAGTGATCGTTTACTGATCTGGTTCGTCGTCATCACCGGGCTGCGGTGTCGGAGTTGACGTGCCGCCACCGTTGCCACCATTGTTAGAGCCTCCTCCGGTGTTTTCACTCCCCTCGCCTGTTGGAGAGGGGTTGGGGGTGAGGCTGCTCCCCTCGCCCGTTGGAGAGGGGTTGGGGGTGAGGCTTCCTCCGCCCTTCGGCACCACGTACTGACGATAGTACTTGATGAGTTCGTTCACCTGCGAGATGACACCCTCGAGTCCTGCGACGACTTCCTGGTCATCCTCCATAGCGGTGGCCGCATTAATCATCAGGATCAGGTCACGGTAACGCTCATCCACCACGTTACGGGCGTTCGCCAGAGCCGCCTTCTCCTGCATCATGCGCTCGTCGTTGCGCTGCGACAGCAGCGTACGCACGGCCTCATTGGCAGTCTTCAACTGACTCACGAGTGAGGTGATACCGAGGGTTGTGATGTGATGGCCCGCCGTGTTGTCAGCCTCCAACTCTTGGATCATCTGCTGCAGTTTCACACTTTCCTCATGGTAGTTCTCCGTCACATCCACATTGTACTTGCGGATGATGTTCAAGAGGTACGTACCAGCCGTCTTCTTCTCCGTGTCAAAGTCGAACTTCGTGTACATCTGCACCTGGTTCTTCAGGGCGGTGTAGAGTCCGTCACGTCGGGCGTCCTCGTCCGCAATCTGCTGGGTGTACTCACTGGCGCGGCTCAACTTATACGCATCGTCCATCGCCACGATACTTGTGGCAAACGGTGTATAGGCAGCCTCCACCTTCGCTGGCAACTGACTTACGCCTGCCTCACCCGAATCGCGATAGGTCTTCACGATGTTCAACACCTGCTGCACAAACTCCAGGAAACCTGCCATGCGCAGCACTCTCAAATGAAAAATCACAATTTGTTTAATGTTCATAATGTTTTTAATGTTTTTGATTGTTTAGATCCAAGCCTCTTCCTTAATTCTCAATTCTCAATTCTCAATTCTCAATTTGCATGTTACATGCACGACTGTACTGCAATCGTACCTGCAATGGTAGTGATGATGGTACCCAGAATCTGGAGCACCTTCTTGATCGTTGACCATTTCCACTTCATACGCTTAATGTTTTAAAGGGTTGTGTTTTTTCCTCTTCCTTAAATCCCTTCCTTATCCGTGTTTTGCATCTTTGATGCAAAGGTACAATAAATTTCTGAATCCTGCAAACATTTCGACAATTATTTTCGTTAAAATATCTAAATATCCTTTCATCCCGTGGGCGGGAAAGTATGCCCAGAAATCGGGACGCGTTTTCCCGAGGTCAGGATTTCATGTTTGAGATCCAGGACATGTTTTTTCGAGGGCAGGATTTCTTGCCTGAGATCTGGGACACGTTTTCCCGAGG
>JAFZNI010000155.1 GCA_017551005.1 Prevotella sp.
ACAATGCACAATGCACAATGCACAATCTCTATCCACGCACCTTTATGTGTCTCTCCGTTGCATGAATATTGAAGGGAATCGTTATCACCTCTATGCTGGGGGTGGACTGTTGAAAGACAGTACCGAGGAACAGGAATGGCAGGAGACGGAGGCGAAATTAGAAACCATGCGAAGATGTATTGCAATAAAGAAAATGTAAATATCCTGACGGCACTGTTGGTGGCGCATGGTGTGTGTCATGCCGTCTGTTGCCCTGGGAGTCGCAATTCACCCATTGTGCATAACTTCAACGAGTGTCCTGACATTGAGTGCTATCCAGTGACGGATGAGCGCAGTGCAGGTTTCTATGCCTTGGGAATGAGTCAGTACCTGCAGCGACCTGTGGCTGTCTGCGTCACCAGTGGTACGGCCCTGCTCAATCTTGCTCCTGCTGTGGCTGAGGCTTACTACCAGCATATCCCCTTGGTGGTGATTTCTGCTGATCGTCCTCAGGCATGGATAGACCAACTGGATGGTCAGACGCTTCCTCAGCCTGATGCCTTAGGTCGTTTTGTGAAGAAGGCTGTTTCCTTGCCAGAGCCACACAATGATGAAAGCAGATGGTATTGCAATCGTTTAGTCAACGAGGCGCTGTTAGAAACTAACCATCATGGCTATGGCCCTGTGCATATCAATGTTCCCATTTCAGAACCGTTGTTCGATTACACCGTGTCTGAACTGCCAGAAGAACGGCATATTTGTTTACTGAATCCTCGTTGTTATAAAGCCTTGTTGTTGGAGTGTGTAGGTCAGTTCTTCCATTCTAAGAAACCAATGGTAGTGATCGGTCAGATGTCCACAGAAGGATTATTGCCTGAAGAGTTGTTTTCAATCTCTCAAAGTGCTGTAGTCCTGAATGAGTCTTTGAGTGTGGGTAAGGGTGGCTCTCACTTTGACGAGGTGCTTCCTGTTGTGGGAGATGACCCTGACTATCAGCCAGACTTTGTGCTCTATTTAGGTGACACATTTGTAAGCAAGCGCATGAAGCAGTGGTTGAGGAAAATGAAGGATGCTCATATCTGGGCTGTGACGGAGGATGGTAGCATTCACGATACCTCCATGCAGTTGTATGGTGTCATAGAGGGCCATCCTGCTGATGTGGTAGATGACCTTGTGGATTCTGCTGGGATAAAAACCATTCAATCTACGGAAGAATTCAAGAAACGATGGGACAAGGTACTTGCCAAAGTTGATAAACGTATAGAGAAATATCGGCCCGCCTATTCTCAGATGGCAGCGGTGAAGCACATAGAAGAACTGTTAGGCGTGGCAGAAGACTGTTATGTGCATTACGCCAATAGTTCTTCCATCCGTCTGGCGAACATTTATGCTAAGCACTACGTCTATTGCAATCGTGGGGTGAATGGCATTGAAGGTTCGCTTTCCACAGCAGCAGGTTTCTCTTGTGTCACTGATGAAAAAGTCTTCTGTGTCATTGGCGACCTAAGTTTCTTCTACGATCAGAATGCCCTGTGGAACCAGAATCTGCATGGTAATCTCCGTGTCCTCCTGCTCAACAACGGTAAGGGTGGCATCTTTAATCTGCTGAAAGGTCTGGAGCAGAGTCCTGCCAGAGACAAGTTCGTGGCTGCTGAGCACCATACCTCTGCTGAGGGCATCTGTCAGCAGAATCACGTCACCTATCTCAAGGCTGAGAATATGGAACAGATGCAGCAGGGTATCGACACCTTATTATATATAGAGAGCGAGCGTCCTGTGCTACTGGAGATCTTCACGGATCCAGCGGAGGATGAACGGATTTTTCGTGACTATTACCGCAAACTAAATAAAATATGAGTATTATGAAGAGAGTTGTTTTTGTTTTTGCCGCTTTAGTGCTAAGCATTGGCATGTGGGCAAAGTCCATTAGTGAACAGGAAGCCCAAAAAAGAGTATTACAGTTTATAACCGAACGCACTCCTGCTATGGCTCGCGGACAGAAAGCCTCTGCCCTGAAGGCTAAGTTGAAAGTTGCGCAAGTTGAGGTCAGTGGCCTTTATGTTTTTAACTGCGAGGGTGGTGGCTTTGTCATCGCTTCTGGCGACGACCGTACAGTACCTATTTTGGGCTATAGTGATCAGGGTATAATAGACTGGCAGAACATGCCTGAAAACATGCGGGCTTGGCTCAAGGGTTATGGAGAAGCAATCGCATCGCTGGGCAGTGTTAATCTTAGTCCTGGGGAATTGTCGCGCGCCATCCGCCAGCCCATTGCGCCACTGCTGACCACACAATGGGATCAGTATGAGCCTTATTGGAATGATTGTCCTGATGTGTATGGAGGAAGAGCCTTGACTGGTTGTGTGGCTACAGCGATGGCACAGGTGATGAACTATCACCGTTGGCCCCAGTCGGCTTGTGAAAAGATTCCTGCACATACTTTTCCTGATAGAAATGGTGATATAACATTGGAAGAACTTCCCCCAACCATTTTCGACTGGGAGCATATGGACTCAAACATGGAAGAAGTGGCTAAGTTGATGCGTTATTGCGGACAGTCTGTCAGGATGCAATATGCATCCGGGGAATCTAGTTCCGACGGCATGTTTGTTGGTCAGGCCTTGCGTCACTATTTTGACTATGACCCTGGTACAACTGGTGTTGTACGTGCCATGTATGGTGTTGACGAGTGGGAGCAACTGATATACGATGAATTGGCAGGTAATAGACCTGTTATCTATTGTGGACAGTCGAAAGGTGGTCATTGTTTTGTCTGTGACGGCTATGATGAGAATGGACTCTTTCATATCAACTGGGGATGGAGCGGCAAGAGCGACGGTTGGTTCTCTTTGTCGATACTCAATCCGTATGACACCTCAGGAGCCGGTGCCAGTTCGTCACAATTGGGATATTGCATGCTACAGCAAGCCGTGTTAGGTGTCCAGCCTCCTACAGGACAAAGTACTCCGAGTGACGAGTCGCCGAGGTTGTATGTGTACGAGAACATGTACATCAGTGATAATACGGTAAAGATCAATGCACTTTTTGAGGACTTGCTGATTCTCAATGCCACCTTTGAGATGGCCTTAGGTACGATGGGCAGTGACGGTGTACTGACACCATTGGTTATGGCAGAGAAGAGTTGTGAGATAGAGTCTCCATTCGCAGGCGATTTTGATATCGTAATCAATAATGAAAAACTGGCTGCAGGCACTTACCAGTTACTGCCGATGGCCCGCTGTATCAGTACTGACGGTGACTGGCATCTTGTAACAGCACCAGAGAAGAAAATACAGGTGGTAGTGAACGATGAGGGCGTAACTTGCCAGTTACTGTATTTACCTGACCTCAGCATAGAAAAAGGTTATATAAATATCGGGTCTGGGATTGCTGCTGAGCCAAATGAAGTTACCTTGGTTGTCAATAACAAGGGCCACGAATATTCAGGGAACCTCCGCGTGCGGTATCTGTATCTTGGTTCCAAGACAGCGAAAGAAACATTTGACGATCTGCCTCCCATATCGGAGATGGAGGATGGTGGGAAGATAGGTGGTTATTTCAGGGCAGAAAGCACTGAAAAACTACTCTTTCCATTTTATAGTCTTTCTGGTGTAGGCAACTATCTGTTTTTGTTGTATGAGGACAAAACTGATGTGTTGATGGATACCACTACGGTCCAATTTGACAAGGATTATGTAATTCAATTTATAGATTTGGAGGTGACGTCCTACAAACTTCAATTCGACGAGGATTATCATTTCACCTTTGAAGTGACAATCAAAAATAACGATCCTGTCAACAATTGGCCACAATATAACAGAAAGAAAGATGTCTTAAACGTAGAGTATTTTGACTATATAGTTGGCGGTGGAAGTTATCCATCTGATCTAATAGTTGCCAGTGGTGGGGAGGCTGTTTTATCTGGCTTCTTTGAAGATATTGATCTGTCTGAACCTGAGAAATTATTATTTTTCATAGAGGAAAAGTTATCTGACGGTCAGGTAAAACGCATTTTTGAGAAAGAAATCAATTATGGCGAGACACTTACCTACCCGGAAGCAACAGGTGTATCCTCTGTGTCAGCATCCGACAGTCATTCGCAGTCATTCTTTGATCTCCAGGGCCGTATGCTTAAGGGTCAACCAGTCAGGGGAGGTGTATACATACATAAGAACCGCAAGGTCGTGATTCCATGATTTCCATGACCAACGTATAACGTTTAATCATTGAAATTGCTGCCGCCCACGTGTCTGGCTATGCTGCTTGGTTAATCCAAGAACTCGCGCATAATCGACGTGGGCGGTATCTCTGTGTCGCTGATAGGGATGAAATACCGGATAAACTTCAACAGACGATGCGCATCGGAGTATTCCGGACAGTTCCTGGGTACTGAGGCGAGGATGATCTCTGCATGGGTACGCAGCACAGCAAACTCGATGTTGAGGGCCGAATTGAACATCACGTCGGCAGTCTCCTGGAAGGGTGATATCCACTGGTCTTCCGACTCTACGACATTCTTCCACTGGGCGATGGTCTGCTGGGCCGTAAAGGCGCCCTTGTTGTAGTCGCGGATAATGCGACGCAGCAGTCGGTTGTCACGTGTGGGAATCCAGTTGTGGTCGTCGAGTGAGATACTCGTTAGGGCTGAGATGAATACCTTGTACTTCAACGTGTCAGGTATTTTCTTTGTCAGTAGCGGATTCAGGGCGTGGATACCCTCGATGATTAGCACCGTGTCATTGCCCAATTTCAGTTTCTTGCCATTCCATTCGCGCTTGCCCGTCACGAAGTTGTACTCTGGTATCTCCACACGCTCCCCCTGCATCAGCCTTAGCAGATGGTCTTCGAGTAGCGCGTATTCCACCGTCTCGATATTATCGAAGTCATAGTCGCCGTTGGGCAGTTTGGGCGTATCCACACGGTTCACGAAATAGTCGTCTGTCGAGAATGATATGGGGCGTAATCCGCAGGCCAGCAACTGCACGGAGAGACGTTTGCAGAAAGTGGTCTTACCTGAACTCGACGGCCCTGTGATCAGCACAATCCTCACAGGATCCTTCTCACGATGGAACCGACGGTCTATCTCCTCCGCTATCTGTACGATCTTCTTCTCTTGCAGGGCCTCCGATACCTGAATCAACTCTGAGGCGTGACCTCGCATGATGGCCTTGTTCACATCACCTGCATTCGAGAGTCGCATGATGATGTCCCAGCGTGTCTTCTCTGCGAACATTTCGAAGGTTTTGGGCTGAGGTATCTTCTCTGCCACCTTCAGGGGATTGTGCCAGTCGGGCACTCGCAGCAACAGTCCGTCCTCATAGCGCTCCAAGTCCCACACCTTCAGGTAGCCTGCACTTGGCACCAACGGCCCATAGTAATAGTCCACGGTGTCACCCAACGTATAGTAGTCGCTGTATATCTGTCCGCTGGTTTCTAAGAGTTTCACCTTGTCAGAGAATCCCCGTTCCGAGAATACACGGATAGCCTCCTCATTAGTGGCTTCCGTACGACGGAAGGGCATGTCGAGGTCGACAATCTCCTGCATCCTCGCCTTGATCTTTGCCACATCCTCGTCCGTCACTTTGTCCCCTGCCTCCAGTCTTCTGATTCCTTCACTCCTTCTCTCCTTACTCCTTCTCTCCTTATTTAAATTACAGTAGTAGCCTCTGCTCAGCGAGTGCTCAATAAACAGTTTCGACCCAGGAAACACATCCTGTGTCGCCTTGTAGAGCAGGAAGCTCAGCGAACGCACATACACACGGTGACCTGATCCCTCGCGAGCATCGAGAAACTCCACGTCGCGATTCTGGAACAGTCGGAACTTCAGGCCCTGCGAGGTGTTGTTCACCCTTGCCGACACCACAGGGTAGGGCAGTTTGATGTCATCTGCAAACTCCTGATACACCTCCAGCAGCGAAGTCCCCTCCGCAAAACTCTTCGTCACATTGTTGTTCTTACAGCGGATTTGTAGCATATTCTCAGTTTTTGCTGACAAAGGTACGAATAAGTGAGTAAAAAACCAAAATTTATTTGGGTTTTCTTGCATTTCTCCAAATTATTGCCTATATTTGCAGCGGAATAGGTTGCGAAAGAAACCAAAAGATGTTGCAGATATGAGACCGCTTACACTTATTAATACATTGGAGTTCTATGATGTTCCACAGATACTGACTGCGTCTGATGCTACAGGTACCAATTATCTTTGTACCCTTTTCAATCAGGCAGACGATGGCTACA
>JAFZNI010000156.1 GCA_017551005.1 Prevotella sp.
GGGTTTGCCAGATGCCTACCCGACGGGTGGTAATACAGGTTATTTCTCCATCGTAGACGAGTGGGACTTGATGGACGGCGGCAACTTTACCAATTACGGCTGGTGTCCACCGAACTATTCTCCCTTTGAAAAAATGCTGTTAGGGTGGATGACACCCATAGAACTGACAGAGGCCACTACCATCATCGGCATGAAACCGATAGCCGATGGTGGTGAGACATACATCGTGAAGCATACCGACAATGAGTTCTACTTGCTTGAGAACCGTCAGTGGAAAGCGTGGGACGCTGGTGTGCCAGGCATAGGGCTGCTGATTTGGCATATCAACTATGACACTAAGAAATGGTCAGGAAACAGTATCAACAATGATGCAAGTATGTTCTGTTACGATATCGTTCATGCAGACAATCAGGACTATAACGACTGGGGTAAAATCATAGAAACAAACTATCAGAACAAAACTTGGATGAACAACAATCATCTCTCCGGATCACCCTACCCATATATCAACGGACAAACAATGAATGATGAGTTGACCGACACCTCCGTGCCAGCAGCCCAGATGTATACAGAGAATGCCCAGGGCGAAACACTGTTAGACAAGGCAATCACCTGTATTGAGATGACCGACGACGGCCTTATCGCCTTCGACTTCATGGGTGGTGACCCTTCTGTAGTCAGACCTCCCATTAAGGGTGATGTCAATGGCGACAGAAGGGTGAATGCTAAAGATGTCGTGGCGATAACGAATGTTATAGGCGGTAAGCCTTTGCCTGCGGATTACAATGAAAATGCCGTCGACGTAAACGAAGACGGCATAATCGATATCGCAGACATCATCATGCTTATTATGAAAATAAGATACTAAATCTTATTTGATCAAATCTACTGAGCGCTTCAGGAACTTATCGAGTGCCTCGCCCTTGAGCATGCCATTCTGGAGGAGTGCCAGGTCGATGAGTTGGTGGACGATGGAGTTGCCCTTCGCATAGTCGGCGATGACGGCGGTCTTCTTGTCCTTCTCAGCCTGCACGGCCTTCTCGGCCTCGGCCTTCTGGTCTTTCTCTTCCTGGGTTATCTCGTCGTACTTCTTCTTATCCTGTGCCTGACGGATGGCAGCCAGACGAGCCTCCTGACCTTTGAGTTCTGCTACGATAGGCTTCAGGGCCTCTTCGGTAGCGGTTTTGCTCTCGTCGAGCACCTTTTTTACCAATGGGTGGTCAGAGTTCAGTACGAGGTTGAATGAGTCGGGCATCTGTCCGTAGAAGCCCATACCTGCCTGGAACTTACTCATGTCCTTCATACGACGCATATACTCGTTTTGCGTAATGATGACAGGACGAGCCTCTGTGCCGAGGGCATCCACCTGTACCATGAACTCGGTCTTGTCGATCTTCGGCAACTGGGTGCGGAAGACGGCTGACAAATTGTCACTTTCCTCTTCTGACAGGTCGGACTTTTTCTTATCCTCTTTCACAATCAGACGGTCGATGATGTCGGAGTCGACACGGGTGAAGCGGCTCTTCTCAAATTTCTGTTCCAGTGTCTGGATGGTAGGTACGTCGAGTTGTCCGTCGAGCAGCAGCACACTGTAGCCCTTGTCCTGTGCAGCCTTGATATAACTGTACTGCTCTTCCTTGTTCTCTGCGTAGAGATACACCAGCGTGTCGTCCTTGTCCTTCTGGTTGGCCTCGATGAGTTTCTTATACTCGTCGAAGGTGAAGTACTTACCCTCAGTATCTTTCATCAGGGCAAACTCCTTGGCACGGTCGTAGAACCCTTCCTCAGAGAGGATGCCGTAGTTGATGAAGAGTTTCAGGTCGTCCCATTTCTCTTCGTATTCCTTGCGGTTCTCGCCGAAGATAGCCTTTAAGCGGTCAGCCACCTTCTTGGTGATATAAGTGGAGATCTTCTTCACCTCACGGTCGCTCTGGAGATAGGAGCGCGATACGTTCAGGGGAATATCCGGCGAGTCAATCACACCGTGTAATAGCGTCAGGAACTCAGGCACGATGCCCTCCACTTGATCGGTCACGAAGACCTGATTGCAGTAGAGTTGTATCTTGTTGCGCTGCAACTCGATGTTCGACTTGATCTTGGGGAAGTAGAGGATACCTGTCAGGTTGAAGGGATAGTCGACGTTCAGGTGAATCCAGAACAACGGCTCGTCGCTCATGGGGTAGAGGGTACGGTAGAAACTCTTGTAGTCCTCGTCCTTCAGCGTACTTGGGGTCTTCGTCCACAGCGGCTCTACATTATTAATAATATTATCCTCAGCGGTATCTACCATCTTACTCTCGTCCTTCGACCACTCCTGTTTCTTGCCGAAGGCGATGGGTACGGCCATAAACTTGCAATATTTCTGTAACAGGCCCTCGAGTTTGTATTTGTCGAGAAACTCCTTCGAGTCATCGTCGATGTAAAGGATGATGTCAGAACCGTGCTCTGCGCGCTCAGCATCATCAATCTCGTAGGCAGGACTACCGTCGCAACTCCATTTCACGGCCTTGGCACCTTCCTTGTACGACTTTGTGATAATCTCTACTTTCTTCGATACCATGAACGAAGAGTAGAAACCGAGTCCGAAGTGGCCGATGATGTTGTTGGCATTGTCCTTGTATTTCTCGAGGAAGTCCGTCACACCAGAGAAGGCTATCTGGTTGATGTATTTGTCGATTTCCTCCTCCGTCATGCCGATACCGTGGTCGCTGATGGTGATAGTACCTTTGTCGGCATCAAAGTTAATGCGTACGGTCAGGTCGCCCAGTTCGTCCTTATACTCGCCCTGAGCCGCCAGCGTCTTCATCTTCTGTGTGGCATCTACGGCATTTGAAACCATCTCACGGAGGAAAATCTCGTGGTCACTATAAAGAAACTTCTTGATGACTGGAAATATGTTCTCAGTCGTCACACCAATGTTACCTTTTTGCATAGTTTTTTTTATTTTACCTTTTTACTTTTTTACCTTTTTACCTTTCTCCTTTGCAAATACCGTGCCAAACAAAAAGAGGCGGCTCCTGCCTTTCACAGCAGTGCCGCCTCCATATTAATAATGATTAAGGTGATGACTTATTTGAAAATCAACTGTGCGAACTGATACAGGCTGCGACGCCAGGTGTGCCACTCGTGGGCAGTGCCGGGCGACTCGTAACCGACGGCATTCATGCCGAGTTCGTCGTGAATCTTCTTGGCGGCCTATTCGCAACCCATGTTCTCCTTGCCGCCACCGCTCATGAAGAGCAACGTGACGTTCTTTGCGAAACCTTCGGAACCCTTCACCTGGTCAACCTTCCATGCACCACTGCTGAAAGAACCTACATAAGCGAACTTCTCAGGATTGGCAAGTGTGATTTCACGAGCCTGCATGCCACCCATCGACAGA
>JAFZNI010000015.1 GCA_017551005.1 Prevotella sp.
AAGGCCGTCCATCTGAAACACCATCATCTTTTGAAAGACTGGTTCGACTATCTGCTGCTGTCGCCCCTGTGGAGTGCGGAGCAGACGGAGAGGATGGAGCAGTTGCTGTTGGCACCGACCATCGACACCCGCGACCAACAATTGTTGATTAGCGGCATCACCTTGGGTGTCGTGAACTGCTTCGATGCGTTGAAACTGAAAGTGCTGGTGAATGTCTACAAACAGACAGGTGACGAAGGTGTGCGCCAACGGGCACTCGTGGGATGGGTATTTGCCCTCGGCGATCAGATTCTGCCCGTGCTTTATCAGGAAGAGTTGCACGAAGTTGAAAAACTGTTGGAAGATGAGGCTGTCTGTCAGGAACTGGTGGAACTGGAACAGCAAATCTACTTCTGCATGAATGCCGAGAAAGATAACCAGACACTCCAACAGGAGATTATCCCGGAACTGTTGAACAACAGTAATTTCCGTGTGACGCGCAATGGTATCGAGGAGATTGAGGACGATCCGATGGAAGACATCCTTCATCCCGATGCCGAGGAACGGCGGATGGAGAAGGTTGAGGAGAGTTACCGTAGGATGCAGGACATGCAGAAGCAAGGCTCTGACATCTACTTCGGCGGTTTCTCGCAGATGAAGCGCTTCCCCTTCTTCCGCGATGCCATCAACTGGTTCGTGCCTTTCTATATGGAGCATCCGGGGGTTGTAGAGATCACCGATAGGCTTGCCTCAAACCGTTTTCTGAAACTGATGATGAATTCAGGTCCTTTCTGTAATAGCGACAAATATTCTTTCCTGTTGGCTTTCTCGCAGGTGATGGAACGGATGCCCAAGAATGTGCTGGAGATGTTGGAGAGGGGCGAGGCAACCATCGAGGATGTGATGTCGAAGGAGACGATGACGCCGGCATTCATCCGGAGGTCTTATTTGCAGGACCTGTACCGTTTCTACCGTCTGTATAGTAATAGAAGCCAGTTCCGTAATCCCTTCTCATTGCGTTTCAGTCTTTTCTTCGCCAATGCCGTCTTTTCACGCACACCTCTTGCACCGTACTTCGGTGAGATCGTGTCGTCGCTGATGAAGTTGAAACGCATCGACGAGGCGAGGGCTGTGCTGAACAATACCGATGCGTCGCAATGGGACCTGCGCTTCTATCTGATCTGCGGATATATTGCGCAGAACTACGGCGGTTCTTTCGTCTGTGGGGAGGTTGGTGACTGTTTCCTGAAGGCACTCGCACTGGATGCCAAGAATGAAAGGGCGCTTTACGGTATCGCCAAACAGCGTTTCCTGGAGGAAGACTATCAGGCGGCACTCGGCTATTATGACCAGTTGATGACCTTACAGCCGGAGAAGCGCAGTTATCTGCTGAACCATGCCGTGTGCCTTACCAAACTACTGAGGTATCAGGATGCGTTGAAGGAACTGTATCAGTTGAACTTTGAACGTCCCGACGACAACCGGGTGAACAAGGTGCTGGCGTGGACTCTCACTTGCGACGGGAAATACGAGCAGGCCATCAAAATTTATCAGCAGTTGCTGAATGGCGACGTGCAGATGGAAGACTTGCTGAACTATGGCTATTGTCTCTGGTTCAGTGGGAACATATCCGATGCCATCGACTGTTTTCACCGTTATCTGAAGGAAACAGGCGAGGGGAAGGATATCGTGCTTGATAGTGAAAGAGCGCTGATCAAGGAAAAGGGCATCACTGAGGCTGAGCAGCAGATGATGCTCTATATGCTCTGATTCTTTCTTTGGCTTTCTCCCAGAGCCACGTTCCTAATAGGGGGATGCCTACGCCTGCGATGGTGTAGAGTATCCAGAAACTGTCCTCTTGGGAGTGGTCGTGTATCACCATGTGACAGCCTATCTGTCGGATGTCCAGTCCGTAGTACCATATCTTGATGAGGCTCACCACCTTATAGGAGATGATGTGGAAGATGAAGATATTCAGTGTATGGTCGCCGGTATAGACGAGGAACCGTTTGAACCACCCCTTACAGGCATCTATCCATCGGCTGATGTTATAGGTCATCAGGAATCCGAGGATGGCAGGGACGGGGAGCGACAGGAACTGTTGGAAGGTGGAGCGCCAGTTCATATTGGCCGTCAGGTGTTTCGAGAAGAGCCAGACGATGAGGCCAAAGAGCAAGGTGGCAGGAATGGCGAGATATTGGCGCGACATGATTTGGCGATACCCGTTGACATATTGGCGGAAGATAAAGCCGATGCCGAAGAAGAAACAGCCCATCATATCGCGATAGCCGCCTTGTACGAGATTGATGACCTTCAGCCCCTCCCAGGTCTTCCAGCCGCAGAGCAGGAGCATGATGAGGCAGATAAGGTAGGGGGTGGCCTTTTGGGAGAGCCCGGATAATCCGGAGATCCCGGAATCCACCACCTTATATATAATAAGGTATAGGATGCTGGCGACGAAGAGCCCCCTGAAAAACCAGAAGGCCCCACAGAGGAAGGCATCATAGCCACCCATCGCCGTGAAAATGTTCCAGAGGTTCTGTTGTATCTGGTGGGCCGAATAGGGATGCAGCACGCCGCCCTGTTCATTACCATAGACCTCATTGAGGATACCGATATCGAACATCCAGTTGTGGATGATCAGGAAGAATACCGCCCATTTGACAAACGGTATGTAGAGACCCTTGACACGCTTTTTGATGAATGTGGCCTCGTCGTGGAGATATTTCGTGGAGAAGAAAAAGCCTGCCGTGATGAAGAACAGGGGCATGTGGAACTCGAAGATAAACTTACACAGCCAGCCCGGTGCCTCAGCGTGGGCTATCACCATCAGGATAATGGCAATACCTTTGGCGATGGATATGGTGGTGTCGCGTTTCACAGCCAGGGGGTAAGAAGACTGCCGAACCAGCCTCTGAACTTCTGCCAGCCCGTACGGAAACGATCCCACTCCTCTTCGGTGAGGATCACGCTCTTCTGCTTGTCACGATCGAACATGTCATCGAGTTCCTTGGTAGTCTCGCGATTCACGATGAGGGCATTCTCCTCATAGTCGAAGCGCAGACTGCGGGCATCGAGGTTTGTGCTGCCAACGGTGCAGAAGCGTCCGTCGACCATCATGATCTTAGAGTGATGGAAGCCCGGCTGGTACAGCCATACGTTGGCACCGAGTTTCATCATCTTGTGGGCATTGCGGAACACGACATCGGGGGTCAGGGGGATATCACTCTTCGCAGAGACCATGATCTCAACCTTGATACCTCGTTTGATAGCGCGCTTCAAGGCTTTCTTGATGCAGGGTATCAGGGTGAAGTAGGGGTTGATAAGTTTGATGGAGTCCTGTGCATCGTCGATGGCATGGACATAGAACTGGCGCATGATCTTATTGGTGGTGTGCGGTTCACGGTTGACAATGCCTACCATCTTATTGCCAGACGGTTCCCCGCTGTAATACTTGGGGGCCGCCACCTCTTCGTTGGTCGCCTTCTTCCAGATGCGGGCGAAGATCTCCTGCAGGTCGTTCACGGCAGAGCCTTCTATCCGACAGTGCATGTCACGCCATTCGCCCACCTGTTCCGTGCCTACGATATAGTAGTCGGCCACATTCATACCACCAGTGTAGGCCGTCTTGCCGTCGATGACCACAATCTTACGGTGGTCACGGGGCCAGATATGGTTCACCCACGGGAATCGGATGGGGTCGAACTCCACGATGTTAATGCTGTCCTCGCGGAGTTTTTTGAGGTGGTGCTTCTTTAAGGGCTGGTTGTTGGAGTCGTTGCCGAAGCCATCGAACATCGCACGTACCTCTATACCTTCCTTGCGTTTCTCTTTCAGAAGGTCGAAGAGCAACGAGGCGATGGAGTCGTTGCGGAAATTGAAATACTCTAAGTGGACGCTGCTCTTGGCCTGACGGATGGCCTCAAACATATCCGCAAACTTCGCCTTTCCCGACATCAGCAGTTTTACGTTGTTGTCGTTGGTGAAGTGCACCCCGCACTCCCTCATCTGACGGACAATCAAGGAATCACTGGTCTCCGCCTGCGCAGAAACCAGTGAAAGAAGGTAAGTGACAAGTAAAAAAACAGTTCTCATCACTGCATTTTCCTGTGTTTGAGCCTGTATTCGAGCGGCGTCATACCAAACTTCTCACGGAAGATGTTGATGAAGTTCTCGGCAGTCATGAAGCCGATGTTGGTAGACAACTCACTCATATTGATATTGGTACGTTTCAGCAGGATGCACGCGTGTTTCAGTCGTAGGTCGCGGATGAGTTCCGTCGGTGTCTTACCCGTCAGGTTACGTACACGGTGGAAGAACGGTACGCGTCCCATACCCATAGCCGTTGCCATCTCTTCCAGACTGATCTGACCGCGACTCATATTCTGCATCACGTATTGCTCGATGTTCTTTAAGAGTTGCTGATCCATCATGTCAAGCATCGAGAAGTCGGACATATCCTGCTGTATCTCCTCCTCTTTAAGCAGTTCTATCTGCTGGGCCAGTTCTGTGCCTTCCTGCACCACAGGCCCCTTCTTGATGGATGTCTCCACCTTGTGGATGGGATCATCCTCATCCATGGTATCGTTCTTGGCATCATAGACACCGATATCTTCGTAACTCTCCGTAGCCGTTGTCATACTAGCATTGCGATCTTCCAGCATACGGGTCTCGGCACCTTCAATAAGGTTGCTGTCCATCTCGATGGGACCGAGTCCGAGAATCTTGTTGAACCGCATCACAGCCTCTTGCAGGTTGAAGGGCTTGGCTACATAGTCGTCTGCCGACAGCGTGATATTCTGCTTGCGCATATCCTGTGGCGTGAGTACACCATCGGTCAGCAGCACAAACTTCGTCTTCTGGGTAATCGTATTGGTCTTGATCTGGTTACACAGTTCACTACCAGTCATACCAGGCATATCCTGTTTACAGATCACGAGGTCCGGACGCATCTCGAGGATATCGTCGGCAGCCTTCTCGATGTCGTTGTAGGCGTGGAAGGCATATACATATCTCAGTCTGGCTGTGACAAACTGCAGGAAATCGATGTTGTCGTCGATCATCACCACGGAGAACTTCATCGTAGGTGCATCCAGGGCAGCCCTCGACCTGGTGAAGTCTGATGTCAGCGTCTCGCTGGCAATCTCCGGCAGTTCAATCTCGCCACGTCCGTTCAGTTCCAGACGGTCGTGAACCACGTTCTTGGCTTTCTCCTCAGGATTCTCCAGATTGGTCTGCATATCGCTGACGCGGGTGATGATCTGCAGCATCTGCGAGTGGAGAGCATTCAACTGCTCACGTTCCTCCAAAGACTTCTCCTTCTCTGACAGGTTGCCGATGATGGAGGTCATACGGGCCATCGGCTGACGCAGGTCATCACTGGCGGCCTTGATCTCCTCACGCTGGCGTACCAGTTGGTTGATGATGGCATGTTTACGTGTCCTGATGGCCTTGATCTGTTTCATGCCGATGCGCCAGAAGTAGATGATGACGGCGGCAATCAACACGTAGGCGAGTATCATCCACCAGGAAAGCAGCCAGTGACTCTCAACGTGGATGTCGAGGGTGCGCTCCTGATTGCTGACGGCACCTTCTGCACTGATCGCCTTCACGTGGAGGGTATAGTTGCCGCTACTGAGGTTCTGGAAGGTGACGCCGTGCGTCAGGGCATTACCGTTCTTCCAGTCATCATCGAGTCCTTCCATCCAGTACATGAATTGCAGTCGTTCACTTTGGTTGTAGTTGCCTGCACCGAACTTGATGGTGATGGTGTTCTGGTCATGTCCCAAAACCAATTTGCTACTCTCGTTCAGGGCCTGTCCTAAGATGACCTTGCCTCCGTAGGTGTGTCCTACCTGTATTTCTTCTTCGCCGAGGAACAATTGTGTCAGCATGACACGTGGCAGGGCATCGTTGTCGTCCTTGCCTTTCTGCACCACCCAGTTGATGCCATAAAGACCGCCAAGAAGCACATTGCCGTCTGTCTTGGTGATGATGGCACCGGGATTGAACTCGTTGCTTTGCAGACCGTCAGTCATGGAATAGTTGTAGAGTCCGAAGTTATAGGTGCCGTCTTCATGGTTACGCTGTGTGACGACACGGCTTACACCGCTGCTGGTGGTTACCCAAATATTGTGGCTCTTATCTTCTGCGATACCGCAGATATTGTTATTGCAGAGTCCCTGTTTTTCCGTCAGATATTGCAGGTTGTCGCTTTCCAGATCCAAGATGTTCAGACCTTCACGTGTACCTATCCAGATGAGTCCCCGGGAGTCCTGAAACACTTGCGTGATGTAGTTGTTGGTGAAGGGCTTCACATTATTGGAGTTACCTGTCAGCACCTTCTTCTCCGTATTCGAGAGGTTCAGGATGACCAGACCTTCAGAAGTTCCAATAAAGAGATCGTTGGACTTTCCGCTCTTGTTGTAGTACAGGCTTGTCACATTATTGGTATTCAACTTGCCGCTCTCCCTGGTGTACGACGAGAAGGAGTTCATCCTGGGGTTGTAGACTTGCAGGCCGCCATTGGTGGCAATCCACAAGTTTCCGATCTTATCTGTACACAGGGCATTGATATGGTCGTCAATCAGTGTTCTGGTACTATCCTTTGCCAACGAATAGATGGTTGAGACACCATTCTTGATACGGGTCAGTCCGTTTCGTTTTGAGCCAACCCACAGACTGCCGTCGGGGGTAATGGCCATACACGACACCTTCAGACTGGCAAGCGGTCCGTGGTAGTTGATGACACCCCTGTCGCTGGTGCCGTACCAGATATTTCCGCTGTCGGCCTGTGCGATGGCTGTAATGTCGCCGTTGCGTGTGGTTCCGAAACGGTAGATGGAATTACCAGAGTAGGCGACACCAGATTTTTCCGTTCCTACCCAGAGCAGATCCGTATCGTCCACATAGACGCTCTGGATACTGATCTTTTCCGACATGACCCGTCGTGAGTTGATGCTGATAGGTTGGACACTGTCGATCTGTTGGGTGTTGATGTCATAATGCAGCAAACCAAGTTGGTCGGAGCCAATCCAGATGTTCCCATTCTTGTCACCTGCCATGCCGTTGATGTTACGGTCAACGCCCATACCAGTCATGCCCAGTCTGTTGCCGATAGAGGTGTCCCACGTGCCAGCGTTCTTATTGTATTTGAAAAGTGTTCCTTGTCCATAGAGCCAGACGTTGTCCAAGTCATCGGCGAACACCTTCAGCGATTTGGTCTTCCTGATTTTCTGAGCGGCGATGTCGCTGGTGCCCCAGACGGTATGCTGCTGATGCATCACGTCGCAGCATACCAGCCGTCCGTCATCGTAGACGATGATGGCACCGTCCTTACACTCGCCGATGGAGCATACCAGACCTTGCGGCACGCCGTGTGCGTCGTCAGTATAGCCGAACTCATAGGAGGTCTGCTGCTGCATGTTAAAGCAGACAACACCCTTGTTAGGAATGGCGCCCCAAAGGTTCTTGTGGCGGTCTACATAGACAATGCTCGGAATGGTCTCGATACCCATGCGGGCGAAATACTGTTTCATGTCACGCTCGAAACTCTCTGTCTGTGGATGGTAGACACAATATCCAGAGGCTGTCTCTATCAACAAGTTACCGTCAAGTGTCTCCTGGATGGTATTGATGTAACTGTTGGGCAGCGAGTTGCCGTCTTGCGAGTCACTCTGGAAATTCTTGAACACATAGCCGTCATACCGGTAGAGTCCGGCAGGCGTACCAAACCACATGTATCCGCGTGAGTCCTTCAGGATACAGTTAATCTGACTGCTGGTCAGGCCTTGTCTGGCATCCAGCGTCTTAAACAGGAATTCTGCCACTCCTGCCATCGGCAGTGTGAGCAGTAGTGCGAGCATCAGTTTTTTTATAGTTTTCATAAGGCCGTATTTCGTTTAAATCATACATGAATAATGGTCAACCACGCCAAGCAGATGTCTGTCGTCGTCAGTCACCAGTACCGAATGTATCTTATATCTGTTCATAATCTGTTGTATTTCCGTAATTTTTGTGTTCGGTCTGACCGTCTTCGGGGTGCGCGTCATGATGTCGCTCACGGTATGGTCGAAGAACTCGGCCTGCCATTTCTCTGTGGCCCGACGGATGTCACCGTCGGTGATGAGACCCACAATCTGACCGTCTACTTCTGCAATGCCAAGTCCCAGTTTGCCTTTGCTCACCAGGATGATGGCCTCGCCCAGACGCATGTCAGGCGGCAATACGGGCATGTCTTCCGTCCGCATCACATCCTGTGCCGTCGTCAGCAACCGCTTGCCGAGTTCTCCACCCGGATGGTATTGGGCGAAGTCACGTGGCTGGAAGTTACGCTTCTCAATGAGGGCTACTGCCAGGGCATCTCCCATTGCCAGTTGTGCCATCGTCGAACTGGTGGGAGCAAGGTTCAGCGGACAGGCCTCCTTCTCCACACTCACGTTCAGGTGACAGGTGGAGTATTTGGCCAACAACGACTGTGGATTACCGCTCATGCCGATAATAGGTATCTGCATGTGGAGCACCATGGGTATGAAGCGCAACAGTTCATCGGTCTGTCCGGAATTGCTGATGGCTAAGACCACATCCCCCTGTGCCATCACCCCGAGGTCGCCGTGAAAGACGTCCAATGGATTGATGAAGAAAGAGGGTGTGCCCGTCGAGGAGAGGGTTGCGGCAATCTTGGCACCGATATGTCCGCTCTTGCCCACACCCGTCACGATGACCTTTCCCTTGCAATGGTAGATCAGTTCAACGGCTTCATCGAAACTGTCACCGATCTGGGGAATCAGTCCCATCACGGCCTGAGCCTCGTCCTTGATGCATTGTATGGCGTATTCTCTTGCTGTCATTGGATAATCTCTGTTATTAGTGGCTCGAGTTTGTCGAGTTCCATCATGTTGGCGGCATCACTCAGTCCCTTGTCGGGGTCGGGGTGTACCTCAAAGAACCAGCCTGTGGCGCCGAAGGCTTTCGCAGCCAGCGCCATCTGCGGTGCAAACCGCCTGTCACCGCCAGTCTTTCCGTTGCTGCCCCCGGGACGCTGTACGCTGTGCGTGCAGTCCATGATGACTGTCGGCACGATTTCCAGCATGTCGGGGATATTACGGAAGTCCACCACGAGGTTGTTGTAGCCCATCATATTACCGCGCTCCGTCAGCCACACATCTTTCGCGCCTGCCTCACGGACTTTTTCTACGGGGTACCACATGTCCTTTCCACTCAGGAACTGGGCCTTCTTGATGTTCACCGTGCGTCCGGTCCGGGCGGCTGCCACCAGTAGGTCGGTCTGCCGACAGAGGAAGGCGGGTATCTGTAATACGTCGCACACTTCGCCAACAGGTTCCGCCTGCCAGGCTTCATGGATGTCCGTCAGGATTCTGAGCCCGTATGTTGATTTGATGTCAGAAAGCATTTGCAATCCGCGTTCCAGTCCTGGGCCGCGGAAAGAGCGTATCGACGTGCGGTTGGCCTTGTCGAACGATGCCTTAAAGATGATGTCTGTCCCTTGTTTTTCGTTGATTTCCACCAACTTACGTGCAATTATGTTGAGCAGTTCGGCTGACTCAATCACACAGGGACCGGCAATAATCGTTGCTTCTTTCATCATATTTGCTTTGCAAAAATAAGCATTTTATCTCTAACTACCAAAGAATTTGGTAATTTTTTCACTTTGTTTCTTTTATATGAACGTCGCGCTGCGGGAATGGAATCTCGATACCGTTGGCATTCAGCGTATCGTAGATGCAGTTCAGGATGTCGCTCACCACATAGACTTTCTTTACGGCATCCACCCAGACGATGAGTTGGAAATTGATGCTCGAATCGGCCATCTCCGTCATCACCACCCGCATCCGCTTCGAGTTGTCTATCATGTGGTGCTTCAGGTTTTGTACGGCGTCCTCGATGAGTTCCTTCACCTGTCCGGCCTTTGAACCGTAGGCCACGCTGAATGGCACTAAGGCGAGGATATATCCGTGGTTGCGGGTCAGGTTCTTATAGTTCTTCGTGAACAACTGTGAGTTCTGGAAGGTGATCACCTCGCCATAGAGCGACTCCACGATTGTAGAGGTGTAACTGATGCTGACAACCTTGCCCATGGTGCCGTCCACCTGTATCCAGTCGCCTGCCTTGATGCGGCCCGTCATCAGCATAGTTCCATAGTAGATGTTCTCGATGATGTCCTTCATGGCAAAACCGATACCAGTGGAGAGTCCGGCAGAGATGGCCAACAGCCATTCGACACTGATGTGCAGGTAGGCGAGTGTCAGTAGCAGCCAGGTACCCCAGATGATTAACTGCAGCACGTTTTTGCCCATCACTACACGGCTCTCTGCCGTTGAGGGATCTTTGATCTCGAAGTGCATGCGCATCAGACTGAGGATGGTCTTCGACAGCCACCTGAAGAGGAACCAGAGACTTACGACAATAGCCAGTTTGACAATGCTCACCTGCAGGTTCTTCTGGTTGATGATCTTATGGTTGAACACATCCCAGCACATATCGCTCAGGTTGAACACGTCGGTAGCCCAGTAGACGCTGAGCATCAACGACCATACGATGAGCACGGGCATCACCACCTGATGGATGAGTGTGTAGAGCCATGTCTGGGTGATGGGCTTCTTTGAGAACTCATGTTTCTCCTCGTACATCTTCAGGTAGTCGGAGATACAGGTGATGGTCAGAATGCAGGTCAGTTGCATGATCCACCAGATCAGTAACTGCACGGAGAGCAGTGTATAACCCGCCCATGAGCAGCACACCGACGCAATGAACACCGTCAGTGAGACGTAAGTATAGAACATGTCCGAGCGGGGAATATTCTGGTTGTGCTTCTTCACCACCCACCATTGCCACACCATACAGGTCAGCAGGATAGGTGGGAAGATCAGACTCACCAGTTCGCTGGGTATCAGGATGATACGGAAGGTGATGACCACGAATCCGATGGCCAGCAACGGCGCATAGATGTGGAAAGCGCTCCGTATCTGCTCGCTGTTCAGACGCAGCAGCAACGATATCAGGATGACGGCCAGTAGCCATAGGTATTCCACAAAGAGCCCGCTCGCCATGATAAAGAAATTCTGGTCGCTATAGTGGCGGATGATCCCCATGAGCAGTGCCAGTGTAATGGTTGTGGTGACCCACATGACCGACGAGCGTTTTTTCAGGAACTCCTCCGTGTGGAAACGCCTTGGCATGAAACGATACACCAGCCGGTTTAGTACAATGGCAATGAGGGCATAGAAGGCGATGGCTACGAAGAGACCGAATATCCAGTATACGTTCCAGTCGGAGCGCTGGCTATCCTTGTCGGTGGTGTATTTCTTGCCAACCACTTCCTTCATCGTCTGCCATTTCTCCGTAAGATGTCTTACGATATCAAAGTAGGTGTCGCCACCATTCACGAAGATACTCGTCTGTATGTCGTAGTAGCGCTTCTGGGCGTAGTCATTCATGTTTTTCAGGCGTTGCTCCGTGTTGTCATAGTAGCGGATGTAGTCCTCCATCTGCTGGGTGTCCTCCTGCAGGGTACGCATGATGCTCGTGGCAAGTGTCAGACAGACGTTGCGGTCGGTCTTGGCCTCTTCGCTCAGCATGTTCGTCGGCATTGCCTTCAGACTGTTTACCAGACTGTCGTAGCGGGCAATCTCCACATCTGTCTTCTTCAGGTAGTCGCGGAAGGGCATCTGTTGGCGCTGGAACCGCTGGTATTGCTCGGTGGCCTGATGACAGGCGTAGGTCAGGTCGAACAAGTATTCTTGTTTCTGCGAATAGAGCATCAACGCGTTTTGGTTCGACTGCTTCATGGTCTGTGTCAGGTTGCGGAACACTTCCTGAGTCTGCTCCTCCCGTTCTTCACGCTGCGAGGTCATCTCATGGTAGTGCTTGGTCAGTTCCGAGCGCAGGATGGTCAGTGTCTCTTCCAGGTTCTTCTCCTTGAGCACGGCACTGGCCTCTATCGTGATGCCCAGCAGGAGGGCCAGGATGATGATATATCTTTTCATTTTTTCTCGTTTATGGTGTGCAAAATTACAAAGAATTTTGTAAATTCTGTATTTTTCCTTGGAATATTGTAAATTTAGTGATTATTTTCATGATTTTTTCAGGAATGAGGCACCCCACTGGGGTAAAATCCGCCCTGAATCTCGGGGAAGGTTTTGCCACCCGTGCAAAAGTCCAAACCGAAACTCAGGCTCATTTATTTGAGTTGGAAATCTTTTCCCTTAAAAATGATGGAAAACTTTTTGGAATCGGAATATTACCCAACGATTTTGATGGGTAACTTTTTAAACTCAGAATATTACCCAACGAATTTGATGGGTAACTTTTTGGACTCGGAATATTACCAAACAAATATGATGGAAAACTTTTCGGACTTGAAATGTTACCCAACGGATTTGATGGAGTATCCGAACTGCCATCTGACATCTGTCAGATTATTGCGAAATATTTTAACTTCTGACCTTGTGCCAACGGATGGCAGTTCTGGCAGATGGCAGTTAGGTTTTTCCGAAATCTCTGCAAGGTGCATAGACTCTATAAATCAAACTTTTCTTCTGTTTTATTTGGAACTTTCGCAAAAACTCCGTATCTTTGTCCCCAAGAAAGAATATCAATGATATGAGTCCAGTGTTTAGACGCGAAAGCGAATATACATTTAAGATATACTCTAACGAGGAGGAACGGATGCACATCCATGTCCTCTACGGCAGTAAGGAGGCTAAGTTCTGGCTGGAACCTGAAGTGGAACTGGCAAAGAATACAGGCATTCCTGAGCATAAATTAGGTGAAATAAGAAAAATTGTAGAGAAATATGCAGACGAATTTAAAAAGCAATTCCGTGAGCACATTGGTATGCGTGTTGATGATTAATGCCCAGGGCATTATGCTCTCGGTTCAAGGACAAGATTATTTCCTGTCCTACAACCGTATTCCGTGGATGCAGGACGCTCCTATCCGTAGCGTGCTGAATGTCCAGATGTCTGGCCCCGATGCCATCGAGTGGCCCGACCTTGACGTGGATCTCGAAATCGAGAGCCTCCGCCATCCTGAGCGCTATCCGCTTATCATCAAGCGGAATGTGATGGATTTAATAGGCGCATAAGTGATACTTAGATAATTCTTTTTATTCATTATTCTAACCCTCAAAACCGCAAATGCCTATGGGCTGAGGATGACGATGTAAATTGTCCACGTTTTCTTTTTGAATGGGCAGTCCGTCAGGCAAGTTTGATTCTACCGATGCTGATGCTAATGGCGATGGAGTCATCAATGTCGCAGACATCGTGACGATAGTGAATATTATTATGGGGAAATAGCATTCTGATAACAATAAGTTGATAAACGGGATAATGAAGAAATTGTTTACAAAGTAAAGCAATGAATAAACTGAAGACATTTGGAATCTGTATCGTACTCGTCACTTTTGTAGCGTGCAGTCAGAAACAGGTATCGACGGAGTCTGGCTTCGTTAAGGTAGAGAATGGCCATTTTGTGAAGGACGGGAAACCATATTATTATGTAGGAACGAACTTCTGGTACGGCGCCATCCTCGGCTCGGAAGGGCAGGGGGGAGACCGAGATCGGCTCTGTAAGGAACTGGATTATATGAAAGAGATCGGTATCGATAACCTGCGTATCCTCGTAGGCTCAGACGGTGAGCGTGGCGTGACCACGAAGGTTGAGCCCACACTGCAGGTGCAACCGGGTGTGTATAATGACACGATTTTGGCCGGACTCGACTATCTGTTGATGGAGATGGGGAAGCGTGGGATGGTGGCGGTGCTCTATCTGAACAACTCGTGGGAATGGAGTGGGGGCTACGCCTTCTATCTGGAACATGCGGGGGCTGGCAAACAGCCACGACCCAATGAAGACGGATATCCTGCCTACATGCAGGCCATGAGCCAATATGCCACTAATCAGAAGGCTCACGAATTGTTCTATGATTATGTGCGTTTCATTCTCTCGCGGACCAACCGTTACACAGGACTGGCCTACAAAGACGATCCCGCCATCATGTCGTGGCAGATCGGTAACGAGCCAAGAGCCTTCTCCAAGGAAGCACTGCCCGCCTTCGAGAAATGGCTCGCCGAGGCCTCGGCACTCATCCGGAATCTCGACGGCAATCACCTGATTTCCATCGGCAGCGAAGGCTCGTGGGGCTGCGAAAACGACTGGGACTGCTATGAGCGCATTTGTGCAGACGAGAATATCGACTACTGTAATATCCACCTCTGGCCTTACAACTGGAGTTGGGCGCGTAAGGATCACCTGATTGAGGATCTGCCGCAGGCCAAGAAGAACACGAAGGACTATATCGACAGGCATTTGGCGATTTGTGCCCGACTGAAGAAACCGCTGGTGATGGAAGAGTTCGGCTATCCGCGCGACGACTTTAAGTTTGCCCTCGGCACACCGACAAAGGGGCGTGACGGTTTTTATGAATATGTGTTCTCGTTGGTGGCTGATAATGCCGAACAGGGCGGCTACTTCGCTGGCTGTAACTTCTGGGGCTGGGGTGGTTTTGCCAAACCCAAGCATGAGGAACAGTGGCTGGTGGGCGACGATTATACGGGTGATCCTGCTCAAGAACAGCAGGGGCTCAATTCTGTCTTTTCAGGTGACAAATCGACTTTGCAGGTCATTCGTTCGCAAGTGGAGAGAATGAATAAAATACGTTAAAAAACAAGTTGTTGCATTATAATGCCGTCATTTGTCAAGATAGTGCCACCATGTTTGAAAAATTCTCATTACCTTTGCAGTCGGTAACTTAAACAATTCAACAAGAGATGAATACGAGAAAACTATTGACACTTCTGCTTGTGGTGATGACATCGCTCCAGATGTCGGCCCAGATACGAGGGAACAATATCATGGTGACGGTGCAGCCTGATCATCAGGACTGGACTTACAAGACAGGCGAGAAGGCTACGTTTACGGTGAACGTGCTGAAGTCGGGTACCCTGCTCGACAACGTCAGCATCGACTATGTCGCCGGACCTGAGATGTACCAGGATGTGAAGAAAAGCGTGGTGCTGAAGGACGGTACGCTGAAACTGACGGGGACGATGAAACAGCCGGGTTTCTATCGGGTGGACGTGACAGCGCATGTGGACGGCAAGGACTACAAAGGTGCCTGTGGAGCCGCCTTCTCGCCAGAGCAGTTGCAACCCTCGACGGTGATGCCTCAGGATTTCAGCGACTTCTGGCAAAACGCCATTAGTGAGGCGCGGAAGACTGCCCTCGAGCCCACGAAACGGCTGTTGCCCGAGCGTTGCACGAAGGATGTGAACGTCTATGAGGTGAGTTTCCAGAACATGAACTGGGGCAACCGCACCTACGGCATTCTCTGTGTGCCTGTCAAGGAAGGTCGCTATCCCGCCCTTTTGCGTGTGCCGGGTGCTGGCGTGCGTCCTTACGGCGGCGACATCTATACGGCCTCGCAGGGTGCCATCACACTGGAGATTGGCATTCATGGCATCCCCGTGACGATGGAGCAGAATATTTATGACGATCTGAACAACGGTGCCCTCAGGGGCTATTGGGAGTTCGGGATGGATAACCGCGACAAGAGTTATTACAAGCACGTGGTACTCGGTTGTATCCGTGCCCTCGACTATATTGAACAGTACACCCCCTGGAACGGCAAAGAGTGTGGAGTGACTGGCTCTTCTCAAGGGGGATTTCTGAGTCTTGCGACAGCCGGGCTCGACAAGCGCATCACTTTCTACGCCCCCGTGCACGCTGCCCTCTGCGATCATACCAACTCGTTGAGGGGGATTGCTTGCGGATGGCCACACTACTTTTATGGGAGTCAGGAGACAGGAGTCAGGAGTCAGAAGGTGGAGACGTCGAGGTATTACGATGGCGTGAACTTCGCACGGCTGATCACAGACCAGCAGAAGGGTTGGTTCTCGTTTGGTTACAATGATGATGTGGTACCGCCCACGACGGCTTGGGCCACCTATAATATCGTGAAGGGTCCGAAGGAGATTTCGCCTTATCAGGCCACGTGGCACTTCTGGTTTCAGGAGCAGTGGGACGAGTGGGAGAATTGGTTGTTGAGAGAAATGCATCTGAGGTAAATGTAAAATATTATATTAATATGAATAAAAAAGGATTTTGCAGTTCAAAGGTGTTGGGTATAAAGGTTTTACCTTTTTACCTTTTTACCTTTTTAATTTTTCTTGGCTGCTCGACGACAAAGAAGACGGAGCCAGAGAAGACGTTTGCTCAGCAGTTATTCGACCGTTTGGATACCCTTCGCAGCAAGGGGTATATGTTCGGTCATCAGGACGATCCGTTCTATGGGCTCACATGGGAGTATCAGGCTGACTCTAGTGACGTGAGGAACGTTTGTGGCGACTGGCCTGCTGTGATGGGTTTTGAACTCGGCGGCATAGAGATGGGCGATGCCAAGAACCTCGATAGCGTACCCTTTACCCGTATGACCGAGGAGATTATCAACCACTATAATCGTGGTGGTATCATCACCATCAGTTGGCATCCGCGTAATCCGGCCACAACGGCTCCTGATGGTGGCAGGGGGGCGCAGAAGTTCCCTGCAGGTTCTGCCTGGGATGTGACGGACACAACTGTCGTGAACAGTATACTGCCTGGTGGACGAAACGCAGAGTTGTTCAAGGTCTGGATGGATCGTGTGAGTGACTTCCTGGCTACCCTGAAGACTGACGACGGACAGAAAATCCCCATCATCTTCCGGCCTTGGCATGAGAATACGGGTTCTTGGTTCTGGTGGGGTGAGAACCTCTGTACCGCTGAGGACTATAAGGCTTTGTGGAATCTGTTGCAGGACAAACTCACGGCCGACGGTTTCGACAACTTGCTCTGGGCTTACTCGCCCGGTATGGCTGCCAACCTGACGGAAGAGAAATATTTGGAGCGTTATCCTGGCGACGATCGTATCTCGCTGGTGGGCATCGACGGTTATCAGTGGGGTACGAAGGAGGCCTTTGTATCCGAGTTGGATGCAAATCTCGACATGTTGACGAAGTTTGCTGAGAAGCGTGGGAAGATTGCCGCCCTGACGGAGTGCGGTCTGAAGAATCTGACCGATCCGACCTGGTGGACATCGACGCTGACACCTGTGCTCGACAAGTATCCCATCAGTTATTTCCTCGTGTGGCGTAACTACAAAGAAGAGTGGTTCGGTCCATCGCCCGTTAAGCCCGATGCAGAGTATTTCAAGCAGTTGTACGACAAGGACAATACCTTGTTCCTAGAAGAAATTAAGAATTAAAAAAATATGTCTGATTTTCAAGATAGAGTGAAGGCTTTAAGAATCCGCCACGAGGAGTTGCTGAGTAGGAAGAACGAACCCATAGAGTGGGGGAATGGCATCTACGAGAAATATAAGTATCCCGTGGTGACCGCTGCCCATATTCCCTTGGAGTGGAAATACGACTTCAATGAAGAGGACAACCCCTACCTGATGCAGCGCATCATGTGTAATGGCGCTTTCAATGCGGGTGCCATCAAGTGGCAGGGCAAATATTTACTCATCGTCCGTGTGGAAGGTGCTGACCGCAAGAGTTATTTTGCAGTGGCGGAGTCGCCGAATGGCATTGATAACTTCCGTTTCTGGGAGGAACCGATTACCATGCCCGATGATGTGATCCTTGCCACAAACATCTATGATATGCGTGTCACTCAGCACGAGGATGGTTGGATCTATGGTGTGTTCTGTGCCGAGCGGCACGACGACTCGCAGCCGGGTAACCTCAGTGCCGCTACTGCAACGGCAGGCATTGCTCGTACGAAAGACCTGAAGAACTGGGAGCGGTTGCCAGACCTGAAGACGAAGAGTCAGCAGCGCAACGTCGTATTGCACCCGGAGTTTGTGGATGGAAAGTACGCTTTCTATACCCGTCCACAGGACGGTTTCATCGATACGGGCTCAGGCGGTGGTATCGGTTGGGCACTCGTGGATGACATCACCCATGCCGAGGTGAAGGAGGAGAAGATCATCAACGCCCGACACTACCATACCATCACTGAGGTGAAAAACGGTGAGGGACCGCACCCCATCAAGACCCCGAAGGGATGGTTGCATCTGGCACACGGTGTACGTGCCACTGCCGATGGTCTGCGCTATGTGCTCTATATGTATATGACGGCCCTCGACGATCCCACTCGTGTGATTGCACAGCCCGGTGGCTATTTCCTCGTGCCTGAGGGCAACGAATATCTGGGTGATGTGATGAACGTGGCCTTTGCCAACGGATGGATTGCTGATGAGGACGGTAAGGTGTTTATCTACTACGCCACTGCCGACACCCGTATGCATGTGGCGACATCGACCATCGACCGGCTCATTGACTACTGCATGCACACACCAGAGGACGGTCTCTATACCGCCGCCAGTGTTGAGACCATCAAACGTCTCATCGCCAAGAACAGAAAATGTAAATTGTAAATTATAAAATTGTAAATAATTATGGCAACTTTAAAAGAAAAAATCGGTTATGCACTTGGTGATGCAGCCGCTGGTGGTATCACCTGGAAAATCATGTCTATTGCTTTTCCTCTCTTCTTCACGAATGTTTTCGGTCTCACAGTGGCTGATACGGCTACACTGATGTTGATTGCACGTATGTTCGATGTAGTGACGGATCCTCTCATGGGTAGTCTGGCCGACCGCACACAGTCGCGTTGGGGCACCTATCGTCCATGGCTTATCTTCGGTGCCGTCCCCCTCGGGCTCATCTTTGCCCTGTTGCTCTACACACCAGAATTCGGTCCTGTGGGCAAGCGCATCTATGCCTATACGCTCTATCTCCTGATGATGGCGGTGTATACGGCTGTCAACGTGCCTTACGGTTCGCTGCTGGGTGTGATGACTGCCGACGACAATGAGAAGAACCAGTTCTCGTCCTTCCGTATGGTGGGCGCTTATGCGATGGGATTCATCACGCTGTTGTCGTTCCCCTATCTGCAGAAGATGGTGGGAGGCTCTGAGGCACATCAGTATGCTGTCTTAGGTGCCGGTTTTGGTATCCTGGCAACTGTGATGACGTTGGCCTGTGGTTTCCTGACGAAGGAACGTCTGAAGCCCGTGCGCGCAGAAAAGTTCTCGTTCCGTCCCTTTGCCGACCTGTTCAAGAACAAACCCTGGATCTATCTGACACTGATAGGGATCTGTACGAATTTCTTTAATGGTTTCCGTTATGCAGTGGCAGGATACCTGTTGGAGTACTGTCTGCACGGCGATGTGACAGTGAGCGGCCTGATTATCAACTATACTGTGTTTATGACCTTCGGTGAGGTGACCTGTATGATCTTTGGTGGCGTGTCACCAAAATTCACAGAGTGGATTGGGTCGAAGAAAAAGGCCTTTATGGCGGCAGCAGTCATCTGTATCGTGTTCTCCGTGGTGTTCTTCTTCGTACCGATGGATCCTGACTATATCTGGGTACTGGTGGCTATCGTTATCCTGACCTCCATTGGTGTGGGACTCTACTCGCCGTTGTTGTGGTCGATGTATGCTGATGTGGCCGACTATGCCACAGAGAAGAACGGAACTTCTTCGACAGGTCTGATCTTCTCGTCAGGTACGATGGCTCAGAAGTTTGGTACGGCCATCTCGGGTTCACTGGTGGCATTGTTCCTGGGTCTGGCTGGTTTTGTGTCGGGTACGGATGCCGCTACCGGTGAGACGGTTGTGACCATCAGCGACATGGAGTCTGTCAGGAATATGGTTTGGGCACTCTTCTCCCTGTTCCCTGCAGCCATCGTCCTGATCATGATGTTCTTGATTTACAAGTATCCTATCAAGAAATAGTATGACGGATGTTTCGTTGATGAAACAGGAAATGCAGGATGTCTTGGAAAACAACATCCTGCGTTTCTGGCTTGACAAGATGGTAGACCATGAGCACGGTGGGTTTTACGGACGTATCGACGGCAGTGGGGTGTTGCACCCCGAAGCCGAGAAAGGCGCCATCCTGAATGCCCGTATCTTATGGGCATTCTCAGCGGCCTATCGAGTCCTAGGCAATCTAGAATACCTAGGAGCATCTAGGAGAGCCTATGAATATTTTGTCGAACATTTCATCGATCCGGAATACGGCGGTGTTTACTGGAGCGTGGATTATCAGGGCAATCCGTTGGACACCAAAAAACAATTCTATGCCATCGGCTTCGCTATCTACGGATTGACGGAATATGTTCGTGCGACGGGCGACAGAGAAGCGTTGGAATATGCGCTTGACTTGTACGACTGTATAGAGGAACACGCCCTGGATCGTGAGTATAACGGCTATATAGAGGCTTGTACGCGGGAGTGGGACGAGATAGCCGACATGCGGTTGTCGGAACTGGATGCCAACTATCCCAAGTCGCAGAATACCCATCTGCACATCATTGAACCCTATACCAACCTGTTGCGCTGTCTGAAAGAACTCCACGCCCAGGAGTCGTGTGACTATGTGCCGGTCTTAGGTTCGGTGCTGCCTATTGGCGTAACCATTCCCATGGAGGATATCGTCAGTGTGGAGGCCTCGCTGCGCAACCTCATCGATATCTTTACCGACAGAATCCTGAACCCCGCCACTCATCATCTTGACCTTTTCTTTGAGAAAGACTGGACACGAGGGGCTGGCCACTTAGAGAGTTATGGGCACGATATTGAGTGCTCGTGGCTCATGCACGAGGCTGCACTGGTGCTTGGCGATAAGACCGTGCTGGCAAAGGTGGAGCCAATTGTCCGTGAGGTAGCGAGGGCTTCAGAAAAAGGGCTACGTCCAGACGGTTCGATGATTCACGAGGCGAACCTGGATACGGGCCATGTAGATGATGACCTTCACTGGTGGGTACAGGCTGAGAATGTTGTGGGGTGGTTCAACCTCTATCAGCACTTCGGTGATACGGAAGCCCTCAGACGGGCGGAAAAAGGCTGGGACTACATCAAGACACAGATCATCGACTGGGACAACGGCGAGTGGTATTGGAGCCGTCATCCTGACGGTACGCTGAATACCGTTGACGACAAGGCAGGTTTCTGGAAGTGTCCCTATCACAACTCACGCATGTGTCTCGAAATAATCGAGAGAACTGTCGACTCTCAAATTTAGCATTCGTCCGACAAATACCGAATTTGTCGGACGATTATTTGTTTTTTTACCTTTTTATCTAATTCTTTTTATTATCTTTGTACCCAAAACAAAAAATAAGTACGTGTATGTTTAAGAATGGTATGTCTACCATTATCGTTGATGGGATATGAGACCAACTTTTTACATTATTATTTTAATCATATGCCTGCTTACGGTATCGCGAGTTGAAGCCGATGGTGTTGAAAGGTTGAAATGTCCCATCATCAAGATAGATGCAGAACGTTTGCCTGACATGAATGTCCCTCGCAGCGGACACTCTGTTTTTTTCGTAAATGATGAACTGACGGTTGCGGGTGGACATACTTCCGGCTTTGTCCTTACTCCAACGGTAGAGTATTTCAAGGATGGAGAGTGGCATCTGCTACAGACCGTGTATAATCACGATGGGGGTGTATCGATAGTGATGAAGTCGGGGAAAGTGCTTCTGGCCGGAGGATTCAAGGATAATCTGGGCATAGGACAGAGTTTCGAGGTTGAGTTTTACGATCCTGTGACTCATCAGTCCAAAGGATTTGGTTGTCTGGATCAGAAACGTGTCTCAGGTGCAGCTTTGGAACTCGACAGTGGGAGAGTGATGATTGCCGGCAACTGGTATGCTGATGATGGCATTGAGATATTCGATGGTAAAACAAGTTTCTTACATGTAAAGGAAGTCTCCCAATCGCGCAGTCTGCCTCATGTGTTCCGTACCTCAAACGATGCTGTGATCGTGGCAGGCTATGATTCTCATGGTGAGCCTATCGATACCATCATCGTAGATAGGTTATACGGCGAGCCTTTCCGTAATGAGTTGTTTGAGAACTGGAAACCATTGCACTATGATCTCGTGCAGCATGGTGACGACAGTTTTATAGGCGATGAGACAAACGGTGAGTTCCGTTATCTTATGCCGGTAAAGAATGGGATAGGACAGCTGGCTATCGTGGAAGTCCGTGATACTGTGTTTTCTCCATTGGCCACATCCTGTCCTGTTCCGATGAAGAGTCAGTGGGGAACAATCAGTTACATCACTCCTGTTTATGCTGACCGTAAGCATAAGAGAGGGTATGTGGTAGGGTTCGACGATACTAACAGATTATATGCCCTCTGTATCGACTATTCCAAGCTCCCGGCACCGTTGACGCTCTATCATACAGACCCATTACCTGAAGCAGGCATGATGACAATTCCCGTGCTGACACCCGA
>JAFZNI010000157.1 GCA_017551005.1 Prevotella sp.
CCTTGGCACCGCCTATTCCATGATCTTCTTCATCCAGAACTTCGGACGGGCCATTATCCCGATGTTCGTGGGTAAGGCCAACGAAACCGACCCGACCTACACCACTTCGATGCTCATCTTCGGCTTCACCGCCCTCGGTGCCGCCCTCACCGCCATCGCCATGTGGTACGTTGACCGCCGCAAAGGCTACGGTCTCCAACTCCCCAACATCAAGCAATAATTTGCACAGAGGAGTCAGGAATTCCTGATCCCCTCTGTGTTTCACAAATGTCGGATTTCTACGTAGAAATCATTAAATACTCCGAAATATTTGGTTACTTCGAAAAATTGTAGTATTTTTGCAATCGATATGAACAACATCACATCCGAACTTGCCAAATTGCATACATTGACGGGGGCTGAGTTTTCTCGGCAAGTTGAACGTATAGCACAGCGGAAGGAGTTCCATCCGTTGGATACTGATAACGATATCTATACTGTTGGTGGCGAGAATAGCGATGATTATCAGAACCTGCTGATTGCTGCTCGAAAGGCTGTTGAGTTCGGATATAAAGTCTATATGTTGCCAAACCCCACAGAGACACGTACACCTGACTTCATTTTTTATAAGAAAGGTGTGTACCGAACTTATGATCTAAAGACAGTCTTTGGAAAGGCATCTATTGGCGGCACCCTGCTGGATTCTGTTGGACAATGTAATAGCATTCTTATTAACATGACAACAGAATATAACAGTCGTCGGTTGGCATTGGCCATCAAAAAGTATTTTGAAATAAACGAAAAGGCTATCGATATTCTTATATTCAAAGGTGGCAAGCGCATTTCTGTTAAGCGTGCTCTTGCGAAAAACAATAACTTCCTTAGAATGTTTGTGAAACTATACGAAAGATAAAACCACCCCTTGCGGGATGGTTTAAAAGTGGAGTAGGGGCGGTGATGTCTTGCTCCTGAGGCGGTGTCAATTAAGTCTTGCCCCCTCGGGATTCTGCCCGGATAGCCAAAACTATTGTTCTGACGCTGCAAAGATAAGTACTTTTTCTGAATAATCCAAGTTTTTTTAGGCTTTTTTCAAGAAAAAGAAGGGAATATCAGTTATTCTCAGATAAAACATGTATAGTTGCGGCAAGAATGAGACGAATTGATAACGAGGGATAAATGCACATCGTTCCTCATGTGTTTTGTTCTGTAGGGGAGGCGAAAAACTAATTGCCATCTGCCATCTGTCAGATTTTGAGGTGAAGATATGCTTCGATTGTGATGGCAGATGGCAGTTCTGACAGATGGCAGTTAGGTTTTTCTTGCCAGAAATCAGGGGAAGCCATCCCCAAGTCGGAATATTATGCCTGAGATTCCGTTCACAACTTTGCTGGGGTTGCAATAGTATGCCTAAGGTTCTATTTGGACTTTTGCACGGGTGGCAAAATCATCCCCGCGTTCATGGGAAGAAAATGTAGGGTATGCAAAACCTTGTCTGCGATCCGATTCATAATTTTGCAAGGTATGCAAAATCGTCACCGGAACTCAGTTTGCATTTTTGCCAGGTATGCAATGAGGCAAACCGGATTCGGTTTGGATTTCTGCAGGGGCTGCAATGAAGATTTTGGCGTTCAAATCATCATACCCCGGTGGGGTAAACCTTCCCCCGATTCGGAGCAGACCAACCTCCGGTAGGTAAACGATGCCTGAGATCCAGTTGAGACTTTACCCCGGCGGGAATTTTATGCCCTGAATCATGGCAAACTTTACCCCGGCGGGTGAAACGATGCTTGAGATTCGGCTGAGACTTTACCCCAGTGGGGGATGACATCTAGACAAATGCACAGCGTTCTTCGACTAGCGAAGCGGCCGCTCGACCTCTGGTCGCTTGCTACCAAAGGGACGCAAGAAAGCCGAGCGCCTGACCCCATGTGCATTATTTCCTGGAGTGCGGAGGAAAACTTTTTTCTGTGCATAAGAAATAGTTCTCCTCCGCACTCCAGGAAAAGACCGTTTGTACAGGGTGATTATAGAGTCAGTGACTATCTATAAATAAAGAGGATTAGCATAATGAGATCAGAGACATTGGTCTTGCCGTCCCCGTTCACATCAGCGACACCCAGCGGATCCTTCTCTACACCAAGGAGGATTCTGACAAGGGTGACGATGTCAACGGCATCGTATTTGGCGTCACCCGACACATCGCCGGGCTTCACCTCCCCGTATGCCGTATAGTATTTGCCCATGAACAGGAGTCCGTTCTCGTAGGCCGTCAAGCCTGGAGCATTGGCGAACGAGGTGTATACAGTACTCTGGGCACCGATGCCGTCAGGAATGTCAACAGTGGCCACAGCGCGGCGGGCTCCATCAACGTCCTTGCACTTCACGCCAAGGATGGTCGACGGACCGACATAGTAGTTGTTTGTAAAGATGGTGCTGCTATTCGTACCGACGAGAGCGCCCGTGCTGGTGGTGGAGAGACCGTCGCCGCTAAGCGTGGCGAGGCCGAGGCAGTCTTTCATCTCATAATTCGGGGTAGCGCCGGTGTACTGTCCAATGATGCCACCGATGAATCCACCTTTCCTACCCGTCTTCGTCACGGTACACTCTGATGTGCAGCCCGACATATTTGCGCCTATCTGTCCGACCACGCCACCAATGTTACCACCGTACCAATCAGTCTCAACGTTGACATTGCCGAGTACGTGGCAGTTCTCCATAAGACCGCCGCTGAAATAACCGGCAATACCACCCACGTAGTCAGAGCCCTTGATGGTAGAGTTAGCCAGCGTGAGGTTCTTCACCACAGTATACTCCTTTGCTTTGATGTAGGTGACCTTGCCGAACAGACCTACGTAACTGTCAGCGTCGTAATCACCTGTGCGATTGATGACAATGCCGCTGATGGTGTGACCCTGTCCGTCGAAGACGCCCCTGAGTGAGAAACAACTGTTGCCCACCGGCGTAAAGTTGGTCTCCGTGCCACCGCCGTAGTCAAGGTCGGCTGTCAACACGAATTTCATATTATCGTATAACGTGCCCGAGGCGATGTCCTGCGCGAGTTTATTCAGGTCTTCCTTCATCTTGATCTGGAAGGGATTAGCCTCTGAGCCATCGTCACCACTGTAGATAGGGAACTGCTGGGTGGGCTTCACGTCCGAGGCATAGTACTTACCATCGTAATAGAGTCCATTCTCATAGGCAACGATACCAGGCGCTCCGGCATAAGATGTGTATTCCTTGACCTTCGCGCCAAGGTAGTCCGGTGCGGTGGTGGATACGTTAGCCTTTTGGGCGCCCGGCATATCGTGTCCCATCACGCCGGCAATGTTACATGCGCCAGCATAGTAGTTGTTCTTCAGATAGATATTGTTGTTGTAGCAAGATATGGCACCGCGCTGCCTCTCGCCAATGACGGCACCAAGGTTAAGACAATCCTGGATATTATAGTTGTTGGAGATGCCAGAATAATACCAGTTGTAATTGCCCTCGACGGTGGCTTCATTGGTGCATCCGCGCACAGCAACAGAATTGCCGGCCACGATACCTGCGCCATTACCGTAATTACACTTGATGGTAACGGAACTGAGTGCGTGGCAGTTCTCCACGAGCGAGTGTTCGTTACTAGCGTAGCCCACAAAGGTAGCCACATATTTATAGCCACTGAAGGTACTTTTGGCCACCGTCAGATTCTTCACGGCTCCTCCCGCATCGTAATTACCGATTATGGAGAAGAGTGCTGGGCATGCATTCTCGGCATTGTCCTCCAAGTAGATGCCGCTGATAGTATGGCCCTGTCCGTCGAAGGTACCTAAGAAGGGCTTCTGTTCGGCGTAACTCGAGGAATACTTTCCCACGGGCGTGTAGTTGTTCTGCTTACCGCCGCCGAAATCGATATCGTTGGCCAAGGCGAAATACTTGTTCCGGAAGGTCTGTCCGCGGTTCACACACTTAGCCAAAAGCGTCATATCATCGGCATTCTTGATCTGATAGGGCTTTGCCTGTGTTCCCTCATCGCCCTCATAGACAGGGAATCCGCCAAGGTCTTCCTCACGCGCCATCACGATGCTGATGCTCTGGATGTAGATGGGCGAGGTATGGGTAACGATGGTCAACTTGAGTCTGGCCTTCGTCATTTCCACGTCGTCGAGCCAGATGATATAATCCTTATATTCAGCACTCCGAGTCATATCAGTAGCGCTGGCGTTTTCGACAATGGTACTATAGTTGTCCCAGTCCATAGCAATGACATGCACGCCGGTATAGTCCTCATCAATGGCTGCCCTGACAATGACGGCCTGCACGGTGCCAGTGACGGGGAACTGAGAGGTGATATCAATCTGTACCTGCTTGTCGAAGGTAGCATTCAGTTGAAAGGCTTGCTCGCCCAAATAGGTAGTCTTCGAGATGGAGGCGTTGGGATTGTACCATGTTTCGAGTTGCCACAACTTCTCCTGATCGCCCTCGGGCACAAGCATACCTGAGAGAGTCTCCGTCTTGTCGCTGTTGCGTATCCAGTTATCGAAGAGATAGGTCGTTTTCTCACCCTCTACTTTCTCGATGGCACTGAACTTGTCCCAGTTCGGGTCACCACTGTGCAGATAGGCATCGATGGATGCCTCTCGTACACGCAAGGTGATGTCTTTATACTCCTCATCATTAACGACATATCCCCTGGTGCGTGGCGGGTCGAGTCTGCGGATGGCTATGGTTTTGAGCACCTGCTTGCCGTCGCTGACACAACCAGCAAAACAGAGGTTGCCAATTATCTCAACGGTAGAGGGGATGGTGATGCTTTTCAGGCTGGTACAACCGGCGAAGGCTTCGTCGCCGATGGAGTAGAGGCCCTCGGGGAGGACGACCTTTTTCAAGCCAGTGCAGTTCTTGAATGCCTCAGGCATCACGTTGCGCACGAGATACCACGTGTTGTTATAGATCACATAACCAGGAATTGTCATCGTGCCTGTGTAATGGCCGCTTGCGCTGGGTGCCACTTCAACATAATAATAGCCCGACGGGATGTTGTAGGTCACGCCTTCGTAAGTGAAAAGTTGGTCTGCCTGTACCGTGCGTGGCATCAACAATGCCAGAATCATCAGGCTAAGGAGTCTAAATTGTTTCATAATCGTTTATTATGTTTGTTAATTGATGGTTAATTATTATGCCTGCAAAATTACGAAGAAATTTCTACATTACTAAATAATCAGTCCATTATTTATATGAAAACGTTTATTTCAGTCTTATGCGGACCACAAGGGGGAGGTGGTCACTGTAGCCGGGCTGGTAGCGCATGCCGTTGTAGGTGCGACGAGGACGGAGGCCGCCATAGCGTTTTTCTTCTTCGAGCAAGAACTGTGGGGAATGGATAAAAGCGCTATCCACCTTATTATATATATTAGGACTGGCAAGGATGTGGTCAATACTCTCCCATTCGCCTTGGTAACGGTAGGTGCCTCTGACACCGTTTTCTCCACGGGCATCTTTCGTGAGATTATGCAACCCATGACGGCATATCTCTTGGAGAATATCGCTGTCGGGGCCATCATTGAAGTCGCCTGCTATCAGTAAGTTCGCATCTGGAGAGACGGCACGGATGGAGTCGATGGACTGACAAAGTCGGTCTGCGGCTGTCTGACGGAAAGGACGACTATAACGCTCGCCACCATAACGACTGGGCAGATGAACCACGAAGACATGAAGGGTATCACCTGTGATGGTCTCGCCACAGGCATAGAGGATATCGCGGGTTGGGCGCATGTCTTCGATGGGGGTGATACGAATAGGATAACTGCGGAGAGGAGCAAAGGAAAATGGAGAATAGAGCAAGGCAACATCGATGCCTCGGACATCGGACGAGGAGGTCATCAGGTATTCGTAGCCGGCATTACGCAAGAGCGAGCGGCGGGTCAAATCGTTCATCACCGAATCATTCTCCACTTCGCAGAGGGCAATCAAATCGGGGATGCCTTCGTCAGAGCAGGAGAGCAGTTCCTGAGCGATATTATTGAGTTTCTTCCAGTAGCGTTTCTTCGTCCAGTGGCGCGTGACCTCGGGCAGATATTCCGTATCATCCTTGCCTTCGTCGTGCCGATAGTCAAAGAGATTTTCGCAATTCAACTCGACAAGCGTCAGTGACTGACTGAATGAGAAATGAGGAATAAGAAATGAGAGAATGATGATTACCTTCCTCATTTCTCTTTTCTTTTGATTTTCCACCCTGTGGCAGCGACGATGACGCTGGTGACGGGCGAGAGGAAGTTGAAGAAACAATAAGGCAGATAGGTGAGTGTGGCGACGCCGAGGACAGTGCTCTGTGTGAGGCCGCAGGTATTCCAAGGTACCAGCACGGACGTGACTGTGGCACTATCCTCACAACTGCGGCTCAGCAGACGCGACTCATAGCCACGACTGCGATAAGTGTCCTTGAACATCGAACTCGCCAGCATGATCGACAGATACTGGTCAGCGAGGGCAATATTGCAGAAGAGCGACGTGCCGACGGTGGAAGCGACCAGCGAAGCCGTGCCTTTCACACAACGGAGGATCAGTCGCATTAAGTCCTCCAACTGGCCCGTTGCCGTAAGTGCGCCGCCGAAGGTCTGCGCACAGATGATCAGCCAGATGGTGGGCATCATACCCGCCATACCACTGGTATGCACCAGTTCATTGAGCATCGGCACGCCCGTCTCGATATTCGTGCTGCCATAGCACACCTGCATCATGCCCTTATAAGATGCCAATAATCCCCCACCCTCGGCACCGGAGATGGAATGGACGAGCGAGGGCTGTACCATCAATCCTACTACCGCCGCCAGGAGGATGGCTAAGAACAGCACCACCATCGACGGCCATCGGCGGGCAATCATTACCCCCGTCAACACCGGTACGATGAGAAGCCAGGGCGAGATGACAAAGGTGTTTTGTAGACCCTGCATAAACTCCGATACGTTGCCATGACCTGACACGTTCATCATCAGGCCCGCCACCAGGAAGATGGCCAGCGACACGCAGAACGTAGGTACGGTGGTGTAGAGCATATAACGGATATGCGTAAAGAGCGGTACACCCGAGACACTCGACGCCAAAACCGTGGTATCGGAGAGCGGTGAGAGTTTGTCGCCAAAGTAGGCCCCTGTGATGATCGAGCCGGCTATCCAACCGTCATCGAAGCCATGCGCCTTGCCAATACCCATCAGGGCCACACCTATCGTTGCAACGGTAGTCCACGACGAACCAATCATCAGACTGACCAAGGCACAGAGGATACTACTGCTCACCAGAAACACCTCAGGACGGATGATCTGCATGCCGTAGTAGATCATCGTCGGCACGATGCCCGACACCATCCACGTGCCACCGATGGCACCAATCAGGAGCAGGATGATGATGGCCGGCGTACAACTGGCTATCTTATTGGTGATCTCCTTTTCCAGGTTCTCCCATTCCAGACGCTTTGAGAAATGCCCTATCAGTACGCTGACTGCCGAAGCCGCCAACAGCGATACCTGAGAGGCACCATCCAATGTTGCGTTGCCGAACACGGCAACGCAACACGTGATGAGTACAATCAGTACCAGGAATGGGATGAAGGACAGCATTTAGCAGACCTTCTCGAGTCGTTTCATCATGGCGAACATGAAGATGGCGGCTACGAGGCAGACGCCCAAGAAGACGCTCCAGCATACCCAGAGAGGTACGGCACCCCACAACAAGCCACCGACAACGACGAGTTGGTTACCAATGGCCGTAGCCACGAACCAGCCACCCATCATCATACCCTTATACTTTGGAGGAGCCACCTTCGACACGAAGGAGATACCCATCGGCGAGAGCAAGAGTTCGCCAAAGGTCAGCACCAGATAGACCATGATCAGCAGGTTCGGTGTGACGTCAGCCACATGAACAGCCACAGGATTGCCATCAGCACCCATCTCCGTCTGAGGCATAGGAAGTCCGAACGAGCCAATGGCCATCAGAGCGTATGCTATGGCAGCCACAATCATACCATAGGCAATCTTACGAGGTGCAGAGGGTTCCTTACCCTTCGCAGCCAGTGAACCGAATATAGCCATTGACACGGGTGTCAGGGCTACCACATAGAAGGGGTTGAACTGCTGGAAGATAGGAGCGGACACAGTGACACTGCCATTACCATCGTACTGCAGGAACAGGAAGGCCAAAGCCACCAATATCACGATGGCAGAAATAGTCTTGCCCTTAGCCGTCTTTGACTGGAACAGTGAGAACAGGGCATAGACGATGAAGATGACTGCCACGAGGTTCCAGACGTTGAAACACATGGCTTGTAAGCCCTCAGCCGACTGAGCGGTGAACTCATCGGCGAAATAAGTCAGCGAGAGACCGTTCTGGTGGAAGGCCATCCAGAAGAATATCACCACTGCAAATACCAGACAGAGCGCCACGATGCGCTGCGCGGTTTCTTCATTCGAAAGTTCCTCGACAGGTGCGGCATCGGCAGCAGCAGCCTTCTTCTTACCTCCCTCCGTATGACGGAAGGTAGCGCGGAAGATGTAATAAATGGCGATTGACAGAATCAGCGAGGCACAAGCCACGGCAAACGAGAAGTGGTAGGCGTCGTTGGACGAATAACCCAGAGCCGTTTCCGCATACTCCTTGATCTTGATAGCAGCCGTCGGAGCAAACAAGGCACCGATATTGATGGCCATGTAGAAGATAGAGAAACCGGCGTCGCGCTTGTCGGCATACTGCGGATCATTGTAGAGGTCGCCCACCATCACCTGGAGGTTACCCTTGAACAGGCCCGTACCGAAGCCGATAAGCAACAGGGCGGCCAGCATGACAATGAGTGCCGTGTTGTCACCTCCCAGAGGCACTGCCAGAAGCAGATAGCCGGCGAACATGATCATAATGCCCGTCGTCACCATGCGGCCAAAACCGAACTTGTCGGCCATAATACCACCGATGAGGGGGAAGAAATAGACTAACATGAGGAATGCGCTATAGATGGTGCCGGCCAGGGCAGGCGACAATCCATAGTTGGCCCTCAAAAACAATGCGAAAACTGCGAGCATCGTGTAATAGCCGAAGCGCTCGCCCGTGTTGGCCAGTGCCAACGCAAATAAACCTTTAGGCTGTCCTTCAAACATAGTTGTTGTTATTTAATTTTAGAGTTTTTTGTCCTGACAATGTCAAACAAGTAGGTACACTTGATGACAATATTCCCGAAGTTGGAACGGGCAAAGTAGTCGCGCTTCGTGGCACCGTAGATATTGCCCAATCCATAATAGTAGCGGCCCTCCAGAATGAAATGGCCCAAATGGCGGTTACTGAACTCCACGCCACCACCCACGACGATACCATAGTCGAACTTGTTCTCGACGGCCATCGTATCCTGTGCCACGACATACGAAGAACGCTGGTTCTTTGTCTCGGTAAGTCTGTCGAAGTTCGTCTCGGTCTTCTCATTCAGAAAGAAACCAATCTGCGGTCCCAACTGGAAGAAGAACTGTAGACCGCTCCGCTCTCGCCCCCACCCCAGACGAGCCATAAAAGGGATTTGGACATACGCCATCTTACGGGAATATGCCAATGACTGGGTCGTATCCGACAGCATCACCACCGGCTGGTCCTTCTTATCCCATATACGTTCCTGCCAACCAATCTGCGCATAGTTGACCTCGCCCACCACGGCACAGATGCTACTGAAATACTTCTCACAGGTATATCGGGCCGTAAAACCGAATGTCAGACCGCCCAACTCTCCCTGAGGCACCGTCGGAACAAAGGCGATGCTACTCATCGTATAGCCGGCACTGCCGCCAATGGCAAAGTCGTTACGATACTCACCCACCTGAGCGAAGGAAGGTGAGAAGGTGAGAATTGAAAGTATAATGAAGATGAACTGGCGCATAGTTTAAAACTTCACTGTTTCCACTCTGTGCTCCGGGGTATAGTGAACGAAGAGGATACTATGATTCTGCAAGCCGCCATTACCCATACGCTCAAACACCAACGGTGTCTGTACGGGAGGATAGCCGAACATACCCGCAGCCCCGTTGAAGGTCTTACCGTACTTATTCAGTCCTTTCAGGAAGAAATAGGCATGGTCGAAGCCCGTCAGTGCAAAACGCGGCAGGGCATTCTGCATGTCACTGTGGAAGTTCCAGCGGTATTTCTGTTCCAGTCGCTCTGTCGAAGCCGACAGGGGATTGTAGTAGAAATGCGAAGGGATATAGGTATCGTACTTGTAGAAGTTCTCCAGATGGGTACGGGTGTACATCAGCCACTCGGTATAGCCGAATATCGAGATGTCGAGCGTGGGATTATTGAATTTCAGTCCGTTGATCTTGGCAAAGGCCACACCCAACTCCGGGGAGCGTCCCGTATTCAGGATAACCATATTCTTCTGCGTACGACTGAATGACTTCGAGAAGACTTCCTCACTTGATTTCAGGTTGGTGATGCCATACTCAATGCCGCGCCCTTCCAACTGTCGACGGAGACCAAAAGTAAAGATGCCCTTCTTACTCGTCGAGTCGTTGCAGTCGATGAAGACTGGATGATAATCCTTGAACTTATCCAGATAATGCACGATGGTAGCCTCATTGATGTTCGTCGGCGACTGCCATATCTGGAAGATGTTTCGATTCGTCAGCAATTGCGGGGCGGTAATGGAAAACGGAATCACCAGTCGGATGTCGTGCTTCTCCACAAAGTCGGAAAGCGCCTGCATCTGCTTGGAATAGAGCGGTCCGAAGATGATGTCGCACTTGGCAGCGGCAGGGTCTTGCAGGATCATCGACATATCTGCGTCCTCGGCAGCATTCCAGGCGTGTACGTCGATGGAAAGGCCCGTCTTCTTCAGACTGTCGCAGGCCATCAGGATACCACGGTAGTACTCCACCATCCGTTTCCCGTCGCCGTTGATATTGTGCAAGGGCAGCATCACCCCGACTCGGATTTCCCGCTGACGCACATCATCAACTGGTGTCTGACTTGCAACGGGAACAACTGCCGGCTTTTCCGTATAGGTAGTCTTCGATGAGTCTGGCTTCACATAAGGGATATTGATCACAGCACCCTTCTTCAACTCATATCCCGGCTCTTTCATCTCAGGATTGGCCTTGATCAGATCCTCGATGGAAAGGTCGTACATCCTGGCTATGCCGAAGATGGTTTCTTTCCGCTTCACCTTATGCGTACTGCGTATCTGGTCTGCACCCTGCGCCACGGAATCCACCGTAAACGCCAGCAACAGCAACAGCACAAAATATCTTAAAATCCTTGTCATAATCTCCGTTTTATCCAAATTACCGTGCAAAAATACAAAATTATTATGAACAATAGACTAAGAATTATGAAATATTTACTATCTTTGCACGTTAATACATCAGATTATGAGAATAAAAAGGATATTTTTGCTGTCATTGACAGCCTTTTTGTGTCTGACGGTGCAAGCACAGAACAACTACCCGGGTGTCTCGCCATCGGCCATCTACATCAACGATGACGGGAAAGAGACCGAGGCCACTTCTGACTTTGCCGGACAGGCGCCTTTGGCCGTTACCTTCCGTGCCAATCCCTACAATATGAGCGGCTACGATCCTATCTATGAGTGGCACTTCCAGAAAGATGGTGAGGAAACGGAAATGATGGTGCGCTACGAGGAGGACACCGAATACACCTTCACCGAGTCGGGTACCTTCACCGTTACCCTGAAAGCAAAAGCCAGTCCTGAGAGTGATGAACTGCCCTCAACCCCCATCAAAGTGACCGTCAGCGAAAGTAAACTCTCCTTCCCCAATGCCTTCTCGCCCAACGGCGATGAGAAGAACCCTACCTTCAAGGCCAAGGAATACCAGAGTATCGTGGAGTTTCATGCGTACATCTTTAATAGATGGGGACAGAAACTCTACGAATGGACTGACCCCGCCGGGGAATGGGACGGCACTTACAATGGCAAGGTGGTGAAAGACGGCACCTATTTCCTGTTGGTGAAGGCGAAAGGAGCCGACGGCAGGGAATACAATATCCGTAAGGACGTGAATGTCCTGACAGGCTTTACCGAGGGAAACAGACTGAACAACTAAGGCATGGACGACAAGATCAATGTGTATGGTGCCCGCGTCCATAATCTGAAAAATGTGGATGTGGAGATACCACGCAACTCGCTGACAGTCATCACCGGACTGAGCGGTTCCGGTAAGTCGTCACTCGCCTTCGACACTATCTTTGCCGAAGGTCAACGACGCTATATCGAAACCTTCTCAGCATACGCCCGTAATTTCCTTGGCGGTATGGAGCGCCCGGATGTCGATAAGATTACCGGCTTGTCGCCCGTCATCAGCATCGAACAGAAGACCACCAACAAGAACCCCCGTTCCACCGTCGGCACCACGACGGAGATATACGACTACCTGCGCTTGCTCTTTGCCCGTGCCGGCAAGGCCTACAGTTATGCCACTGGGGAGGAGATGGTGAAATATACGGAAGAGAAGGTGCTCGATATGATCCTGCACGACTACGAGGGCAAAAAGATATTGATTCTTGCTCCTGTGGTACGGAGCCGAAAGGGACACTACCGCGAACTCTTCGAGGCCATGCGCAGGAAGGGCTACCTGAATATGCGGGTGGACGGTGAACTGGTGGAGGTGACCCGCGGCATGAAGGTGGACCGATACAAGAACCACAACATCGAGGTGGTCATCGATAAACTCGTGCCCCCTAAGTTAGGGGGCGACAGAGGTCTGAACGAGGAAAGTCTGGACCGTCTCAAGAAGTCCGTTTCCATCGCTATGAAACAAGGCGAAGGTCTGATCATGATCCTCGACAAGGACACGGGAGCCATCAAGCATTTCTCTAAACGACTGATGTGCCCCACAACCGGCATCAGTTACAGCGACCCGGCCCCCAATAACTTCTCCTTCAACTCCCCCCAAGGGGCATGCCCTCACTGCAAGGGCTTAGGCATCATCAACGAGATAGACCTCAAAAAAGTCATCCCCGACCGCAGGCAGACCATCCGTGAGGGCGGCATCGTTCCCCTCGGCAAGTACAAGAACCAGATGATCTTCTGGCAGATTGATGCCCTGTTGAAGAAACACGACTGCAACCTCGAAACCCCCATCGAAGATATCCCCGACGAGGCCATGAGGGAAATCCTCTACGGCTCCTTGGAGAGCGTCCGCATCGACAAGGAACTGGTGCATACGTCCAGCGACTATTTCACGACCTTCGACGGTATCATCAAATACCTCCGCAGCGTGATGGACAACGACGACTCCGCATCTGGACAGAAATGGGCCGACCAGTTTCTGGCAGAATGTGAATGTCCGGAGTGTCACGGGCAACGGCTTAACCGCGAAGCCCTCTCCTACCGCATCTGGGACAAGAATATCTCGGAACTTGCCTCGATGGACATTGCCGAACTGCGCGAATGGCTCGATCAGGTAGAAGGGCACCTGGATCACCAGCAACAGCAGATTGCCACAGAAATCCTGAAAGAGATCCGCACCCGTCTCGACTTCCTTTTGGAGGTGGGACTCGACTATCTCGCCCTGAACCGCCAGTCAGCCTCACTCTCCGGTGGTGAGAGTCAGCGCATCCGTCTGGCCACACAGATAGGCTCGCAACTGGTCAACGTGCTGTATATCCTCGACGAGCCAAGCATCGGCTTGCACCAGCGCGACAACGAACGACTGATCCATTCACTGAAAGAACTGCGTGATCTGGGCAATACCGTCATCGTCGTGGAGCACGACCAGGATATGATGCTCAACGCCGACTATATCGTCGACATCGGTCCGAAGGCCGGGCGCAAGGGCGGTGAGGTGGTCTTCCAAGGCACCCCATCCGAATTGCTGAAAGCCAACACCCTCACCGCGAAGTACCTCAAGGGCGAGTTGAAAGTGGATACCGCTCCCCTCCATCGTAGAGAGGGACAAGGTGGTAGGTCGCTCATCCTCCGAGGCTGCACAGGCAACAATCTCAAACACATCGACGTGGAGTTCCCGCTCGGCAAACTCATCGTCGTCACCGGTGTGAGCGGCTCGGGCAAGTCCACCCTCATCAACGAGACCCTGCAACCCATCCTCAGCCAGCATTTCTACCGTTCCCTGAAAAAACCCATGCCTTACGACAGCATCGAGGGCCTGCAATATATAGATAAGGTGGTGGATGTCGACCAGTCGCCCTTAGGGCGCACGCCCCGTTCCAATCCCGCCACCTATACAGGTGTCTTCTCCGACATCCGCAGCCTCTTCGTCAACCTGCCCGAAGCCAAGATACGCGGCTATAAGCCGGGACGCTTCTCGTTTAATGTCAAGGGGGGCCGTTGCGAAGAGTGTGGCGGCAATGGCTATAAGACCATCGAGATGAACTTCCTGCCCGACATTCAGGTACCCTGCGAAGTCTGTCACGGCAAACGCTATAACCGCGAGACCCTCGAAGTGAGATACAAGGGCAAGTCCATTGCCGACGTGCTCGATATGACCATCAACCAGGCCGTCGAATTCTTCGAAAACGTACCCGATATCCTCCGTAAGATTAAGACTATCCAGGACGTGGGACTGGGGTATATCAAACTCGGTCAACCCTCCACCACCCTCTCCGGCGGGGAAAGCCAGCGTGTCAAACTGGCCACCGAACTCTCGAAGAAAGACACGGGCAAGACGCTCTATATCCTCGACGAGCCAACCACCGGCCTGCACTTCGAAGACATCCGTATCCTCATGGATGTCCTTCAAAAACTGGTCGACAGAGGCAATACCGTCATCGTCATCGAACACAATCTGGATGTCATCAAACAGGCAGACCATCTCATCGACATGGGTCCAGAAGGCGGCAGGAAGGGTGGACAGGTACTCTCGACAGGAACTCCCGAAGAAGTGTCGAAAAGTCAGCAAGGATACACCCCCGCCTTCCTACAAAAAATATTCAAATAAAGAACAAAAGTGTTCGAAAGAGGAAATGCATATACAAATAGTGTTCTTTTTTTGCAAAAACAGGTTGTTTTCTCCCAAAAACTCCCGATATTTGCAATATGAATAACAACCTAAAGGACATAACACCCTACGTCGGCCTGACAGAACATAATTTTCAGGAGCCCGATTACATCGACGGGGACTTGACTATCATTAACCACCTGAGGTACCATCCCCACATGCATCCGACACAGTTGGAGATGGTTTTTGTCGCCGTATGCTTCGAAGGAGAATTCACCTTCGACATGGACGGCCACGAGTACACCATCGTCAAAGACGATATCTTCATCGGTCACCCGAATGCCATCTATGACAATTTCGTCATGAGCAAGAATCTGGACTGCAAACTACTGTGCATCACAAAGTCACTGTTGATGTCCATGCTCTACCCGAACCTGCCCATCTGGAATAAGAGCCTTTTCCTCGACAAGCATAACCTGTTGCATCTGACCCCCACCGACACCATACTGCGAGGGCATTTGTTTGCGCTGCTGATGTTCAACATTGAGGAGAAGACCGGTGCCTTCCAGAAAGAAGTCATCCATTCGATTGTCCGCGTGCTCCTCTATGGCATCAGCCGTGCACTATCCCAGCAGATGAAAACGGAATCATCTCATGAGACCAACCAACGGAAGATTCTCTTCGATAATTTCATTACTCTGCTGTCATCGAGCGAGATCAAGAAATATTCCCTCTCCTACTACGCCGACAAACTATGCGTCTCACCACGTTATTTGACAATGGTCTGCCGTGATATCAGCAAAAAGACAGCCTACGACTGGATCAGCGAGTATGTGCAGAACGACGTGCGCTACTACTTGCTTCACTCCAACCTCACCATCAAGGAGATTGCCATGAAACTTGGATTTTGTAATGTCTCCTTCTTCGGCAAGTACGTCCGCGAGAACTTCGGTGTATCCCCTTCCGAATTCCGCAAGCAATTGAAAGACAAACAACATTCTCTATAGAAAAAGCCGCTGGGGATAATCCCCAGCGGCTAATCGTATTAGTATCATTCGTGTGATTACAATCCTGCGGCAGCAATCCATTCGTAGATGCAACTGACAACACCGAAGAGGGCGATGCCTGCAGTGCAGATGCCAAGGGCAATCTTGGAACCCTCATCGCTCTTGAACGTAGGCAGCGGACTGTCGGTCTTTGTGATATACATAGCCTTGACGATAAGCAGGTAGTAGTAGAGTGACACTACCGTGTTCACCAAGGCGATGAAGACGACGAAATAGGCTGCGGGATCACCGTTCTGCACGCCAGACATGAACACGAAGAACTTCGAGAACATACCGGCAAACGGTGGGATACCTGCCAACGAGAACAGAGCCAGCGTCATCAGGAACGACAACTTGGGGTTGGTCTGATAGAAACCGTTGTAGGCAGCCATATCGGTACGTCCGTCGTTATTGCGCTCCACCACGTTGATGACGGTGAAGACAGCCATATTGGCAACGATATAGACAAGCACATAGTAGGTCAGCGCAGCCACGCCGAGTTGGTTGTTTCCAACAACGGCGAGCATGATATAACCGGCCTGTGAGATACTCGAGAAGGCCATGAATCGTTTGAGTTCATTCTGACGGATGGCAAACAGGTTGGCTACCGTGATGGAGAGTACGATGACGATATAGAGCATATAGTCCCAGTACTCAACCATCGGCTGGAACACCTTCATCAGGATGATGCACAGCGTGATAGCGGCGGCACCCTTGGAGATGACGCTTAGATAACCCGTCACTGGTGTAGGCGCACCCTGATAGGTGTCAGCCGTCCAGAAGTGGAAGGGCACGAGCGAGATCTTGAAACCAAGACCGCTGAAGAAGAACACCAGACCCATGATGGTCAGTGGCTCAGCAGTAATGGTAGCGGCCACATCATCGAAATAGAGTGTACCTGTAGCGGCGTAGATGAACGAGATACCGAACAGCATCACACCACTGGAGAACGTCGCCACGAGGATGTATTTGGCGGCACCCTCAGCACTGTTCTTATTCTTGTCGAAGGCCACCATACAGGCCAGAGGCACGGAAGCCATCTCAAGACCGAGGAAGAACAGCAGGAAATTGCCGCTGGACATCATGACAAACATACCCAGCAGGGTACTGAGGATGAGCATATAGAACTCACCAGCGATACGCAGACGGGTCTCTACCCACGACTGCGCCATGATGACCACAATGAACGTACCGAAGGTAAGCACTAACTTCATCACACTTACAGCCTGAGAAGCCACATACAGACCGCCAAAGGCAGTAACCGTATCCTCCTGTCGCATCGCACTGAAAATGGCGAGGCCAACACTCATCAACATGAAAATAGTCAGACGTCCCAGTGTTGTATTGCTTTTCTCCCCACGGAACTCACCGTTCTTTGAGAAAGCGAAATCGAATGCAAACACAATGATCAATGCTATTACCAGAGCAAACTCTGGAAGCATATATAAGAATTGTCCGTAATTCATATCTTATTCCCTCCTTTCTTTACATGACACCAATTGACTCCAAGATTGTTCCTGCGGCAGGTGAGATCATATCGCTGAAGATGAACGGCGCACATCCCAGACCGGCCACACAGAAGATGAGGCAGATCACAGCGACGCGCTCATCCCATGTCGCATCGGTGAGTTCGAGGAAGTGCTTGTTCTCTACCTCGCCATAGAGGATCTTACCGACAACACGCAGGATGTAGACAGCCGTAACGACAATCGACATACAGGCGATGATGGTAGCCACCATACGGAACGAGGTGTTGGGGTCGCCACTCATCGGTTCAGCACCGAAGGCTCCTACGAAGATGGTCATCTCAGCAATGAATCCAGAGAATCCTGGAAGGCCCAGATTAGCCAGACCTGCAATCACATAACCCACAGCGAGGAATGGCATAATCTTCATCAGACCTGCCAACTCGCGGATGTCACGGGTATGAGTACGTCCGTAGATCATACCGATCAGGGCAAAGAAGAGGGCCGTCATCAGACCGTGAGACAACATCTGGAGAACAGCACCCGTCACAGCCGTCTGACTCATCATCAACAGGGCGAAGAGTACGAGTCCGCAGTGCGACACGGATGAATAAGCATTGATATACTTCAGGTCGGTCTGTACACAGGCACTCAGCGCACCATAGACTACAGAGATCGTGGTGAGGATGAGGAAGATCCATGAGAGATCCTGAGCAGCCTCAGGCAACAGGTACATCGCCACACGGAAACAGCCATAACCTCCCAGTTTCATCAGCACACCAGCGTGCAGCATTGATACTGCTGTAGGCGCAGAGGCGTGACCGTCGGGAGACCATGTGTGGAACGGGAACAGGGCTCCCAGCACACCGAATCCAATGAAGATGAAGGGGAAGAACACTGTCTGTATGTCAACAGGAATACAATGGTTGGCGGCAATCGTCGTCAGTTCGAACGTGTAACTGCCACTATACTGACCATTGTAGAAATAGATACCCAGCAGACCGAGAATCAGCAAGGCCGAGCCTCCCATCAGCATCAGGGTCAGTTTCATGGCCGAATACTCCTTATGACCAGAACCCCAGACACCAATCAACAGATACATCGGGATCAGCGCCACCTCGTAGAACATGAACATCGTGAAGAGGTCAGTAGAGATGAAGAAGCCGAACACACCCGTAGAGAGCAGGGTGAACCAGAGGAAATACTCCTTGGTAAGGGGCTTGAGTTGCCAAGAGGCAAACGTACCGGTGAACACGATGATGCTCGACAAGAGCAGCATCACGACAGAGATACCGTCGACACCAACACTGTAGGCGATATTCAGAGGTTTAAACCAGGGTACACTATACGTGAGCAGCATCTCAGCCGTATTGCCTGCTCCACGCTGCTGGACAAAGTATATCGTCAGCCAAATGGAAAGGGCCAACAGGCATGAGGAGCCTGCCACCATCACACCACGCACCTGATTGAGGTTCTTGGCAAGCCAAAGACCCAACAGCATCAAGGCGGGGATTACTACGAAAACACTTAATATACTCATAATTCTTTCTCAATTAAAAAATGTAAGAATTTAAAAATGTAAGAATTAACTCCTACGATTTCCAATCCTACAGGTTATTTTCATTTTTACATTTTATCATTATTACATTTTTACATTAAAGCGAGTAACACGAGCGTTAATGCGACTGAGCCCGTGAGGAACCAGACGGCATACTGGCGAACATCGCCACTCTGCCAACTGCGGATACTCTCACCTGCCTCGTTAGCACCCCACGCCATGAAGTTGAACGTACCATCGACGATGTGACGGTCGAACCAGGCGATTGGTGTGCTGACGCAACGGAAGATAATACGATGAGTGACATACTGCCAGATCTCGTCCTGATAGAAACGCTTGTAGGCTGCGCGATGCAACTTGGGGAACGTCTTATACAAACGATCGGCAATCGGCTGGCTCTCACCTTTATAGATATAAGTAGCCAGACAGATGCTCAGAATGGCAATAATCGTAGAGGTAGCAGCAATCTGCGTGTCAAAATGGATGGTGTAATCAGTTCCTGCGGCTGATACGTAACTGCCGAAACTGCCACCCCAGCCCAGGAATCCGCCTAACGTGGAATAGACACCCACGCCAACGGTGATGACACAAAGAACAATCAGAGGAATCGTCATCGACAACGGAGCCTCATGAGGCGTATGATGCTCGTGAGCCGAGCGATTTTCAGTTCCCCAGAAGATACCGTAGTACAGACGGAACATATAGAAGGCGGTCATGGCAGCAATACCTGTCATGATCCAACCCACCACAGGACTGTACTGCATGCAGGCCGTGATAATCTCATCCTTCGAACTGAAGCCCGAGAAGAATGGGATACCAGCGATGGCCAGGCACGAGATCAAGAACGTGATGTGAGTGACAGGCATATACTTGCGCAGACCTCCCATCATTTCCATCTCGTTAGAATGGACAGCGTGGATGATACAACCGGCACCAAGGAACAGACATGCCTTGAACATGGCGTGGGTGAACAGATGGAACATACCAGCCATATAACCCAACTGGGCGTGATTGTCGAAAAATCCCTCATGACCAGGCAGACAAACGCCGAGCGCCACCATCATGAAGGCAATCTGTGAGATGGTAGAGAAAGCGAGCACACGCTTGATGTCGCTCTGGGCACAGGCCACAGCAGCGGCATAGAACGCGGTGAACACACCCACCCAGACCACAATCGACATAGCCTCAGGGGCATACTGAATCCACAAGGGGAACATACGGGCAATCTGGAACACACCAGCCACCACCATCGTAGCAGCATGGATGAGTGCAGATACAGGTGTCGGACCCTCCATGGCATCGGGCAACCAGATGTGCAACGGGAACATGGCAGACTTACCGGCACCACCAATGAACATCAGCACCAGTGCGGTAGGAATGATGAAACCACCAGCGGCAACAGCCTTGACAATGTTTCCCTGGATGAATGGTGTTGTGCCCTGACCCATCACGATGTCGCCAGCAAACGAGAAACTGAACGAATCGACAAAGTAACCGAAGGTCAGAATACCCACGAGGAAGAACATATCGGCAAAGCGGGTGACGATGAATGCCTTCTTAGAAGCGGCAATAGCAGGCTTCAAAGGATAGTAGAAGCCGATGAGCAGGTATGACGAGACACCTACGAGTTCCCAGAACATATACATCTGGAAGATATTGGTGGCCAGTACCAAGCCCAGCATCGACATCGTGAAGAGGCTCAGGAAAGCGTAGTAACGCTGGAAGCCCTTCTCACCGTGCATATAGCCGAAAGAGTAGATATGAACCATCAGTGATACGGTTGAGATCACAATCAGCATCACTACGCTGATAGGATCCAACAGGATACCGAGGTCAAAGTGCAGGTTGCCTAAAGGCAGCCACGTGAAATTATACGGGACAAACGTCTGATACGCCCCGTTCACGCGATCCATACCAAAGTACTGGAAGGCGCAGAGGTATGAGAGTATCGTGACGATGCCAAGAGAGCAGGTACCAATCAGGCCTGCCGTCTTATGCTGCATCTTCATGCCAGCCAGTCCAAGAATGATGAACGACAGCAGCGGCAGAAGCATGATAAATATTGTGTAACTAAACATAATTTACCTTTTTACTTTTTTACCTTTTTACCTTTAACTATCGTTTCATATTCTGGATGGCATCAACGCTGTCGCTCTTGAACTTGCGATAGACATTGATGATAATAGCGATGGCCACCGCACTTTCAGCAGCAGCAACGCCAATCACGAAGAGTGTCATAAACATACCTTCCATCCCGTTGGGATAGAGCAGACGGTTGATGGCTGCAAAATTGATGTCGACGGCATTGAGCACCAACTCCACAGAGATGAGCATGGCAATCAGATTGCGACGCGTCACAAAACCATAGACACCGATAAAGAACAGGAGCGCACTCAGCGCGAAATAACATTCAATGGGTATCATACCTTATCCTCCTTTTCTTTACGTGCAACAACCAAGCCTCCGATGATACATGCCAGCAGGAATACTGAGATAAACTCGAAGGGCAATACATACTGATACTTCTCTGAGCCGACGAGAGCCATACCGATTTCCTTCATCGGCACCTCTACGTTGGCGATTTCCTGAGTGATGAAGCCTGTCTTCAACAGAATCAGCGTGACAACTACCAGTCCGGCCAAAGCAGCCAAACCGCCAGCAATCATCTTACTGGACTTCACACGTTCCTCCAAACCTTGAAGGGTGCGCTTGCTCACCAACTGGATGGCGAACACATAGATCATCGTAACGCCTCCGGCATATACTGCAATCTGAGCGGCGCCCAGGAAGGTATAGTCGAGCAGGAAATAGATGCCTGCTACACCGAAGAGCACAAACAACATAAATGTTGCGGCCCGCATAATTCGCGTGGTGGTCACACACATCAGCGCCGAGCCGATGATGAACACCGCGAGAATGCAAAACATGACTGTATTTCCCATAATGCGTTACTTCGTTTTAGTGTTAAACTTACCGATCTCCCACTCAGCACCGCCTTCGATGAGGTTAGGCAGTGAACCACCAGCATAGACTTCCTCATTGAGGTGGAGCACCAACTTAGAGCGGTCGAACACAGCGTTCTCGAAATCATTCGTAAACTCGATGGC
>JAFZNI010000158.1 GCA_017551005.1 Prevotella sp.
TACTCTGTCTGGATCAGTTGGAATCGTTGATTACATCTCGCACCAAGATCATCAGTGTGGCGCATGTGAGTAATGTGCTGGGAACGGTTAATCCTGTGGAGGAGATTATCAGGGTAGCCCATGCGCATGGTATCCCTGTCTTGGTGGACGGTGCCCAGAGTGCGCCCCACTTCATGGTGGACGTGCAGGCAATGGATTGCGACTTCTTCGCTTTCAGCGGACATAAGATGTACGGACCTACGGGCATCGGTGTGCTCTATGGTAAGGAAGAATGGCTTGAGAAACTGCCACCGTATCAGGGTGGGGGTGAGATGATCGACAAGGTGACATGGGAGAAGACCACCTTCGAGCGCCTGCCGTTTAAGTTTGAGGCAGGCACTCCCGACTATGTGGCGACCCACGGCCTTGCCAAAGCCATCCAGTATATTGAATCTATCGGCTTCGAGGCTATCCAGCAGCATGAGCAGGAACTCACCCGCTACTGCATGGAACAACTCCAGACCATCGAAGGAATGAAGATCTACGGTCCACAATGGTCAATGGTCGATGGTCAATGGTCAATGGTCAATAAAGACGCAGTAGTTTCTTTCAATGTTGGTGATATCCACCACTTGGATATGGGAACCCTCTTGGATCGCTTGGGTATTGCTGTGCGCACAGGCCACCACTGTGCCCAACCCTTGATGGACCGTCTGGGTATCTCTGGTACCGTTCGTGCCTCGTTTGCCCTCTACAATACAAAGGAAGAGATAGACACCCTTGTGGCTGGCATCCGTCGCGTTGCCCAGATGTTCTAGAGAATGAAGAAAGAGACAATAAAGGATGCAGTATCTACGCCCCTCCATATTAGGGAGGGGCAGGGGAAAGGTCTTCTGAGTCATTTCTACGAAGGAAAGATCGAGGCAGGCTGCGACGAGGCAGGGCGAGGCTGTCTGGCAGGGAGTGTCTATGCCGCTGCTGTCATCTTGCCACCAGACTACCAAAACGAACTCCTCAACGACTCCAAGCAACTGACGGAGAAGCGCCGTTACGAACTACGTGAAATCATTGAGCGAGATGCTGTGGCCTGGGCAGTGGGGATTGTGACGCCTGAGGAGATCGACAAGATCAATATTCTGAATGCCTCCATCCTTGCGATGCACAGGGCATTGGATCAACTCAAAGTGCGCCCAGAGGCTATCATCGTGGACGGCAACCGCTTCAAGCCCTATAGAGACCCCCTCCCTGCTCCCCCTCAAGGGGGAGAGCAATTACCTTTACCCCATACCACCATTGTCAAGGGCGATGGGAAGTATCTCTCCATCGCTGCTGCGAGTATCCTCGCCAAGACCTATCGTGACGACTACATGAACGAACTCGCGAAAGAATATCCTCAATACGACTGGCTGTCGAACAAGGGATATCCTACGAAGAAGCATCGTGAGGCCATTAAACAGTATGGCATCACGCCTTACCATCGCAAGAGTTACAATCTCTTGGGTGACGGACAACTGAGCCTCGAGTTTTCTGATGAGTTATGAGTGGTCGTTCAGCAAGAACTCCCACATGCACTCCTTCATGTCCATCATATACTTCAAATGATGGAAATTGTCAATCTTCCACTCTCCATCCTCATACACCAGGTCTATTCGTGCCGGTATATAGGAGTCGGGGGTGTAAACGGTGAAGTCGACGCGGGCAAAACGTTCATTATTGGCTCCGATATGGCAATACTTGACCTCAAACTCGTCGAAACTGACCTGGTTTGTGTCATAGGCCATCGTCCAGTGGTTGATGACGAAGAATGTATTGTTTGTTTTGAACTCTTTTTTGCGTACAGCCATCAGTAACTCGTTCCATGATTTTGAACAGTATGCCTTGTCGAGCAGGTCGTTATCCACACTCCCTCCCATGTTTTGGGTTTCATGCTTGACAAGATTGTAAATGTTATGCACATGTTCCAGCACGATTCCACTCTCCACCTGTACGGCCATCTCTGATGCCAGATGATTGGACTTGGTCATAGTGTCTTTAAGCAGGACCTCGTTGGAATTTGCCACCTTGGAATCCTCACGACTGAATCCTCCACAGCATGCCATAATCACACAGCCGTCAATCAGCAATGCCACAGAAAAAATGCTAACTATGTGTTTCAAAATATATGTTTAATCTTTAATGGTTCCAAAAAACGGCCACAAAGTTACGCAAAAAAAACAAACCAGCAAATTATTATGAAAAAAATAATGGAAAAATTAGATGTTTTTTCGTAACTTTGCACCCGCAAAATAAAACGTACGTGTAAAAAGTAATAAGTTATGGCAAAGAAAGCACTTTTGATGATTCTCGACGGATGGGGAATCGGTAAGCATGGTAAGGGTGATGTGATTTATAATACCCCCACACCTTACCTCGATCTGTTAACAGCGACATCAGCCCACTCTCAACTCCAGGCTTCTGGTGAAGACGTAGGATTGCCCGACGGACAGATGGGTAACTCTGAGGTGGGTCACCTCAATATCGGTGCAGGACGCATCGTCTATCAGGACCTCGTGAAGATCAACCGTGCCTGCAAGGATGGCTCTATCATGGAGAATCCTCAGGTGAAGGCCGCCTATACATACGCCAAGGAGAACAACAAGAAACTCCACCTGATGGGACTGACCTCTGACGGTGGCGTACACTCAAGCCTCGACCACCTGTTCAAACTCATCGAGATCGGTAAGGCATACGGCCTGAAGAATCAGGTGTTTGTTCACTGCTATATGGACGGACGTGATACCGACCCGAAGAGCGGTAAGGGTTTTATCGAGCAGGTCAGCAAGGTTTGTGCCGATAATGATGCCGCTATCGCCAGTATTGTTGGTCGTTTCTACGCCATGGATCGTGATAAGCGCTGGGAGCGCGTGAAGGAGGGTTACGACCTGATCGTGAATGGTGTGGGTAAGCAGGCTACGGATATGGTTGCTGCTATGCAGGAATCATACGATGAGGGCGTGACGGATGAGTTCATCAAACCTATCCACAATGCCAGCGTCAATGGCTGCATCGAAGAGGGCGACGTCGTCATCTTTATCAACTTCCGTAATGACCGTGCTAAGGAGATGACCATCGCACTGACGCAGGAGGATATGCCAGAGCAGGGTATGAAGATCATCCCTGGATTGCAGTACTACTGTATGACACCATACGATGCCAACTTCAAGGGCGTACATATTCTCTTCCCCAAGGAGAACGTGGAGGATACATTAGGAGAATATCTGAGCAAGCAGGGCAAGAAGCAGTTGCATACCGCTGAGACGGAGAAATACGCACATGTCACCTTCTTCTTCAATGGTGGTCGCGAGGCTCCCTACGAGGGTGAGGATCGTATCCTGGTGCCTTCTCCGAAGGTGGCTACCTACGACCTGAAGCCCGAGATGAGTGCCTATGAGGTGAAGGATAAACTCGTCGCTGCCATCAACGAGGCCAAGTACGACTTCATCGTCGTGAACTTCGCCAACGGTGATATGGTAGGTCACACAGGTATCTACAACGCCATCGCCAAGGCTGTATGGGCTGTTGACAACTGTGTGCGTGAGGTCATCGAGGCTGCTAAGGCCAACGACTACGAGGCCATCATCATTGCTGACCACGGTAATGCTGATAATGCCATCAACCCTGATGGTACTCCGAATACCGCTCACTCACTGAACCCCGTGCCTTTCATTTACGTCACCAACAACAATTCGGCAACGGTGAAAGACGGTCGTCTGGCTGACGTGGCTCCCTCCATCCTCCACATCATGGGCCTGGAGCAGCCTGCCGATATGACGGGTGAGAACCTGATCAAGGATTAAATCCTTAACGATATAATAAGGTAAAGAACGGCGCGACTCGTTATGAGTTGCGCCGTTTCTTACTTATTAACCACTTCACGTTCAAAGAAGTCGAGGAAGAAGGGCCAGTTGGGACCTGCTTCATGACCACCGTGGTGCTGACGATAGGTAAGGCGTCCCTCCATCAAACCGTTGTCCATACCTGGGAAGAGGTCTGTGCCTACACTTTTATAGCCAAGCAGTTCATAGACGGGTGATGCCTTTGAGGCCGATATGAACGAGCCGACCACATCCTGCCATTTGTCGCCGTTCCAACTGCCAGTAGAGATGAAGCAGGCACGTGGGGCACAGAGGGCAATGAGTTCGTGCTGGTCAACTGGGAGATCGTTTTCCGTCAACGGATCAGTACCATATTTGATCAGGTTACCGCATACCCAGTGGTACTCTTCATGTGAGACGATGTTGCCGATACTCTCACCGCAGTCACGACGCCATCCTGCTGCCCCGGCCTTGCCTGATGAGGCAATGAATCCTGCTGCGATGCGCTCCTCAAAGGCCATCGCCACGAGTGAGGCCTTGCCATAACGGGAAACACCCTCGATGGCGCACTTGGTGGCATCGAAAGTCTTATCGGTCTCCAAGTAGTCTATCAGACGCGACAGGCCCCAGCCCCAGGCACGGAGTGAACCCCAGTCGGTGGGTTGACGGTGGGCACCCTTGTTGCAGAGCCCGATGATGCCGTTGGTCAGGCCTGACCCTGAATCGGCTTGGATGGATGAGGGGTTGATGGTGGCAGCAGCCCATCCGCGTTCTATCACCATCTGTTTCCACGACACACCTCCGCCAAAACTGCGAAGTGGGTCACCGCCTCCGAATCCGAATTCTATGATGACGGGTAGGTTCTGCTTGCCTTCGGGATAGACCACGTTGGCTTGAATCTCAACCTTGATGGATGGACAACTGGAGTTGTCTACCACGCCTTTCAGATAGCGCACCACTACCTGTTTTCCTGCAAACTCCTTCTTCTCCTCATTGGTGACTTCCCATTTTACGTTGGGGACATTGTCCGGAATGCGGCCATATACATTGTCCTCAAACAGGCGGATAATCTCAGGACGGCGTACCTTGTACCACATCTTGGCACTGGTGACCTTCTTGCCGCCTTCAGTCACGAGTGGATCGGGATAGAAGGGATAAGGATTGGCTGTCAGTTCGTCATAATTGGGATGCTTGCTCTCATCCTGACTGTTGGGCTGACGGCCTTCACGGGGCTGTCCTACTCCTACCTTAGCCAGCATGTCGGCATAGTCAGCAGCAGCAATCTTTCGAAGGCTGTCCTGATTTGCGCGATTTCCGCCTCCAAACATGAATTGTGCGTTAACTGTAAACGGGATGCAAGCCATCAGCATTGTCCCAAAGATGTACTTCAAAGTCTTCATACCTATATTATTATATTGTTGGTTGCAAATTTACGAAAAAACGCGGAATAATGAGTCATGTTGTCATAGGATATTTGGTTAACGAGGTTTATTTTTCGGAAAAAGTAACGTTTTTCGGGATAAAATGAGTAACTTCGCAGCCAAAATAGTTTTTATAATGAATGTACAGATAGAAGAGACTTGGAAGGCGCACCTTGGTGCTGAGTTCGAGAAGCCTTATTTTGCACAACTGACTGAGGCTGTGCGGAAGGAGTATACGCAGACCGTCTGCTATCCTCCCGGTAAATTGATTTTCAATGCCTTCAACCTGTGTCCGTTTGACAAGGTGAAGGTGGTGATTATCGGACAGGATCCGTACCATGAACCAGGACAGGCTCACGGGCTTAGTTTCTCCGTGCAGGACGGTGTGATGTTCCCGCCGTCGCTACAAAACATCTTCAAGGAGATACACGACGACCTTGGTACACCTATTCCTACTTCAGGCAATCTGACGCGCTGGGCGGAGCAGGGCGTGTTACTACTGAATGCCTCACTGACGGTGAGGGCTCATCAGGCGAACAGCCATTCCGCACTGGGTTGGCAGAAGTTTACCGATGCCGCTATCCAGACCCTGGCTGCTCATCGTGAACATATCGTCTATATGCTCTGGGGTGGCTATGCCCGCTCGAAGGCCTATATGATTGACAAGTCAAAGAACCTTGTATTAGAGTCCGTACATCCCTCTCCGCTCTCTGCAAATCGTGGCGGCTGGTTCGGCCAGCATCAGTTCTCCCGCTGCAATGCCTACCTTGAACAGAACGGCATGACTCCCATTAAATGGTAAAAATAATTATCCATTATCCATTATCCATTATCCATTGAAGAACCTTCCTCCCATCATCCAAGTCGGCGACGTGCTGCTCTCGTCAGAGATCCTGACGGAGAAATTCTGTTGTGACCTGAGCGTCTGCAAGGGCCAGTGCTGTGTGGAGGGTGATGCAGGTGCACCTGTCACACTTGATGAAATCGCAGAGATTGAGGATTGTCTCGATGCTGTTTGGGGCGACCTCTCGGCTTCGGCGCAGAGTGTGATTGACAAACAGGGCGTGGCTTATACTGACCAGGAGGGTGACCTCGTGACAAGCATTGTCAGGGGGAAAGACTGTGTGTTTACCTATTATGGCGATATTGAATGGTCAATGTTCAATGGTCAATGTTCAATGATTACTAATTGTTGTCTCTGTGCATTGGAAAAGGCTTACAGAGCGGGAAAGACCCGATTCTGCAAGCCAGTGAGTTGTGCGCTCTATCCTATCCGTGCCAAGAAGATTGGCGAGAATCTCATAGGCCTGAATTATAACCGTTGGGATGTCTGTAAGGCAGCCATTGAAAAAGGGAAGGCACTGAACCTTCCCCTCTATCAGTTTCTGAAAGACCCGCTCATCCGACGCTTTGGCGAGGCGTGGTATCAGGAACTCCTTGATACCGTCAAAGAACTGAAGGCACAGGGATACCTTTAATCTCACAAAAGAGACTGTCCCCTTTGTGAGAAACTACCATGTCTTGAGGTTCTGCGTCTGTCCGGCCTTACATTTCACAGTCTTCTGCTGTCCATTATATAATAAGGTGACGGTTCCGTTCTTCCTGGCCTTGATGCTACAGTCGCGCACCTTACCGTCCTTCCACTCGAAACTGACCTCATAGCCACCACGGGCACAGAGTCCGCTGACGGCTCCGTCCTTCCATGCCTCAGGACAGGCAGGGAGTAATATAATTTTGCATTCTGCATTCTGCATTGTGCATTGACTTTGCATCAGCATCTCGCAGACACCAGCAACACCACCAAAGTTTCCATCGATCTGGAAGGGGGGATGAGCATCGAAGAGGTTGGGATAGGTACCGCCACCCTTGCTGTAATTGGGGATTCCAGTTTTCTCTGGGGCAACGGCAGTCAGTAGTTTGCGGTATATATGATAGGCTTGCTCACCGTTCTTCAGTCGTGCCCAGAGGTTGATGCGCCATCCTGTACTCCAACCGGTGGTCTCGTCGCCCTTGATTTCGAGGGAACGCTCACAGGCCTTCAGCAGGCTATTGATATTTCCGGATATTCCGGAAAAATTGGAAACACTTGAGAGGTGATAGCCTGGATAGAGACCTATCAGATGACTCTGATGGCGATGCTTGAAATCCCTGTCATCCCAGTCGTAGTACCATTCGTTCAGGTCACCCATGTGTCCGATGGTATAAGGATGCAGACGGGCGAGGGCTTTCTCCATCTCCTTGTCCTTTACTCCGAGAATCTTGCCTGCGGCAATGGTGTTGATAAACAGTTCGCGGATGATGGCGAGGTCTGCCGTGCCGCCATAGCAGGTTACACCATGATAGCCTTTATCAGTGATATATTCGTTCTCTGGTGAGGTACTGGGGGCTGTAATCAATTCATCTGGAGCCTTAGGGTTTTCGATGAGCCAGCGCAGACAGAAATCAGCCGCTCCCTTCATCAATGGATAAGCGACGGTCTTCAGATAGTCCTTGTCCTGTGTAAACTGGTATCGTTCCCAGAGGGTATTCACCAGCCAGGCCCCACCGAGGTTCCAGTTGGCCCACATCGGATTCTCACGCTTCTCGCCTACGGGGTTCGTCATGGCCCAGATATCGGAGTTATGACTGGAGCACCAACCTGCACCTATATGATAATAGTTCTTGGCAGTATATTGCCCGTTGGTGGCGAGGGCTTTGACAAAGTCGTCGAGGGGTTTAGCCATCTCCTCCATATTGGCTACGAACGTGGGCCAGTAGTTCTCTTCGAGGTTGATGTTCACGGTGTAGTTGCCTCGCCAGGGTGACCAGAGATGGGGTGTCCACAATCCTTGGAGATTGGCGGGTACGCCAGGTGTACGGGAACAGGAGATCAGCAGATAACGCCCGAACTGGAAATAGAGTTCTTCGAGGTAGCGGCTCTGCCCGCCATCATCGGTGTAGTCTTTGAGGAGGTCATCGGTATTACCGGAAAATCCGGATATACCGGAGGTTTCGGACTCTCCGGATTCTCCGGAATTTCCGGTAATACCGGATAGCCTGATCTTCACGCGATCATAGATAGCCTTGTAGTCTGCGAGATGGCGCTCATAGAACTCATCGTAGGTGTAGTTCTGGGTGTGCCAGAGGTCGTTGGCGGCATTCTCTAAGTAGGGTGCGGCCTCCTTCACGGGATGTTTGTCAAAGCCATTGAAACTGGTCTCGTTGACGATATAGATGATGGCTTCCTTGGCATGGGTGATAGTCAGGGAGGAGTCTGCTGCTGTCACTTCGCCGTCGGTCTTCACATTGAGCATCGTACAGAAATGGATGCTCTCCTGCGGATCACCAGTAGCGTGGCCTGTCATGGTCAACTGGGTGGGAATGGCTTTTACCTTGTGTGGCACCTGTGCTGTCAGGGCGATGCGACAGTTGATGTCACCACGCAGACGAATGGCAATGAATTTGTCTGGGTTCGAGGCGAAATATTCTCTCGTGACAGTGGCACCGTCACGCACATAACGATCTTTGATAATGGCGGAGTCAAGGTTCAACGAACGGTGGTAACCGCTGACGGTTCCCAGTCCGAGGTCCTTGATGTGCAGGGTACCGAGAGGCTGGAAATATTGTGAGTTAGGACCTTGCACACATCTTTGCAGCGAGTCGGCACGGGCATAGTCCTCATTGAAGAGAGCCTCACGGATAACAGGTATCCACTGGTGGGCATCGGCATCGAGATTCCTGTCCACGGGCTTGCCTGTCCACAGGGTGATATCGTTCAGGTAGATGATGTTGTCATCCGTACCGCCATAGACGAGCGCCCCCATCTTTCCGTTACCGATGGGCAACGACTCTTCGAAATAGGTGGCGGGCTTGTCATATTGCAGCACCATCGGTGCTTGTGTTGTCTGAGCCTCACAAAGTGTCAGACACTTTGTGATAAAAAGTGTCGTAAAGAGCAGATATTTCCTCATTATCATCATTTTTAATTGCTTTCGCTTGCAAAGATACGAAAAAAAATGTATCTTTGCAGCATAAAACCAAAAATTATAAAGATATGCAGTCTATCAGGACGTTAAATGACATGATTGTGTTCCTCCAGCAGCGAGGAGACAAGAAGCGAGTGGCAGTAGTGTGCGCCAATGATGCCAGTACCCGTTATGCCGTGGAAAAAGGCAAGGAGATGGGATTCATCGAACCCATCTATGTGGATGGTGACGATAAAGATGAGTGTGCCCGTCGGGCTGTGGCGCTCTGTAAGAATGGCGAGGCAGATATCCTGATGAAGGGACTCATCAATACCGATGTCATCCTGCGTGCGATATTGGATAAGGAGAACGGCATCCTCCGTCCCGGTCATGTGCTGACCCATGTGGCGATGGCGGAGATTCCCAAATACGAGAAACTGCTTTTCTTCACCGATGCGGCTGTGATTCCTGTGCCTACTGAGGCCCAGCGCCGCCAACAGATCCATTATGTGAATTATGTGTGCCATGCACTTGGTATCGAAGAACCGCGTATCTCACTCATCCATTGTGCCGAGAAAGTAAGTGCCAAGACGTTCCCTTATACCGTCGACTATCTCGAAATCATTGCCGAGGCGCAGACAGGAAAGTTCGGACGCTGTATCATCGACGGGCCGCTCGACCTGAAGACCTCATTGGATAGTGTCAGTTTGCGGGAAAAGGGTATACATTCCGTCATCGACGGTCAGGCTGATGCACTTATCTTCCCCGATATTGTGGCGGGTAATGTCTTTTACAAGACGCTCACTCTTTTCGGCTATGCCAAGACCGCAGGCGTGCTACAAGGTACCCAGTGCTGCTGCGTGCTGCCCTCACGTGCTGACTCTCCTGAGTCGAAATATTACTCCCTCGCCCTCGCCGCTATATGAAGATTCTTGTTATCAATCCTGGCTCTACATCGACGAAGATGGCTGTCTTCGAGGATGAGACTCCTGTGCTGGTGCGTAATATCGTACATACCCCAGAGGAACTGGCAGGTTTCGACGATGTGATAGAACAGCAGGATTTCCGCAAACAACTGGTGCTCGATGAACTGCACCAGGCCGATATCCCAGTGGAGTTTGATGCCGTTATCGGACGTGGCGGACTGGTGAAGCCCCTCGAAGGCGGTGTCTATGAGATCAACGACCTGATGATTCAGGACACCCATAGCGGCATAGCCCTCCATAATCATGCCTGTAACCTTGGTTGCCTCATTGCCCACGAGATTGCAGCCTCCATCCCTCGTTGCCGTTCGTTTATCGCCGACCCTGGTGTGGTGGATGAACTGAATGACTATGCCCGTATCTCAGGCTCCCCGCTGATGAACCGCATCTGTATCTGGCATGCCTTGAACCAACGGGCCATCGCCCGTCGTTATGCCGCTGAGATTGGCAAGGAGTATGAAGACCTGAACCTCATCATTTGTCACATGGGTGGTGGTATCTCTGTGGCAGCCCATGAAAAAGGGCGGGCCGTGGATGCCAATAATGCCCTTGACGGTGAGGGACCTTTCTCGCCAGAGCGCGCAGGCAGTCTGCCTGCCTCAGATCTTATCCGTCTTTGCTTCAGTGGGAAATATAATGAGAAACAACTCCTGAAACGTATTGCGGGCAAGGCTGGACTGAACGCACACTTGGGAACCAACGATGTACGAGAGGTGATCCGCCGCATTGAGGATTATGGAGACAAACATGCCAAACTAATCCTTGATGCGATGATCTATCATGTGGCGAAGAACATCGCTTCAGAGTCTGCCGTTCTTTGTGGTCACATTGATGCCATCCTGCTCACAGGAGGTCTGGCACGCTCAGAGTATATCGTCAGTCGTCTGCGCCAGCGTATAGGCTTCCTGGCACCTATCCGCTGCTTCCCTGGTGAGGATGAGATGGAAGCCTTGGCCCTCAATGCCCTTGCCGTCCTTCGTGGCAAGCGTCAGGCCAAGGTCTATATGTAGGACTTCTACTTGCTCAGTCTCTGCACGTATTTCACGGGTTCGCCGTCACCTTTGAGGATGTCCGCAAAGGTCTGCGGCTTGATGTTGACGGGGCCGTGCATGAATTCAGGGATGTTATAACACTTCATGAACTCACGGTGATAGTTCGGGTCGGCACTAGGCAGTTCGAAGGGCTTGGTGCCGTGGCCGTCCTTGTCGATGTGGGCAAAGAAAGGACGGGTATAGGTGCCGTCGTCACGGCGACTGCTGAATACCACCCACTTACCGTTGCTCGACCAGGAGTGATAACTCTCCGTGTCGGGTGAGTTGATTTCTTCTGCAGGGCGTGTCTCGCCAGTCTGTAAATCAAGTAGCCAGAGGTCGGCATCATGGTGCCAGATGTGGAACACGCCGAACTCAGCCAGCGCAAACATCAGGTAACGTCCGTCGGGTGAGATACGGGGCAGGGTGGCACTCTTGTTGAGGCTGTCGGCGGCAAAGACCAGTTCACGTGGACCAAACGCCATCGTCTCTGGGTCGAAACTCTTCTTGTAGATATTGTATTTGATCTCCTGTGAGCGTTTGATAATCTCAGAGACTTTCGATCGCGTTGAGTCCTTCTTTTCGAAGTGGGCGCTGCAATAATAGAGTGTCTTACCATCTGGAGCCCAGGCGGGGAACACCTCCAGTTCGGTGGTGTCGTTCTCCAGATTGGTTACTTCTCCTTTGTCAATGTTGTAAGCGATGAGATCGCTTTCTGAGTCAAACACCTCAATCTTGTTGTGATGAGTGGTGTGGAAACTCTGGGCGGTCTTATTGGTAGAGTAGACAATTAGTTTCAGCCAAGGATGCCAGGCGGGATAGACACCAGCCGAGAGGATGGAGTCGTTTCGCATGTTCACCTTTTTGGTGTGTCCGTCGTAGGTGATAACGGTGCCACCGTTGTTCTGACGGGCATGAAACTGCATGCGCTCTGGGTTGTATTGCTGGTAGTTGTGGCAGTTGATGCACTGTCCGTCCTTCTCGAAACTGCAAAGCACATTGTCGTAGATCACGCTCTCGTCATAGTTCTCCAGACAACGCTGGTTGATGGTCAGAGCCTCGTAACTGATAAAGGATGGATAGATAAGACGGTAACTCAAGTAACTGTCGATGCTATCCGCTGACACGAAGATATTGAAGGGCTTGTAGTGTGTCCACTGGTCAGCCTTGCAGGCATAGACATCCACCGTGATGGCACCACCCTTTGCCTTTTCCACCAGTGTGCGCCACTCGTCCAAATCTGGCTGGGCCTTACCTTCGCAGACAATCTCATCATCGCCAACGGCATAGCGTGCAATCATATTGTCTGCCTCTTCATCCAGTTCAAAGGTGAGCGGAGCCATATTGATGGGGATGGTCACGTCGATATAGTCGGGGTATATCTTAGGCAGGGCCTTGGAGTCGGTGAACACCTCCGGCACGGAAGGCCCAGAACAGCCCACCATCGCCAGACAAAAACCGATATATGCAAAATACTTTCTAATCATAATTCTTCACTTTTTAGTATTCTGGTAGGTTTTTCATCATGTAGTAGTCGTAATAGTAGGTCTCACCATAGAAGGGGTATAGTCCTTCACGACAGATTTCCACTTCCTTATTGTTGTAGTGGGCTGCCGAGGTCATAAAGCGCTCAAAAGTATCTTTGATGCCTGCGTCGAAAGGCACCTTATCCAAATCCTTCCTGTCCTGTAATTTGCCGTAGAGGTAGGCTGCCTCTTGAATGTAGCGTGGAATAGGACCGTGGGGGTGTAGTCTGACGTAATTGTAGAAATGATACCAGAACTCCTTGATGTTCTTGGTCCACAGGGTGGCCAACAGAGCCTGCTCCTGAAAGATCGGGTCACCGGTATAGGTGCTTGTCACCAGTCGTGTCATGATGAAATTCTCAGTGTAGCCTTCATCACCTCCAAGATAATTGTTATAATGGAGCATGTGGGTGATAGGCTCGCGCTCTGCATCCTTGGCAATCAGGTCGGGATGACCTAACAGGGCCTCTGCCTGCTCGGCCCAGTCGCTGTAGAAGATGGTCTGTTTCAGAATGTTGATATACCTACGGGCCAGGGGCTTGTCGTCTTCAAGGAGGGCACAGTTCACCAGCAACTGATAGTCATCTGTGCGGAAGCCGAACTCCACGCCCATCTCCATACACAGGCGATTGCAGTAGTTCAGTATGCCATATTGGTAGTAGAGCATCTGCCCAGCCACCAGCATCAGGCGCATACCGAAAGGTGCGGCATAGTCCTTGGAGCCGTTCTTGTAGAGGAACATCGTGTCGCCTTGTTTGCCGAGTCGTGAGAGGGCAATGTTGCGCATCATCACGATGGCCCGTGTCGGCTCGTCTTGTTGGGTGGCAGCCTCCTCTAAAACACCCATCCAGTCGAGGTTGGCGATACGGTGCTGCATGGTCAGTTCGTGGTGGAAATTCTCGTCTTTCATCCAGAAGGTGTAGACACTACCCACCAGCAGGATGGCCACCACTGCCTGGCACACCAGATAATAGAGTTTCTTCATGGGCTTGCCTGTCCCTCGGTCGGCACGGTAGGTCACAGCCATAATCACGAAGAAGAGAGCCAGCAGATAGTAAGGTATATAATAGGTGTGGTGTTCCTCAGTGACGAAGAAGAGCGGCAATTCCGCCCAGAGGATATTGGCTAAGTTGACCTGGTAGTAGATGTATCGGTAGCAGAACAACGGTACGGCGGCAACACTCAGGATGGCCACTACACTGTTGACAATGGCTCCCGTCCTACTGGCTGACAGCCGCCACGACCAGATGCCCATGATCAGGGCTGCTGCGAGTCCGTAGATACCCATCAGCGGATAGCCCAGGGCACAGACGATGAAAATATATACCGCACCTATCCACATCCGTTTACCTAACTTCTGTTGTCGGGGATTTGCAATCCCCGACTGAATACAGCGGAAGCCCCACAACAGAGCCGCTACGGCTGTCGTCCCGATGGTTGTTACGAAGAAATGTCCCCTCAGTTTCAGGATATATATCCAGTAGCCCATTTCCATGTTGGTCAGCAACAGGATGGCCACGGGTATCAGCATCAGGATGGCCCATCGGTCTGAAATTTGGAAGGCCCGTTTGATGATGACCATCAGCAATAGCCACCAGGCACAGAGCAACAATACACCCAGCCACGGATAATACAGGAATTGCGTGAACCATGTGCCCAACCATGTGAGCAGGCCTCCAGGCACCACTATCTGCTCTTTCAGGTAGAGCATCGAACAGAGGAAGAGATTCCTCTCCTGCACCTTCCAGAGTTGGTCACTCTCAAATATCAGCAGGGCTCCGGCTATCACCACCAGTGCCACCAGCCATATCGCTAACGCAAGATACTTTTGTTTTATTTTCATATTTGTTGTTCAGAATTTGGTGCAAAGTTACAAATAAACGGCCAAGCCACCAAATTTATGGAAGATTTTTTATGCTGTCAAAAATGCCTAAACCAAACTTTTGTGATTTCATAGTTCGTTAAAGTGAAAATGTTTTCCCTTAAAATCGAGGGAATACTTTTCAGGTTGAGAATAATCTAATCTGGGGTTGGTTTTTGCGTCCCTTTATAGCAAGAATCATCCTTATTTTTCGCTCTTTCCATACCCCCACCGAAAACTTTTCCATAGGGTGTAGTATGCGATATTTTATAATTCACTGATTTATAACAGTTTCCGATTTTTTCTTCTTCGAATCTTTTCCATAGGCAACTGATACAACATTCGAAAAAATGTCGTAACTTTGCAGCCAGATGGGAGCATATACTCAACAATTAAGGATAATAACAAAAAAACAGATATGAAACGTACATTATTACTTATCCTGACTTTCTTGCCAATGCTGGCAAGTGCCGATGCCATAGAGATTGACGGCATCTACTATAATTTTATTTCAGATAATCAAGCGGAGGTAACATGGAACCCTAATCGATACGAGGGGGAAGTGGTTATTCCAGAATCCGTCTCATACAAAGGCACTATTTACAGTGTGACCTCCATCGGCAATAATGCTTTCTATGGTTGCAGAGGTCTGACTTCGATTACCATCCCCAACAGCGTGACTTCCATCGGCGAGTTGGCTTTCTATCAATGCAGCGGCTTGACTTCGGTTACCATCGGCAACGGCATAACCTCAATCGGCGATAGTACTTTCTATGGTTGCTCAGGCCTGGCTTCTATTACCATCCCCAACAGCGTGACTTACATCGGCAATGGTGCTTTCGCTGGTTGCAGCGGCCTTACATCTATTACCATCGGCAACGGCGTAACCTCAATCGGCGGTAGTACTTTCTATGGTTGTTCAGGCCTGACTTCTATTACCATCCCCAATAGCGTGACCTCCATCGGCGATTTGGCTTTTTTTGGTTGCAGCGGCCTGAACACTATCAATGTAGATGCAGGAAATACTATTTATGACTCACGCGATAACTGCAATGGTATTATTGAAACAGAATCCAATACGCTGATCTTTGGTTGTCAGAACACAAACATCCCCAGTAGCGTGACCTCTATCGGCAATAAGGCTTTCTATGGTTGTAGAGGCCTGACTTCTATTACCATCCCCAACAGCGTGACCTCCATCGGCGATAATGCTTTCTTCCGTTGTAGCAGTTTGACTTCGATTGCTATCCCCAATAGCGTGACCTCCATCTGCGATAATGCTTTTGATGGATGCAGCGGTCTGACTTCGATTACCATTCCCAACAGTGTGACATTCATTGGCGGATATGCTTTCGCAAATTGCAGTGGTCTGACATCCATCGACATCCCTGAAGGTGTGACTTCCATTGGCTTTTGTGCTTTTTTGAATTGCTTCAGCCTGATTTCGGTTACCATCCCTAACAGCATGACCTCTACCGGTGCTTGGACTTTCCGTGATTGTAGCAGTCTGGCATCTGTGAAGATTGGTAGCGGTGTAACCTCCATCGACGAAGGTTCTTTCTCTGGTTGCAGTAGCCTGACTTCGATTACCATCCCCAATAGCGTGACCTCCATCAGCGATCAAGCTTTTGATGGATGCAGCAGTCTGACTTCAATCACCATCCCTGACGGCGTGACATTCATCAGTAATCATGCTTTCTCTGGTTGCAGTGGTCTGATATCCATCGACATCCCTGAAGGTGTGACATCTATCGGCTATTGTGCTTTTTTGAATTGCTATAGCCTTACTTCTGTTACCATCCCCAACAGCGTGACCTCCATCGGCAGATATGCTTTCCAGAATTGCAGTGGCCTGACTTCGATCACCATCCCTGACGGCGTGACATCCATCGGCGAGGATGCTTTCGAAGGTTGTATCGGCTTGACTTCTATTACCATCCCCAACAGCGTGACAGTAATCGAGAGTCTTTCTTTCAATGGCTGTAGTGGCCTGACCTCTGTCACAATCCCCAACAGTGTGGCCCAAATAGGTGACTATGCATTCATGGGATGCAGTAGTCTGACCTCTGTCGACATCCCCAATAGTGTGACCATCATTGGTGACTATGCATTCATGGGATGCAGTAGTCTGACCTCTGTCGCCATCCCCAATAGTGTGACCATCATTGGTGAAGGAACTTTCCATAATTGTACAAGTCTGACATCCATCACCATCCCCAACAGTGTGGCCCAAATAGGTGACTATGCATTCATGGGATGCAGTAGTCTGAGTTCCGTTACCATTCCCAATAGTGTAACTTCCATCGGCAGTGGTACTTTCATGTATTGTAGTGGCCTGACTTCTGTCACCGTTGGTTCCCAAATGAATTCAATAGGCAACTTCGCGTTTAGCAGATGCAAGAAATTATTGATTATAAATTGCTATTCTGAGAATGTACCAGAAACAGAGAGCGAGAGTTTCCAAGAAACTAATATCGAAAACATCACGCTTCATGTGCCTGCTGCATCTGTCAGCGCTTACCAAGCCACTGAGCCTTGGAAGAACTTTAAGGAGATCGTAGCACTGCCGGCTCAGACACCACAGAACGAGTATCGCCCATTCATCGAAAATAATAAGGTGTGGAAGGTGGGAAGTTGTATTTCGGGTAATCCTGTTAAGTTGGTTGAGTACTATTACTTCGATGGTGACACTATCATCGACGGTAAGACCTGTAAGCAAATGATGAGTCTGCGGTATGTCAGCCCTGATTATCCTGAATATGACGTTGTTTCGCAACAACCCTCCCTGAACTATGTGGGAGCATGGTACGAAGAGGGCAAGAAAGTGTATTTTTGCCACGCAACAGACCAACAATTTAAGTTGATGTATGACTTCTCACTCGAAGACAATGGCACCTTCCAGAGAAATGACCTACCTTATGTGTATGTGGTAGGACCGAGACAGACAGGAGGTATAAAAGGCTTTAAGGGCGTATATAGAGATGTTTGGGAGTGGGCAGATGGAAAAAGTTACAAGTGTGACCCTTGGATGGAAGGTGTCGGAATTGTATACGGCTCCCCGACAACAAATATCTGTAATGTAGAATTAGCAGACCCAGCGTGCTTCCTAATGTCGTGTACCGTTGGCGATGAAGTGATCTACCTCAACGACGAATATGATGATGCCGCCACTCCTGAGGGAGCCAGGAAGCACCGCTTCGACTTCACGCATACTATCAAGATACAACCCAAGGCACGGATTAAGCAAGAGGAGAGTGATGGTTGCATCAACTCTTCCGAGCACGACGTGGCTCGACCAAAGGTCAAGGCACGAATGAGGAACGGAGCAGAAGAGACAATGTATGGCGAATACAACGACCAACAGTTATGTATTAATCTCGACCCGATTGATGATACCTATCTGGTTAGCATTACAAGCGAATCAGGCAAAACCTTCTACGAAAAGGAAATAAATGCAGGTAACATCGTTGCTCTCAACATTGACATCTCTACTTATGCTGAAGGTCGATACACCGTCACTGTGGAGAATAGCCGTGAGTCATTCACTGGCGAATTCGGAGCACAAACGACGGGGATTAAAGAAATAAGCAACAAGAAGGAAGAGGCGGGAGGAAATATCTACAACCTCCAAGGACAGCGACTCAGTTCCTTGCAGAGAGGATTGAACATCGTTAATGGACAAAAGATTTATGTAAAGTAGCGCATGGATCACGGGTCGGTTCTACTGATTACTTTTCTGCGTGAATATTTGGTTGATTATACAGAAGTTTATATCTTTGAAAAAATACTGAATTATGAGAAAGAGTATTGTTTTTGGGTTAGTAATTCTAATATCCCTGCTGACGGCACCTGTTTGTCAGGCAGCACCAACAGTCATCACGGAACAGGAGGAAAGCAATCCTTCGCAGTTGACTGATTCGGTGGGTAAAAAAACGCAGGACATCATCAGGCTGAATGTGGGTCCAGGATGGATTGTCTCGGAAATCGAAGCATGGGAGGGCGTTTATAAAAGAAAGATGGGCTTTTCTGCATCCGCTGATTACCAGCATTTCTGGGGAATCGGTCTTGGCTTGGGTGTTAACTATTTGTTTCACAACTCATCGTTCGACGGTGGTTTGGATATGAACATTCACTATTTGGGCCCAAGTCTTGTGTATGGCATGGACTTCGGTGGCAAGTGGCGCTGGGACGTGTCAACAGGTATCGGAATCGCCTATTATAACGAAAGTTCTTCTGGCAGTTATAAAGGCGAAAGCCAATTTCGCTTTGCGAGTACAGCACAAATAGGATTAGAGGGCAAATTATCGGATAGAGTTGGCATTGGCATTCAGGTGAACGGATTCATCGTGAGCCTGAAAGAACCTGAGGGGTATAAAAATGACAAGTATGACTTCTATGGCATCAAACGTTATGATGTGCTGGTAGGCATCCGGATTCATTTATAATCAGATTAATCACAGGGATTAAGCGAGAATCATGGAGTCGGTTCAAGTGATTACTTTTCAGTGTAAATATTTGGTTGTGTGGGATAAAATTAATAACTTTGCCAACAGAAAAGAATCAATAACGAAATGACATGATTAAAAGAAGATGTTTATGATGATAAGAAAACTGTTATTACTTGCATTTACGTGCTTCGCAACAATGGCGGAGGCACAAAACCAGAAGGGGACATTCTCCATCAAACCTATGGCGGGTGTAAATATCTCGTCACTTGGGTCCCCAACTATTGAAGATCTTTATCATGCAAAGGTCAGATTTACTGCAGGTGCAGAGGCTGAGTACGCCGTGAAAAACTGTCTTGGACTTTCATTGGGACTGATGTACTCGCAACAGGGAGCCAATGTGGATGGCAGTGTGGCATTGTATCAACCTCTGGACAATGGTGAAATCCTCTATTCGGTTTCACATATGGACGGCTATCTGCATGCAGACTACCTGAATCTTCCAGTTATGGCACATGTCTATGTCCCTGCCATTCGGGGACTCTCCATCAATGCAGGTGTTCAGGTGGGATTGCTGGTCAACGACAGGATGACAGCGGATGTTTTGGCACAAACAATCCAATTACCGTCTTCTCAACCTGACTTTGGTTGGTATGTTGATAACTACAATAATAGGATAGTCGTCACATCTGCAGTAGTCACTCAGAACGATGTCTGTAAGTCTTTTGATTTCGGAATTCCTCTGGGATTATCGTATGAGTACAAAAATGTTTCACTTGATGCCCGCTACTATTTCGGACTGACCCAAATTGACAAAACGGAGAACCCCGATACTGCCAAGAACCGCTACTTCAGCATAACCCTGGGTTATCGCTTTCATCTGTAATTCATATTACACACCGTGTCAGGAATGATGTGTTATGTAATTGTCAAATATAATTTTATATGAAAAGATTATTTTGGGGAATATTCATCACTTTGATTCTCACGGGATTATCGTCGTGTGTTTTTGATACTGTGTATGTCATCCATGTGACAAATCATACCAATGACACGATTCTGATTGGTTATGGCGGCTACAATACGATTGATAGTACCATGATGTTTCTGCCATCAGCACCTTGGGATACTTTAACTTCTGATAGTGATACTATAACTTCTGCTCGGGTTTATTCACACCGTTGGATAACCCCTAACGGCGATTCTTTATTTTTTTATTGTATAGATACAAAAATAAATGGTAACGACAAACTGTCGATTGGCAGACATGACCTTGTTCCTCCTGACTCCACAGCAAGTTATCACCAATCATATTACCCTCTTTTTCAATTCGATCAAGACCAGAAGGGCTACTTCTTTGTCATTACTTTGGAAACTGCAAGGAATCATACGTGGGAGGAAATATGCCGCGATACATTATACAATAGAATTATTATTACTCAGGAGATGCAGAAACAAGGACGCTACTATGATTATTGGGGAAAAGACTCTTTATCAGTAAGACCGAAAGAGAAAGGGGACTTTTAAAATCATTATTATAAAGGTCAGGAAATCCTATTTCTGAGGGAGGGGACCAAGGGGTCGGTTCTAAAGGATCACGGGGTCGGTTCTAATGATCACTTTTCTGTGAAATATTTGGTTGTTTATACAAATTTTTATAACTTTGCAAAAATATTGAAATATGAGGAAGAGTATTGTTTTTTTGTTTGCATGTCTAATATCCCTGCTGACGGCACCTGTTTGTTAGGCAGCACCAAGAGTCATCACGGATCAGAAGGGAAGCAATCCTTCGCAGTTGACTGATTCGGTGGGTAAGAAAACGCAGGATATCATCAGGCTGAATGTGGGTCCAGGATGGATTGTCTCGGAAATCGAAGCATGGGAGGGCGTTTATAAAAGAAAAATGCGTTTTTTACTATATTATTAATTTATATGTCTATATTCGATTCTTTTTTAAAGAAAAAGCAACAACCGCATGGTGTTATTACTTACTATTGGGGAAAGGTTGTTGCAAAAGCACTTCGTAGCGGAGATGATACAGGTAGTTATATGTATAATAATAAATGTGAACGACCTGATTGTTGTCCCGTATGTCATAATACATTAAAACATATACCAAACAAATTTTCAAAACTACATTCGAAAGATGACATATGTGTAACATTGGATGGTTATTATATAATATCTGAGAAATTTTATAATTTTTGTAAAGAGGGGAATTATCAAAATCTACGGATAATTCCTTTGGAGAGTAGCAAAGGGTTTTATTTTTTTGAACCCATAGATATTTTTGGACTTGACTATGAGTTTTGTGGAACGAAATTTATTAATAAACGGGATTGTTGTGGAAGTTATGATGAGGTTATCAGACCATCTGTTATAAAAGCAAAGGATTACAATATTGAAAGTAATGACTTCATTATGCAGGCAAAGTATTATTTTGGTTCTCATGATAAAAAAAACATTATCATTATAGTAGGAACAGAAACTGCAAAGAAAATGAAAGCCTATGGTTTAAAAGGTATCCTCTTCAAAAATATTTATAGTCAAGATAATTTAAAGGTTATTAAGAAAGAAATCAACAAAATCGTTTTGGATTGATTCAAAGGATCACGCGGATCGGGGGGCACCTGTCCCCATGATTCCTAAATTCAATTTCTCCACGTTATTGGAATAATTGGGGTATAACGATTAAGATAAGTTTTTGATATGACTAAGAGGATTATAACAAAGATTGGTGATATTTTCTGTGTGGAAGTGCAATGATCGGAGGGACAGGCTTTTGATCCTAAGGATTCCTTTTATTACACACCGTGTCAGGAATGATGTGTTATGTTCCCCCAAGAACAAAATATTAACAGATTATTAAAAAGTTAATTTTCAAAGAACGAAATATTAACAAATTATTAAGGGGTTAATTTTTTAAGAACAGAATATTAACAAATTATTAAGGAGTTAATATTTCACGAACAGAATATTAACTCGTTATTAAAAAGTTAATATTTTAAGTTCAGAACATTAACAGATTATTAAAGGGTTAATTTCTCGTGAACAGAATATTAACTATTTATTAAAACGTTAATACTTTAAAGACGAAATGACTTAGCCTGACTGAGGTTGACTCCACTCTCTGAAATAGAATCAATAACGAGATCGCACGATTAGAAGGGTACAAAAAATCGGCCGCTGCGGGAGAGTCCTACAGCGGCCGTTTCTTGTTACCCTTAATCTTTTTACTTTTTGCTATTTACTTCATTCTCTGATTCTGGATGGTAGCACCGAAGAGCATCATGTAAGTGTTGTATTGCTTGTCGTTCAGCACGCGGCGCATGTTGCGGACATCCTTTCTGATTGCCTTCTCATACTGGATTATTCTGTCAAATCCTTTCGCTTGCGCTGCTGTTGCCAGTTCTGTGTTCAGGCTGTTGCTGATAGCCTCTACGGCTTCCATCTGTTCGGCGGTCAACTGCAGTTTGTCTGCCAGTCTGCGTACGTCGAAACTCATGTCGTAACGCTCTACGTTGTTTACTACTGCCTGATTTTTCTCAGTCTCTGCGAACCCGAAGGTCATTGTCATTGTGGCTACTACCGTTAAAATAATCTTTTTCATTGTTCTTTTATTTTTTATTGTTATCCTGTTTTCTGTTTGTTATCCTGACTTTTTTGTTGTCGTGATTTTTGTTTCTTTGTCTCTTTGACGCAACAGAATAGAAAAGGTTTAAAAAACAACGAAAAAAATTTTTTTGGCTCAGAAAATGGGATTTTCAGATAATTGTATTATCTTTGCAACAAAATTCAGTGACAGACATGAAAAGAATAACTTTGAGCCTCATCAGTCTGCTGTTCGCCACAGGGTTGGCAATGGCACAGGAGGGCAATACTGCGGTGGTCAGCACCAAGAGTGGAAAGGTGAGTGGCATCATGCAAGAGGGTACGATGGCCTATCTCGGAATCCCGTATGCGAAGGTGGAGCGTTTTATGCCTCCCCAGCCCGTCAAGAAGTGGAGTGGCGTGCGCAAATGCGACCACTGGGGCCCGATGACCATGCAGCAGCAGAACCGTCCGATGACGGAAGAGCAGATGTCGGAGAACTGTTGTGTGCTGAACGTGTGGACAACGGATGTAAATGCCAAGAAGCCCGTGATGTTCTGGCTCCACGGTGGCGGTTTCGACTCAGGCACCTCGGAATGGGACCCAGGCATGTGTTTGGCCAAGAAGGATGTGGTGGTGGTGAGCATCAACCACCGTCTGAACATCCTCGGTTTCCTCGACCTCTCCACCTGCGGTAAGAAATATAAGTATTCCGGCAACGTGGGTATGCTCGATGCCGTGCAGGCCTTGGAATGGGTACGCGACAATATCGCCAATTTCGGCGGCGACCCCAACAACGTGACCATCTTCGGTGAGTCGGGTGGTGGCGGAAAAGTAGGAACCCTCATGTGCATGCCTAAGGCGAAGGGACTCTTCCACAAGGCTATCATCATGAGCGGCACCATCCTCAACGTGAATACGAAAGCCATGACTGAGGAACTGGGCGAGGCAGTCTTAAAAGAATTAGGTATCGACAAAAAGAATATTGCTAAAATAAATAAGGTGTCTTATCAGGATCTCTACGCCGCAGGTCAGCGGGCAATGGCTGCCAGCATCGGCACCCGTCGACCTGGCACGCCAATGATGTGGGGCTTCGGACCGACACCCGACGGAGAAGTGCTCCTGCAACAGCCCTTCCAGCCCGCCTTCGCCAGCATCAGCGACGATATTCCCCTGATGATCGGTACCACATTCAATGAGTTGCAGCGTGTGAGGTATGGCCAGAAGGTTACCTTCGAACAAGCCCACAAGGAACTGGAACGCACCTTCGGCGATGAGACCGATGCCTATATCAGTGCGTTTATGGAAGCCTATCCGCTCGGGAACTATGATCTGTTGCCAAAAGATCTGCTGAGCATCGACTGGCTGTTCCGTCCCAAGACACTCATCACCGCTGATGCCATCGGTGGCAAGCGCAAGGCCGACACCTATGTATATATGTACACGGTAAAAGAGGGGGTCGCTGATTCGAAAGGCTCCGCCCATGGTGCCGAGTTGAAGTACTGCTTCGACGTGCTTCATCACTACACCAACCAATTATCAGTGGCAGAAATCGCATACAATAAGCCTTGGGCCGATCTCATGAGCAGCGTCTGGGCTCATTTCGCCCATACTGGCAATCCCAATGCTCCCGAGATTCGCAATTCAACAGATTTTCCTGGTTTACGCAAATCACCTGCTTGGGAACCCTATACTAAGGAGAACGGCTGTCTGATGGAGTTCGGAGACCCCCTCATCTTCATCCACAACAACCACGACCGCAAACTGGAGGAAATCATCAACCGCCACTGCTTCAAGCAGTTGGATGAATTTTACAAACGACAGAAATGAGTAGCGAGACCATCAGACTGAGTAACCTGAGCATCGGGTATCGTGGGAAAAACGGTACACGGGTGGTGGCTGCTGGTATCAGTGCTGCCATCAGAAGCGGGGAACTGACCTGTCTGTTGGGTGCCAATGGCGTGGGTAAGTCCACGCTGCTCCGCACACTCGCTGCCTTCCAGCCGAAACTGGAGGGAGAGATTATGATAAGGAGTCAGGAGATCGCAATGTTTACTGACAAGGAACTGAGTCGGATGATTGGTGTGGTGCTAACGGAGAAACCTGATATCAGGAATATGTCTGTACGCGAACTCGTGGCCTTAGGCCGTTCGCCCTATACAGGCTTCTGGGGTACGCTGCATGACGATGACTGGCAGGTGGTGGACGAGGCTATCCGTGCCGTCAGGATAGAGCCACTCCGAGAGCGAATGATCCACACTCTCTCCGACGGAGAGCGCCAGAAGGTGATGATTGCCAAGGCGCTGGCGCAGCAGACACCTGTGATCTACCTCGACGAGCCGACGGCTTTTCTCGACTTCCCCAGCAAGGTGGAGATGATGCAACTGCTTCGCCAACTGGCACAGACACAGCAGAAGACCATCTTCCTCTCGACGCACGACTTCGAACTGGCCCTGCAGGTGGCCGATACCCTCTGGCTGATGGAAAGAGACGAGCGTGGTACCCGATTGAATATCGGTACGTCGCAGGAACTGGCGCAGAGTGGGGTGCTTGCCCGTTATGTAGAGCGTCCGGGCATCAGTTTCGACCCCCAAACCCTCTCAGTCAGAGTCAAGAAATAAATCGTAAATTGTCAAATAGTAAATTGTCAAATAGTAAATTAGAATGACTTACGGACACGGAGACGACACATACCGCTACGGCGATAAGATCAAGATGAATTTCAGTTCTAATATCTACCAACGGGCAGACCTGACGGAACTGAAGGCACATCTGGCCACACGGCTCGACGCGATAGGTAACTA
>JAFZNI010000159.1 GCA_017551005.1 Prevotella sp.
AGTAAAGCCATCAAGCGACTCGGCGTTGATTTGGAATTCATGGCTGGTGGCTACTTTACCAGTATATTTACTCACAACCTCTAAGTTCAATTTCACATCCTGCATGGCTGTCTCCTCGTTTCCATTGAATACCGTCAGCGTACCACGGAATGCCTGACGAGTCATCACCATGGTTTGAGAAATCTTGATGCTAACAGAAGCGCAAACTGAACTTTCGCCTTCTGCCAAATAATTATTTAAGTCAGTATATGCAGACTCGTATTTTTTACCTACATTTTCCCAACCATCATTCTTTGCTGTTTCCTCGCAAAGATCTATTATATCTGAATAGAAAGCGATAGTGTCTGGGTTAATGTAGTTGCTAACACCTTGATATCCAATATCTTTGAACTGATAGGTGTTATTGACACGTTCAACGAAATCCTCTAACTGTTTGTCTGTAATACTTTGGGGTTTAAAAGAGGCAAAATCACTACTTGTGTAAGAATAATTACTGCCTTTTATATTAACATATTTCAAAATTGCAGCCAGTTCATAATTCTCACACTCCAACCACTCATCATCGCCAAAGAGTTCTTTAGCAATTCGTCGATAAGCCTGTCCCTCTTTTTTCAGCAGTTCATCGCTTTCGTTAAAATTGAATGCGGTTTCATATTTGCGGTCACGGGAAGGACTCTTGCGATTTGCAGAGCGACTAAAATGTATGTTGTAATGGTCTAACATACAGCGAACATAGGGACCCCAGCATCCATCATCAAAAGGATTTGGCAATCCTGCGCAATCCAACATTGCGCCAATTCGACCTTCCCAATTACCATACAAACCTTCATTAGCCAAGTTATAGGCACAGTCAAGCCAATCGGGTATAATAGCATTTTTAATTCTATTTGCAGCCTCACATGCCAATGCCTGAGTCAATTCCTTTCCACACGGCAAACTACAATACCACTGCCGCAAAGTTTCAAGGACACCAGGGCCATCAGAAGATGGGCCACAATTTGTACAAGTGGCACCGCCTGGTCCACTTGGACCTCCTGGCCAACTTGGGCCTGTATGAGGAATGGGCTTGATTCGCCACGAAGGTGTGGAACCACCATCGCCATCACCGATACAATCACCCCATCCATTCTGTGCCAATGCTTCCTCCATGTTCTTCGCATTTCCACACATATAGTCATATAAGGCTCCTGCAAAGATACTGATACAATCCACATCGGGATTGCCCCAAATTTTCCTTCTGCTGTGAGCAGCAGGGTTCTTCTTAAACCGTGCGTAGAAAGTGTACATTTGCTGCGGTGCTAAAATCTCCACAGGGTCGGGGTTTAACAATTCCAGTTCGTAACCATCAGTGCAATCGAGATTCATGACCACATTCTGTGCATTGATGAGTCCCTTATTGGTGACCAGAATGGCAATGATACTACCATCCGCAGGCCTTTCGGTAGGCAGATTGACCACCACTACGGGTTTGGGTACATTAGTCTCAAACTTTGCGATAGTTTCAATCTTGTACTCGTCTTCTATCTCTGTCTCTACAACATCCCACGAATAGGTTACGGCAGTATAACTTAAGAATATCTCCTGATGGTTAGTGTCACCCGGGTCAATCAGAATGTTTCCTGTCATAGAATTGTGATGACCTTCTGTCACAGAAATGGTATAATAGCCTTCTGGCAGTTCTACACTGTAGATACCATCATCCCCTGTTAAACCTTGAACCACGATAGCACCAGTAACTGGATGTTTCACCACTACACCAGCACCTGCCACATGGGGTTTCTCGTCGGTGTAATAAGTGTATTCGTCCACCACATCTACAGTCAGAATTCCTGTTGACTCAGAAACCACTTCAATGTTATAGTTGACCGAAACACCATTTCCATTTTCACAATTCAAAGCAATTCTTCCTGTATATGGAAGGTTCAAAGACATGTCATCGGTAGGCGTAAGGCGCAAACTGACAGTGGCTGTTTCACCATACTCAAGTGATGGCATCTCGGCAGGAGTGTTCAATTTCATCCATCCAACATCGGGTATTTGAACTATAATCTTGCCAGTAGCCCCCTTGCCAGTATTCATCACATTGAGAAGGTAATCCCTTGTAGCCCCCTTTGTCATAGTGGTCTTAAAACTAGTTGTGTTGGTCGTAAGGACGGCATGATGGGCAGTACAGAAATAATAGAGCGTAATCGTCAGCGTCGAGCCTTCATTTGTGGTTAATTTCGTAACGATTGTCTCCCAATCTTTCGTTTCAGTTACAGCACTACCTGTAAGTTTGTATTTAAGTTGTGCTGTGCCATTGGCTATAATTGCCGTCGGTGCTTCCAATACGACCTCACAAGCATCGGGTTGGGAAACGACTTCAAATGATGTAATGGTCTGTGGCAGTTGTCCAGGATTCTCAATGGTAATGACACCCTCGTATGGTTCTCCAAGTTTCGTCTCGCAAGTAATGAAATCATTATTCGTCCGTCTCAACCCGTAAACATCAAATGTTGCCATTTCGGTTTTAAGTCCTTCTCCCGGATAGCAGGCACCCACGACGAAGTGGCCTGACTGTAGGGCATAGAGTTGCCATTCGTAAGTAAAGAATCCATTAGCATCAGTAGTGACGCTCTGCACTTGACGGGCACCCTCATTAATAACATAGAGTTCAACCTCAGTATTAGCGGTACCGTTACCTGTCAACTTTCCTGTGATGAGAATCTTTTCACCTTGATTGTAAATACTTTTGTCTGTACTGACTGAAACACTAAAGGGGGCTATGGTGTTGATTGCTACATCCCGTGATGTATTGTTATTAAAAGACAATTCATCTACCTTGTTTTCTTCGTTCACCACTGCATAATAACTGTAATTGCTTACGGTGGAGGGTAGGGTGATGATCTTGGTGAGTGTCAGACTGCCACCAACAGGAATAGCCTCAGATGTATAGAGTGTTCCAACAGCAGAACTTTCCCCTCGGCGATAGACCTTCACTATTACTTTAGCAGGTAATTCGGCGGCTCCGTCATTGGTCACTTCAATCGTCAGTTTGGCCTTAGAATTAACCTCAGCCTCTGTCACATCGGTAGTGATACTGCTGATGCGTGCGTCTGGCAACGTCTGGTCAGTCACCATCAAGAAGCAAGTGCCAGTGGCATAGCCGTCAGCCTGTACAGTAAAAATTGCAGTGTGGCTATCACCCTGAACGCTGTTGGCGGCAGAGGTCACTTCTACCGTTGTAGATTGCTGTCCAGCGGGAATGGTTACGGAATGACTGTAGTTCAAACCATCCTCATAGTCACTGCTAATATTGACTGTGAGTGGATAATTTGTTGATGTGTTACGACTAATGGTAAGAGTGGTAGTGGTGCCCTCCTTCACAGTACTATGTGAAGATGTGAGATTGAGGGCAGGACCATCGTTGTCAAGTACCTGCAACTGTGCTGTAACATAGCCTGCCGAAGTTCCCGATGCGCCGCAACTGCACGACGAGATCCACACGGCAGCGGTGATGGTATAGGTGCGGTCGCCATCGACGATGGCATTATCCACGGGGCCGAAGTTGAAGTGTGCTTCCTCCACGCCCTTGTCTAGTACCAGCGTAGGGTTGCCAAAATAGAGCCCGCCATTGGAATTGTCGGTCAACTTCACGGTAATCTTGCTGTTAGTATTTGTGGTTCGACGCAATATGCCGGCTACTGCCACCACACCGGCACTCTCCTGTACAGTAGTCGGCGTGATTTGTAGTTCCAATATTGGCAGGTCGTTGTCGTTCAATAGCACGATGGCCTCGGCCTTGTTGTGCTTGGGTGCTGATGCCGTGAATGCATTGGATAGTTCGAGGCTTGGCAACTCGTCATCGATAGCGGTCACATCGATTGTTGCCGATGTTTCGCCAGCGGGGATGGTTACTGTCTGAGGGAATGAGAAACGCTTTGTGTTCTCACTGGTTAATGTCACTGTAATAGGATCAACAGACACCCGTGAAGTAGATATTATCAACTGGAATGTTTCTCCCTCAGTAATCTCTGATTTTGAAACTTTTATTTTTAAATCAGGGTATTCGTTATCCTCAATCGTCAACTGTTGTTGCACGGCAGCATAACCGTTACCCTCAATAGAGATATTGATGACGGAGTTATCATCAAGCACATCATTGTCCGTTACGTTAAAATAAACAATTACTCCTGACTGATTGGCCGGAATAGTGATACTCGAAGGCACATTTACACGGTTATCTGTTGTTGCCGTGAGAGCGAATGTTTCTTCTGCTACCCATTTTCCAGTACGGTTCACATAGAGGGCAATCTGTCGTCCGACATTCTCTTCGATACAATTAGGCAATATTTCAAGTGTCAACACCTTATTGATGTTTATGAGACTGCTGCCTGTCTGCGTGTTGTTCCCTTGTGCCGATGCTGATTCTCCGGTATCACTATCAGGCACAACACGTACTTGCAGACGCGCCTGCCCGTCAATGCCCAGCAGTGTTGGAAGTGTGATTTCAACCTGACGGCTTAAGGTGCCGCCTGCTTCAAGAGTGTTATCATAATGAATTGTTGCAATTAGTTTGCTTTGACTTCCATCTTCATTAATAAGCGAAACTTGTTCACTCCAACCGCC
>JAFZNI010000016.1 GCA_017551005.1 Prevotella sp.
GGTTGGCCCGCTGGGCGAAATTGCGGGTGCCGCCAGCGGCTGACGACTGGACTGCGAAGGTATTGTACTTCGTATCGGTGAGGTTACGACCCCAAAGCGTGACAATCACTGGTCCGAAATCATAGTCGGCATGGGCACCAACCAGGGCGTAGAAATTCTGATAGTAGGTATTGGCCTCATCCCACCAGGTTTTGCCCTGACCTGTCAGGTTGGCACCGAGGGTTAATTTACCTATATGGTAGTCGCCCATCACGCTCAGCGTGTGCCGGGGTACATAGGGCACATAATTGTCCTTGTAGGAAACAAGTGGCGCATAGCCAGTACCAAGACTGCTCACATTTATTGTGTTAGCATCGTATTCATCAAATTTCGCATTGGTAAAGGCGTAAGTGACACCCCAATCCAGTGCGTTATCAATAGCCTTGCCGCGCATCGACAACTCCAGACCGCAAGAGTGGCTCTTACCCGCATTCACCATAATTCGACCGTAGTTGTATTCTGGCGACATCACGGATAACTGCTGATTGCGGATCTGCAGATAGTAGAGAGCGAGGTCGAAATGAGCCTTACCCCCAAAGAGGTTCAGGTGGGTGCCAATCTCGTAGTTCCACGACTCCTCGGGCTTGTAGGAGATGGCCTCCTCAATGGCATCGTAGTCGGCGGTGGTATGCTCCACATCGTAGTCGCCACGCATGGCATCCTGTTGATGGGCATTGAGATCTGTCTGGAGGATATCGCTGAACATCTGGATATTGTAACCACCAGCACGATAGCCCTTAGACACAAGGACATAAACGTTTCCGACATTGTCTTTGAGTGCATAGGTGAGTCCCAATTTCGGCAGCAACTGAGTGAACGACTTCGAACGACTATCGACAACGTGTGAGGTCAGGTGATACGTGGCCTGACGCTCTGCGGTTCCGCCCGTCATGTTCATATAGGCGAGGGCATCGTACTCAATCTTGACCTTATCGACGTTGAAGCGCAAACCGAGGGTTATTTTAAAACGGTCGCCTAAGAGGATGTTAGACTCATGGAAGGCTGCATAATTCATTGAAGGAGTCTTAAAGGACTCAGGCACAGCCATCTCGGCACTCATTGAGACACCACCGATGGCAGCCTCTACAGCCTTCTCTGCAGCAGCCTGTGCCGACTTTTCGGCAGCGGCCTGTGCAGCAGCCTCAGGCATACCCTGAGCCAACATCTGTTCAAGCATCTGGTTGTACATCTGCTGATATATACGCGGATACATCGACTGGCGCATGGCTCCCTGCATGGCATTAGTGATAGCCGTACCGATGGGAGCAGTAATAGCATCACCGAAATAGACGGGCGCATCTGTACGGAGCCACTGGTAGGAGCCGAAGAGTCCGCTGGCGTGCTGCCAGTTACTCTTGTCATGGGAGCGGAGCACGAACTCTTGCGTGAGGGCGTTCATCTTCTGGCGCTGTTCGAGACGCAGATAGTCGGGAGCCATATAGTCCTGATCCATCAGCATCTTATCCTGCAAGAACTGGTAACTGGTGGTGGAAGTGAAGAGGAGTTTTTCTGTATTGTAACTGATGTTCAGGCCAGTGTTGAGCATATTACGCTTGTAGCCGTTCATGATCGTCGTAGCAGGGTCTTCGACATGACTGCAGGAAGGATCGGAAAGGAACTCCATGCCGTAGCCATCTTGCACTTCTTGGTTCTCGCCATAGCCAAAACCGTTCTGCGAAGTCCACTGGTAGTCGGCCGTCCAGTCGAAGGTGAGCGCCTGCGAGGGTTGGAAGATGAGGCGCAGTTTGCCACCAGCCTCCAGACTCTTGTCGTTCTTCTCGTCGAACTGCGTATTGTTGATAAAACCATTTAGTCCGCTGTAGAAGCCTGCCACCGTAAAAGCAAGTTTCTCGCTGGGACGGTGGTGATGCGCCACCTCTACATCACGATAAAAACCATTACCTATGCCCAACCGAATGTCCGTCCCTTGATATTTCATCGGGTTCTTGGAATAGACGCGCACCAGGCCGCCCTCGGTGTTCTGTCCGTAGAGTGTGCCCTGCGGCCCACGCAGGATATCCACACGGTCGAGTATATAGAAATGGTTGTTGAAAGCGGCCTTCGACATCAGGGGGATATTGTCGTAATAGACACCCACGGCGGGGTTGTTGATACGCGAACCAATGCCACGCACATACATCGACGAGGTGAGGCGCGAGCCATAGGCAGGCATTACAAATGAAGGTACATACTGAGAGAGTTGACTCAGGTCGTGAACATTCAACTGCTGCATCTGTTCACTGCCAAACACACTGCTACTCAGGGGCTGGAGGCGCAGGCGCACCTGTTCCTTAGGCTGAGCCACAATTGTCACTTCGTCTAGGTCGACCACACGGCTAGTGTCAGAAATCGCCTCGTCACTGGGATTTACAAACGTAGAGCCGACAGCCATCAACTGGCAGCCCATAGCGCAAAACAATAGTATATTCTTTTTCATCTTCATTCAATTAACCGACTTGCAGCCGGAGACTCTATTTCGGGTGCAAAGGTACGGCTTTTTCCCGAACCGTGCAATCCTCATTTATATGGATTTTTGCAGGGAAAGACGGTACAAAGCGAATACAAAGTAGGCTATCAGTAACGGATAACCTATATAATACAAGGTGGTAACACTGAAAATGACATAATCGACAGCACAGACAGCCGCCAGACCTCCAAGATAAAGTACCGTTTCGCCCAACGGCAGATGATGGTGTACATCGTCGAGGGTGGCAATGGCCACAATAACGATGGCCCAAACGGAAGTGATGAAGAGACCGAGATGCCAAGGCAGGACGAACGGATTGAGCGAGGGATGGTAGTAAAAATGTCGCCACGACTCGGGAGCGAAGAGTTGAATGCTACTGTAAAGCACTGCCGAAGAGGCCACCAACAGACAGAGTAATGTGGGATAAAACGAGGGAATATCGTTGAAGTGAACGATTTTGGCTCCCTTGCGCATCAGTCGGCGCAGGCCATAGGCTCCTCCTACCAATACACAGAAACCAAGGAAGATGAGCAGATGGGAGTCAGAGAAGAAATCGATGAACTGGCTGATGGGATCGTCGGGCGAGACACCAGCCAACAAGTCGGTCTCATGCACCCAACCGAAGGTAAGTTGATCGCGAGCCACCTTTACCCACACAGAGTCGATGGAGTCAGCAGGCACAGTCTTGATGTCAGCAACCACCAGACGATTATGCTTACGAAGGATAATGGTATCCACCATCGACAGCATCGGCATAGTGACATCGCCAGCCTGAAACTCCGCATTCAGAATCTCTGGTACAGACATCATCTCTTGCTGCTGTTCTAACACGGGGAGAGAGTCCTTGCTGACTACGAAATTATAACCCTGGGTATAATGATGGGTGGTATAGAAGGATATCGAGTCGAGTTGCTGTTCTGTCAGGTCCCAGGCGTCAGGGGTCAGAGGACCTTGGTTGTAACAACTTGTCAGGAATAGTAAAAAGGTGAAAAGGTAACTACGACGCATAGACATTCATCTGACAATGTTGACAATCAAATTCAAGACGGAAGCGACGACCATCGCCTAATACCAAAGAGAGGGGTTCATGCCATGTAGGACGCTTGCCACCACGTTTGACACAATAGCCCAACGCATAGCGGATGCAGTGTCGACACTGCATGATAGGACCCGAGCCACCTTTCAATTCGTAGGCTGTCAGTTCCGTAGATCCGTAGAAGTGCTGGGAGAGACGGTTGGAGATGTTATCGAGGTAGGAGAAAGAGGATTGGACAGAGTTCTTCTTCACCCCTTGCCCTTCCTCACGAAAGGAAGGGAGTTCCTGACGGACTCCTTTTTCTGTCATTAATTCTGCTACCAACTGGCGACGCATGTCGGAAAGGACACTGTTGGGGATAAAGTAGTTGAAATCATCTGGGATATCGACCTCCTCACAAGTGTATATAGTATCTCCAAGTTTTGTTAGTTGGCGGATGAGGTTTTCCCGTTGAGGCTTCTGGGCTGTCTGATGCTCAGCACAGAAATGAATGCCATTCAACTCAAAGCCATCATCCACGGCACGGAGAGAGAGACGGATAGGAATCTTACGTTCGGCACTCGGACGCGACAACAAACGGTCGAACTCCTGGTCACTGTTACGATAGAGGCACACACCAGGTCGCAACTCCTGAGGCATCCGGTAAGGATAGATACGGTTGCCCACTACCCTATTAGCACGGAAGCCTACCAATTGACGTTCCTCAGTAAAGAAACAGAGTCCGTCACCATTGGCAAAACTGGCAGTGCCTGCCACATTGAAACTGTCATACCGAATTTCCTTTACAGTACCAACAAAGGCGCCAATGGCCTTCGGGGTGTCGAAAGAGGCGATGTCAGGCTGACGACCATGCAGGAAATAGGTGGTATAGCCACGATTGAAAGTCCTATTGAGATCTGGGGTGAACGTATATCGGCACACGCCCCTTGAACTGCGACAATATTGGTCAGGATGACGACGAATAATCTGGTTGAGTCGCTGGCTATAAGCAGCAGTAACATTCTTGACATACGACACGTCCTTCAAACGGCCCTCGATCTTGAACGATGTAGCACCAGCCTCGATGAGTTCCTCTAAATGGTCGCTTTGATTCATATCTTTCAGAGAGAGCAGATGACGGTCATGTTCCACTTCCCTACCCTCTGCATCGACCAATGAGAATTTCATCCGACAGAACTGAGCACACTCTCCACGGTTGGCACTGCGACCAAAACAATATTGGGAGGCATAGCAGATACCAGAGTAACTGACACACAGCGCTCCATGCACAAAGACCTCTAGTTCGACATCAGGCACCTCGTGATGGATATTTGCAATCTCTTCCACAGAGAGTTCCCTTGCAAGGACAACACGGGAAAAGCCCAAGTCACGAAGCCAGCGTACTTTCTCCGGGGTGCGATTGTCTGTCTGCGTACTGGCATGTAATACGGGGAATGACATCTCCAATATCGCCATATCCTGCACAAGGATGGCATCGACGCCTGCCTGCTGCAATTCCAGTAGAAGTTGGCGGGTTTTCTCCAATTCATCATCGTAGAGAATGGTATTGACCGTGACATAGACCTTCACTCCAAAAGGATGGGCATAGTCACAGAGTCGTCGGATATCATCGACACTATTGCCTGCAGCGACTCTGGCTCCGAAGCGTGAGGCTCCAATATAAACAGCATCGGCACCGTGGTCGATAGCCGCAATGCCGCATTCCAGATTCTTTGCCGGGGCAAGTAGTTCTAATGCTCTCAATTACTTAATGTCATCTATATTATAAGGTGTCTCCTGATAGACGTAATAGTTCACCCAATTGGTGTAGAACAGATTGGCATGGGAACGCCAGGTCACCATCGGTCCCTGTTCAGGATCATCGTTGCGATAGTAGTTCTTCGGCAGAGCCACATCATCACGGATATCCCTGTCACGCTTATACTCATTATCAAGTGTGTTCGGCGAATACTCCAGATGTCCCGTAATAAAAAACTCACGCCCACCACGTGCCATCACAATGCTGACGCCACACTCATCAGACTCGGCAATCAATGTCAAGTTTGGGTTCCCTATGATATCCTCGCGTCTTACCTCGGTATGCCTACTGTGTGGCATCATAAACTCATCGTCGAAACCACGGAAAATAGGAAGACGAGGATCCAAGGGCCTTTGAGGGAAGATACCAAACATCTTCATCGGCAACGGATACTTTGGCACGCCATAATGATAATAGAGACCTGCCTGAGCAGCCCAACAAATATATAAGGTACTCGTAACGTGCGTACGCGCCCACGCGAAGATATCAGTGATCTCGTCCCAATAACTGACATCCTCAAACTCCAATTGTTCCACGGGAGCGCCCGTAATAATCATGCCGTCATATTTCTCCTGCCGCATCTCGGCAAAGTCACGATAGAACATCATCATATGCTCGATAGGTGTATTCTTCGGCGTATGACTCTTCAACTTCATGAAACTGACATCCAACTGTAAGGGTGTATTCGAGAGCAGACGAATCAGGTCTGTCTCCGTCGTTATTTTCAACGGCATCAGATTGAGAATGGCTATGCGCAATGGACGGATATCCTGCGAATGGGCACGGGTATCATCCATCACGAAAATATTCTCTTGTTTCAGCAGGTCTATGGCTGGAAGCCTATCTGGTAATCTTAATGGCATATCACTTTTTCGCTATTCACTTTTTCACTTTTATCAGGCAGACTGACACATTATCAAAACCTCCCCGTACGATGGCGGCATTGCAGAGATCATTGGCATCAGCACCTTCCGTCAGCAGTATGTTTAAGCGATGGTCACTCATCATATCGGTCAGTCCATCACTGCAAAGCAGGAAAGCATCGCCATCCTGAATATCCTCTATCTGTACCAAATCTATATAGGAACTTGTGCATCCGCCACCAATGCAGTTGGTGATGATACTGGAATGTTTCTCGTTGCCCATCAGACTACTTAGCGAGTGGTCGGTAGTCAACTGCACTAACTCTTCATTTCTGATACGGTAAAGACGACTGTCGCCGCAGTTCATGGAATAGAACACCCCGTCATAATAGGCCAGGGCCACAAGAGTGGTTCCCATTCCCTTATATTGTACATCAGCCTTTCCCTTTGAGTCGAGAATCATATTGATGGATTCAAGCCACTCCACAATCATCTCATTAAAAGAACTGGCATTCAGTCCTACGGGAAGGTCACTGAAAAAAAACTGCAAATTGTGAAGTACGTCACTACTTGCCACCTCACCGCTCAGATGACCTCCCATACCGTCGGCAACTGCCATCATAAAGCGGTCTTTATCTCCCAGTTCAAGTTGTGTGCGGTATTCGTCGTTTCGGATGAACTGATATCCCACGAGGATCATATCCTCATTATCATGTCTCACACAGCCGATTCTACTGGCTGCTGTTATTTCAAGTTCAACTTTTTCGCTTTCCACTTTTCACTTTTCACTTCTATCTGACCATCACCTGCAAATTAATATTTGCGATAGTCAGAATATCACCATTGTTAAGTGCCATGTCTACATCCGGCTGCAACGGACGCTGATTCACCTTCGTGCCATTCGAAGAGTGCTTGTCGGTAATCATCCAGCCGCTGCCTGCCTTGTACTTCAACTGCGCATGAACACCAGACACATAGGCATGCTGCTCGAAGAACTGGGTGTAAGGTCCCTTACGGCGACCGATGACAGCACCATTGATACCCACGATACGGATATTCAGGCTGTCGTTGGCCAGCGTCAGCACAGGGACACCAGAGGCAGACGGACGCTGCTGCACCAGCGGAGCAGCCACTCCTCCCACGACAGATGCTGTGACGGACACATTGGCTTGTAGACTCTCCGACATACCCGGATGAGCCTTGGATGGCTGCTGTTCACTCGGAGACATCATCAGTCCTCCGCAGCGCGTACAGCGACGGCCTATACCAACGTGCCCACACTGGTTACAATACAACAAAGCCTGCCCACACTGGTCACAGAAATGGGAATCGTTGTCAATCTCTTCTTTACATGTAGGACAAATAATCATATCTCTTAATCAATATCTTCTGGTAATATTAACTGATAGGTCTCCTTCGTCACCTGATCAGGCGGCAACTGAGACACACGCTCAGAGAGTTTCTGGATGGTTGCGTCAAGCAGGTTGCGCATCTCACGGGCATTACCCCAGTTCTCATTCTTGCTCACAACCATACGATATATCTTATCCAGCAACTTGAACTCTGCCTCCTGCGACAACGTGTACTGATCCTTCTGGGCCATACCCTTGAAGATGGCCAGCAACTCGTCTTCATTATAGTCGTCGATCTGCAACTTATGAGTGAAACGACTGGCAAGACCAGGATTGATCTGCATGAACTCCTCCATCTTATCCTTGTAACCTGCAGCGATAACCACGAACTTACCACGGTCGTCCTCCATACGCTTCATCAGGGTGTCGATGGCTTCCTTGCCATACATGTCGCCACCATCACTCAACGTATAGGCCTCGTCGATGAAAAGGATACCGCCCATTGCCTTATCACACATATTGTTGACGATCTTCGGTGTCTCACCCATGTACTTTCCGACGAGGGTTGCACGACTGGACTCGATGACACGTGATGTCGGCAGGATATCCATAGCCTGGAGCACCTCACCCATCTTACGGGCAATGGAGGTCTTACCTGTACCAGGATTACCTGTCAGGATGAAGTTCATCGACATTTGCTGAACATTACCTGCACCAGCAGCAGCACGTTGTTTCATGAACATGCTCTGTACAGCCAGACGGCGGATGGAGTTCTTGACAGAACGCATGCCGACAAACTCGTCCAGTTCATTGAGAACCTCATCAAGCGGACGGGCAGTCTCATTCTGAGCCATCGGCAGGTCAGCCGTCGTCAGACGATACATATCCTCCTCCTTGAAGTTCGGATCGTTCATCAATGTGACAAGACGCTGACTCTGTTTCTCCACAGCCTCGTTGAAGATACGGCGTGCCTCACGGGCATTGCCGAAGTTCTTGTCGCGACGCAGGTAGAGTTGCTCGAACTGACGGTGGATGGCTGCCTTCGTATTCTCGTCGACGGTGAATTTCTTGCCCGCAGCGAGATTAAGGAATATCTGCGTCAGTTCATCTGGCGTATAGTCGTCGAAATGTATCGTCTGTGTGAATCGGCTCTTCAATCCCGGGTTCGTGTCGATAAAGTCGTGCATCTGATCCGTGTAACCAGCCACAATACAAATGAACTTGCCACGGTCGTCTTCCAAACGCTTCAACAGGGTATCGATGGCTTCGGCACCAAAGGCATCACTGTCATTCGACTTCAAGGTATAGGCCTCATCGATAAACAGCACGCCACCGATAGCCTCATCTACCAACTGATTGGTCTTGATAGCCGTCTGTCCGGAATAGCCTGCCACCAGTTTGGCACGGTCAGCCTCCACCAGTTGTCCACGGGAGACAATACCTAATGTCTTGAAGACATCCGTCATAATACGCGCCACAGTGGTCTTACCTGTACCGGGATTACCCGTAAAGACATAGTGCTTGCCTTGGAAGGTATTGTTCTCTCCACGTTTGATCTGCAAGTTGAGGAAGGCAGCAAGGTTGGAGATCTCCTTCTTGACACCACCCAGACCGACAAGACCATCAAGTGCTTTGAGACACTCCTTATAGTCAACCGCCTTCGGAGCCTCGTACGGTACATCCTGATCTTCAATGGTCATCAACTGCTCGTTACTCATCGACGAGATGTTGGCACCCTGTAAGCGCTGTGCCTGTTTCTTACAGATTTGGTCGAAGAGACTGCGCATCGTACGTCCATTGGCAAAGTCCTTGCCACGCGAGTCGTACTTCTCCTGAATCATCTTCTTCGTCAGAGCCTCAGCCTGTGGGGAGAAGATATATTTCTTCGCCTTTGCAAAGACGAGCATGATCTGATACAACTCATCAGGCGAGTAGTCCTCGATGTTGAGGAAATAGTTGAAACGACTGCGGAAACCCGGATTGATACGGAAGAGGTTCTCCATCTCCGTACGGTAACCGGCTGCGATGACCACGAACTTACCACGGTCATCCTCCATACGCTTCATCAGTTTCTCCAATGCCTGAGCACCTTGGTTGTCACGATCACCTGCCTGACTGACAGGTGCCAGCGTATATGCCTCATCCACAAAGAGGATTCCGCCCATAGCCTTGTCGCAAAGACGGTCTACCACCTTCGGTGTCTCACCCTGATAGGGACTGACCATCTTGGCGCGGTCAACCTCCACCACATGGCCACTATCCAAATAGCCGATAGACGCCAGGATCTCACCCAACTTACGGGCGATAGTGGTCTTACCAGTACCAGGATTACCCGTCAGGATGATATGCATCGACATCTTCTCCTGCTCACCCAATCCACGCTCCTGACGCTGAACGGCATTCTGCACGGCATAGGCAATCTCACGGACGGCGCTCTTCACTTCACTCATACCGATGAAGTTGTCGAGATCCTTCAGGATGTCCTCTATTGTACGCTCCTCCGGTACATAGCCCTTGATGTCAGATTTCTCCACCACCGTAGCCTGTGCACCACGAGTGATAAACTGTGTGAAGATATCCTCAGCCGTTTTTGTAGCCAGATGGGCGTAGCCGAAAGTCTCGTCCTTGATCTTCACCTGATATTTGAAGAACCGTTTCAACTGATCGTCGGCCTCTGGGGTGAAGTCAGTAATGCCATAACGGATCTTCAAACTCATCTTACAGATATCCGTCAATTCCGGATAACCTGGCGACGGCAGGCGGAACGTATACTTAAAACGGTTGGTTACCGCAGGGTTGTTCTCTAAGAAATCATCCAATCCCTTGGGAAGACCGGACATTATCACTATTGGATTGTCCTCCCACTTATCCATCTCGACAAACAGTTTGTCGAGGGGATTCACCTGATTGGAATACTTATCTGGTAGCAGTTTCTGTACATTGTCAAAGAACAGAATACCGTCCTTTGCCTTCTTGATATTATCATCCCATTTGTCTACAAACCGCTGATAATCGACAGCATCAACCATCGTCAACTTCGGCCTTGCAATAATCTTATTCTGGTAGAAATAGTCACGGAGTATTTCTGCAAGTGCAGTCTTACCTGTACCTGTTTCACCAATAATGATTGCATTTACCGATACACGGGCTTGGGCAATGTCTTTTCTGGAACGCAGGAAAGTATAGGTGTCGACAATGGTCTTTAACTGCTGTTTCACGTCGTCAAGACCAATGAGCCTGTCGAGCAGATTCTGACTGACCAGTGGCTGTCCGCACCACTTGCAGAATTTCGCTATGCTTCTGTTCTCTTTATGGCAATGTTCGCAAATCATTTAGTCTTCGTTGTTATCTATCTGTTGTATAATCTGAGTGGGATTGGCTTCTTCCACCAATTCCTCACTATTGGGGTTCTTCACATTCATCAGGCTCGGACTATACACGACGAACATCACCACAAAGATGAGAGCCAGAATACTCCACAACACATAGTGGAGCACACTCTCACCGCTGATGGAGCGCACCTGGTCGGTAACATCGTCAAGAAGCCCGAACTTGGAGCCCTTAAAACGATAGGACTTCGTCTTGAAAGTATAATAGAGCGGTTCAAGCAACGATGACTTGATATCGTTGTCAAGCACTTCTGAGATCAGTTTACTGTCAGCCTTCTGGTCGCCACGGAAATCCGTCAGATGACAGACAAGGATATAGACCAGCGAGATGGCCACGATGGCCAGGCTGAACAAGGATGGATGCGACTGTACGATATACTTTAATATAATAATAGGTATAAACGATGAAGCCAGTCCCAACAGTCCCCATAGCAATGAGAAGAAGAAACCGTAGCCTCTGAAATAGGCTCTCGTGGCCACGATGATGGCAGTCATGCCTCCCAACGGCAGACCGATGGTGAGCATCGGATGTGCCATCAGATACTCATGGTTCACGCCGAAGATCAGCACCAGCACGATCCATGCACCCGACAAAGCATAGAACACCCAGCGCCAAATATTCTCTTTGCCCTTGGCACGTGTCCAGTTGCTCTTCACATTCTTCACCCTGTCGGATGTCTCCTGACGGGCATCCACAAAACGCTTGTAATAGGTCTGCGTCTTGTCTATCTTGCCTATATCATTCAACCAGTCCTCCAACGTATGTTCATAGGAATACTCTTCTGTGAAGTCGGCATTCGGGTCTTCGTGATAGAATGCCGCCATCCACTGTATGAACGATCCATTACGGATTTCCTGACGAATCATGCCATAATAGCGGGAATCAATGTTCCTACCGTCAGACAGTTCTGTACCGTCAGACAACTGATAGACTGGCATAGACCCCAATATGCGGCAGAAACGATAGAGCGCCGTCCTTGCGTCGTAGGCACCCAGACGTTCTTTGTTCTCGTCGCTCTTAAAGTCAAAGCAGCGGTTAGCCTCGTTGAGTATCTCATTCCAGCCATGTAACTGGGCGAAATAACAGAATCTCCCTTCCGGTTCCAGGAAGTCTTCGAACTCCTTAGCCACCTCCTCGTCACTCAGTCCCTGCGCCTCTTTCAGACGATCCTTCAACAGGTCGCCAACACCAAGTGGCGTATGGGCAAACCGTAAATCATAGGCCGCCTCACGATCCAAATTGTAAAGCACCTTATATGCCAACGACTTCGAATACGGCTGACCTTGCGTCAGGATGCGAAGACTCTCACAGGCCATCTTGTCCTCATGACTATACATCCAGGACAGCAGGCGTCCGTCAGTCAGACTGTGCCAATCATCGTCGGTAATGGATTCCTTACCAAACGCCTTTACGATCTCTTTGAGTGTCGACGACGGATAACGCGCCATCAGGGGAATGTCGGGGTCTATCTCATAGACCACTCGCATCACTGCCACCCGCGCATCAAAGCCCTCTTTCTTCTCGAAATAAGAGCGCAGCCTCTTCACATTGCATTTCGTATGCGACTCTAAATAGAGGAAGAGTGTATCATTGGGGTTCGTCAGCAGCATGCCATATTCCTTTGGATAACTCAGCATTGACATCGCCACGCTGTGCACATCGTCACAATAACTCCCCTTCACGTCCTTATAGGCGTAAGTGGGCTCCATCGTATAGACGGCAACCATCAGTCCGGCATGCTGGTCAACGGGATACCTGTTCACTACGATATCCCTTACAATGGTACTCAGTTTTGTATTACCGCACGATTCCAGCCAGTTGCCTATACGTCCGTTGTAGAGATAGCCGATAGCCAACTTTTCATTCTCAATGAGCAGAGGAACCAGTTCGTGTATATTGTCTGCCACCAGATTACGATCTGGATCTACGATAAACGTCTTGTATTTCAGGAAAGGCGACGAGATGTCCACCTTCGGACTTTCTCCTTCAAACCATTTCTCCACTTCATTAAATCCCCAGCGATTCAAAGGATTCACCGAAGTGAGACCCTGCACAATCATACGGACACGATCAGGCAGTTCATTCAGGTGCGGCAGTCTTCCTTCGTTCTTCTGGCGCATCATCACACGCTCATTGCTGCTCATGGGATTACCGTCTAACCAGAGTGCCATCAGCGTGATACCCAGTGAATAGAAATCAGCAGCAGGCGTGATTTCCACCACACCGTCAATCACGTCCGCATACATCTCCGGCGCTGCATAGATCGGCGTACGGGCTTGTGTCGTACGGTGCGACTTTCCGTCCTGCTCCAACAGACTGGAGATACCGAAGTCGCCTAACACCAGTTCATTATGCTCCCTGTCGCGGAAGAAGAAATTGCTGGGCTTGACATCCTTGTGAAGGATATTATTACCATGACAGTAGGCCAGTGCGGCAGCACCCTGTAAGGCAATCCTGCGGAACTTGTCCATATTGCCGTTGAGGTGATAGTTAGCCAGAGAACCGCCCCTGAGGTATTCCATCAGTTCGTAATAGCGGTGCTTGCCTTCCACGTATGTCTTACCATAGTCGATAAGACTGACGATCATCTCGAAATCCAGGTTATGGATGGCCTGTAACATCTTCTTGTTGACGTCGAAATTCGGATAATAGACTTTCAGCACATAGTCGCTTCCGTCTTTGTCGACAAGGAATACCTGTGCTTCACCTGTGTTGTCACTCAGGCATTTCTGATTGTGGTACTTCTCACCTTTCAGGACAAAGCAGTCACTACTGTCGTTCAACGCAGTATTGTTGCTTGCCATCGGTTCAGAAGGACGCATCGTCATATCCCCCGCCGGCATCATATTGCCGGCTGATACGGAATTGGGCATGGTACGCATTGTGCCATCCATATTCTGATTCGCGTCAGATATAGTTGTAGGTCTCAGTGTACTCATTATATATCGTCTTTAATTTCTTGTCTTGAATTCTTGCCAAGGATAATCCACTTGCCTCCCATCTGCGGCTTGGCACAGCCACAAGGACTGGAATGCAGGGCATGCTTGAAGTTGCACTCCCATGCCAGACGGACCCCCTGGGGTTTACAGGCCATCGCGTAGTTACGTACCTTAGCAGGTTGGGGCTGAGGAGCCTGGGCCATTTTCTCCAACAACTCCGTCAGACGATCAGCCCTCACCTTCTTCTTGGCATCCAACTCTTCCTTGCTGACACGCTTAGAAGGCTTTTCCACTACGGGTGTCGTTGAGCCTTTATCCTGAGCCAGCAGTGTCAGCACACGCTCACGCAGTTGGCGATTCAATTGCTCACGCACCAAATCCTTTTCCGAAGAAATGGGGAGGGACATGTCCAATTCCTCCAACTCCTTGGCCAAAGCCTGCATTTCCTTGTATTCTGGCGTCATCTGCAACTCAGCAAGCAACTGCCGGGCATCTTCTGTCAAGGCAGTCCCACACTGTTTGCAGAAAGCAAAGTCATTAAGGGTATGACAGACTGGACAGACAATGCCGCCCCTTGGGCTACCGCATTCTGGACAGAAGGCCTCCTGGCCTGACAAATGGGCACCACAGAAAGAACAGACGTCCGTACGGATGTAATGATGACAGACCTCGCAGAAATCGGCATCAGGATCTATCTCTGCTCCGCAGTTCGGACAACTCATCTTACCAAGGGGCTGTCCACAAGAAGCACAGAACATGGCATCAGGCTCATTGATTGTGCCACAATAAGGACACTGCCTCCCATTTGCCGTCTGGAATTGCACAGCCTGCTGTTGCTGTTCCACAACCGGTCTGTCCATCACCAGTTCTTCTCGCTGAAGTTCTTGCGATCCCCTGCTGGTTCTTTCCGGATTAAGTGTAATATCGTTCATAAAACTGGTCTTTTAACTTAAGTTTGGCGCAAAGATAATAAAAAATTTGTAAACTAAACAAAAAACCGCCGTAAATTTACATTTACGACGGCATTTTTATGAAAAAAACCTATAAAATCGTCAAAAATTACCACAATTGGAGTCTTTCTGCCTTCGGAATAAACATTTTATCTCCTTCTTTCACACCAAAGGCATCATACCATGCATCGATGTGCGGAAGAGCACCATTGACACGCCAACGACCCAGTGAGTGGGGGTCACTCTTTGTACGATTTCGAATCTCCTCATCAGTGATATTGTTTGCCCATACACCAGCATAGGCATGGAAGAAGCGCTGATCAGCCGTCAGACCGTCTTTTTTCTCAAGAGGCGCACGCTTTGTGGCATTCTTATAGGCAGCCCAAGCCACCTGCAGACCACCGTGATCGGCCAGGTTCTCACCAAGCGTCAGACGACCGTTGGCGAACAATTCGGGCAACACTTCAATCTTCGAGAAGAAATCAGCATATTTGTCTGTACGTTCTGTAAAATTCTTTCCATCCGCTTCTTTCCACCAGTCGTGCATGTTTCCGTCCTTGTCGAA
>JAFZNI010000160.1 GCA_017551005.1 Prevotella sp.
CGCCACTACGTAGACAAGGCGGAAACTTCAGATGCATAGCAGAATTATCCACCTCGTCGATTTCGATGGGGACAATTTTCTCCAGTTGCTTGATCTTCTGCTGCACCTGAACAGCCTTCGTAGCCTTGTAACGGAACCGTTCGATAAAGTCCTTCATATCAGCCACTTCCTTCTGCTGATTCTCGTAAGCCCTCAACTGCTGCTCACGACGTTCCTTGCGAAGCACGACGTACTCGTTGTACTTCACCTTATAGTCTATTATCTGTCCGCAGGAGATCTCCAGCGTACGGTTCGACACATTATTGATGAAGGCCCTGTCGTGACTCACAAGCACCACAGCACTCGAACTCTGCGCCAGGAACTGCTCCAGCCACTGGATACTCTCGATGTCGAGGTGGTTGGTAGGCTCGTCGAGCAACAGCACGTCAGGCTTCTGCAACAGGATCTTGGCCAGTTCGATACGCATGCGCCAACCGCCTGAGAACTCAGAGGTAGGCCGTTCAAAGTCCGTTCTTAGGAATCCAAGACCCATCAGCGTCCGTTCTATCTCCGCCTCATAATTCTCAGCCCCCAACATCAGATAACGGTCATGTTCCGTGGTGTATTTCTCAATCAACGCCAGATAGCCCTCACTCTCATAGTCCGTCCGCTCAGCGAGTTCCTGGTTCATCTGGTCGAGACGTTCCTTCATCCGTGTGATGTCAGCAAAGGCTTTCTGGGCCTCCTGCCTCACAGTGGTATCATCCTGCAGGATCATCACCTGTGGCAGGTAACCGATACGACAGTCGGCAGGCACGCTCACGCTACCAGCCGTGGGCTTCTGCTGCCCACAAAGGATCTTCAGCAACGTCGACTTGCCTGCACCGTTCTTGCCCACAAGGGCAATACGGTCTCTGTCGTTGATGACGAAACCCGCATCAGCGAACAGCGGCTTCACGCCGAACTCCACTTTCAATCCTTCTACCGATATCATCGTTTGTCCACAAACTTATATTCCTTATACTTTTCTGCAGGGAAACGCAACATCTCATCCGTGATGCCACCTGACTTGAAATTGGATATCTTGATGGTGGTCCAGATAATCGAAATCTTGATGCGCACGCTGATAGGCTCGTAGGTCTGCCGTTTCACCAGCGCATGGATCTCCCTGATGCCGCCCTTGACACCCTTCTTGGCTTTCAGGATCAGCATCAGACCTTCCTCATGGTTGGCAATGCTGTAGTCGAAGTTCTCTGGCACGAACTTGAACTTGCTCGAATACTTGTCCGACTTATTGTTCTTGGCATCATGGATCTCCACCTCTTTCTTCTTTTTCTTGATGGTATAGACGGTCTTACCGTCGTTCCACGAGTTCATCTTCGCATCCACGAACTTACTCTTCTTGCCTTTGTACCAGATATTCCCCCAGGTCTTGTAGATGCCAGTGATGTTCACGTCATAGCGCAGGGTTGCCCCCTGTTCGCCAAACACCTGCTGGTAGGCCTGATTGAAGATTCGCTTTGCCTGTCGTTCGTTCGCACTCTCCTCACCCATGACGGGATGGATGTACGAAAGGAGCAACACGACAATCCATATTATCTTATTTCTCATTTATTTTTCAGTTTCAAGGTGCAAAAGTACACAATTCTCACGGATTATTTGTATTTTTGCACAGAAAATATTCATTTTAGTATGGAAAAGAACGTATTTGCCCATCTCATAGCGCAGCACCTCAGTATTCAGGAGCGTGCCGTAGAGAATACACTGGCCCTGCTCGACGAGGGTTGTACCATTCCCTTTATCTCCCGTTATAGGAAGGAACGCACGGGAGGTCTCGACGAAGTGAAGATAGCAGCCATCAGTGACCAATACGAGCGAGTGAAGGAGATTCAGAAACGTAAGGAGACCATCATCAAGACCATCACAGACCTTGAGAAGATGACACCTGAGTTGCAAAAGCGCATTGACGACTGCTGGGATGCCACTGAACTGGAGGATATCTACCTGCCCTATAAGCCCAAGCGCAGGACGAGGGCGCAGGTGGCCCGTGAGCAAGGACTGGAACCCCTCGCCAAGATCCTCCTGCTCCAGCGCGAAAGATACCCCGAACGTGCTGCAGAGCGGTTTGTACGCGGCGATGTGATCACCACCCCCGCTGATGCTATCAAGGGTGCTCAGGACATCATCGCTGAAATCGTCAGTGAGGATGAGCGGAGTCGTCAACAACTCCGAGGTGCTTTCCGTCGTCAGGCCATCATTACTTCGAAGGTTGTCAAAGCCAAGGCAGATAGCGACGAAGCAGCCAAATACAGCGACTACTTCGACTGGTCGGAGCCTCTGAAACGCTGTTCTTCCCACCGTCTGCTTGCTATGCGACGGGGCGAGAGCGAGGGTATCCTCCGCATCAGCATCTCGCCAGATGACGAGGAGTGTATCGAACGCCTCCAGCACCATTACGTCTTTAATTATAAAGGTGTTCACGGGGATTTGCAATCTCCGTGTGGGAAGTTAGTGGCTGAGGCAGTAGAGGACGGTTACAAACGTCTGCTCAAGCCTTCCATTGAGACGGAGTTTGCTGCCCTCAGCAAGGAGAAGGCCGACGATGAGGCTATCCGCGTGTTTGCAGAGAACCTCCGTCAACTGTTGCTGGGCGCGCCCCTCGGACAGAAACGGGTGATGGGTGTCGATCCTGGTTTCCGTACGGGTTGTAAGGTAGTGTGCCTCGACGCACAGGGCAATCTGCTCCATCATGAGGCCATCTTCCCCCACCCGCCTGTCAATAAACGCATGGAAGCAGCAATGGCTGTCCAGAAGATGCTGAAGAAATATCAGATTGAGGCCATTTCCATTGGCAATGGCACAGCCTCTCGCGAAACCAACGACTTCATCCGTGACGTCCTCGCAGGCCGCTATGATGTATCCTCCTCCCCCAAGAAATCTGTTGGCGGTGATTTGCAATCGCCGCCTCAAGTCTTCACAGTTTCCGAAGATGGTGCCTCCGTCTATTCCGCCTCGAAGATTGCCCGCGACGAGTTCCCTGATGAGGATGTCACTGTACGTGGTGCCGTCTCCATAGGTCGTCGTCTCATGGATCCCCTCGCAGAACTCGTCAAGATCGACCCCAAGAGCATTGGCGTAGGACAGTACCAGCACGACGTGGATCAGACGAAACTCAAGCACTCGCTGGATCAGACCGTCGAGAGTTGCGTCAACAATGTGGGTGTCAACCTCAATACCGCCTCGCAACATCTGCTGATGTATGTCAGCGGTCTTGGCCCTACCCTCGCCAAGAACATCATCGATTATCGTAAGGAGAATGGGGCCTTCACCTCACGCACCCAACTAAAGAAGGTGCCTCGCCTCGGACCTTCCGCCTTCCAACAGTGTGCTGGTTTCCTCCGCATCCCTGGGGCCAAGAATCCGCTCGACAATTCTGCCGTCCATCCTGAGAGTTATGCCATCGTCGAACAGATGGCGAAGGATCAGAACTGCACCGTTGCAGACCTTATTAATAATAAGGAGAAACGTGAGGCCATCGACATCAAACGATACGTGACAGCAGAGGTAGGCATCCCCACCCTCACGGATATCATGAAGGAACTGGAAAAGCCTGGTCGCGACCCACGCCAACAGATAGAGGAGTTTGAGTTTGATTCGCGTGTAAACACCGTCGATGATCTCGTCGAGGGAATGGAACTGCCTGGTATCGTCACCAACATCACCAACTTCGGAGCCTTCGTGGATATCGGCGTTCATCAGGATGGTCTCGTGCATATCTCTCAGATGGCCAATCGTCGCATCGCCCATCCCACCGACGTGGTGAAACTCCATCAGCACATCCGCGTCAGAGTTATCGAGGTTGATCGTCGTCGCAACCGCATCTCACTCAGCATGAAAGGACTGACGTAAAATATCCCGTTCTTTTATCTTTACTGTCGATAGGTTGGATAAATATGCCCTGGATTCGGGACTTAATATTTTCTCATCAAAAAGTTAACATTTTAATAATTTGTTAATATTACGATTCTGAAAAATTAACTTTTTAATAATTTGATAATATTTCGGCTTTATGAAATTAACTATTTAATAATCTGTTAATATTTCCGTTTCAAAAAATTAACTCCTTAATAATCTGTTAATATTTCAATCTCGGAAAATTAACTCTTTAATAAAATGATAATATTTCGATTGTAGTGTACTGATTTTGGTTGACAGTTTTGTTTGTTAAAATTAAGTTGTTTTATCCTTTACTTATTTTTATTCCTGAGCAGGTTGTCGGTCTTATGACTTTATTCCTGTTTCAGTTTACACTTTAACCTTTATTCCTAAG
>JAFZNI010000161.1 GCA_017551005.1 Prevotella sp.
GCAAGTATTGGAACAGGTTGAAGGCAGCCTGCTCAGCAATCTCCTGTGTGGTAATCTGCTCCATCCAGATATCGATGACCTCTGGGAGCACCTCCTTAGGCGGCATGATCATCGTGGCCAGAATCTTGCACTCGCGGACATTCTCCTTGAACAAGGCGATGGCGAGGTCGTAGCGATCATTGACAATTTCATCAGCCATCTCCTTTAGGCGAGGAAGTGTAGCCCCCCAGTTGAGTTTGTAGTCAACGCCTTTGTCACGCATCGACTTGGCTACCACTCCGTCCATCATCTGGCGGAACGACTGCTTAATCTCCTTCACTTGATCCTCTATCTTCATCCCTATTATCTTCAATGTTCAATGTTCAATCTTCAATAACCTAAATCAACGTTCCGTATTCCTGACTATAACGCAACATCTGGTGGGCATAACTCTCACCGTAATAAACCTGGATATCGCAGATGTCACCAGTCTTATCGTAAACAGGCAGCAACTGCGGATTGATGAAGCCCTTGTAGGGAGCGAGGTTCAGATGTTTGTAGCGCTCTAACACTTCACGATGCAGTTCGGGGTCAACCTTCACGGCATAACGCTCCACCAATGCCCGTGCTGCCTCATAGTCGCCTTCGCTCTTGATGCGCTGCACCTCTGCCAGCAAACGGGCAATGAGAGTGCGCAAGGCCGCATAGTCGGTAATCTCCACGTAAGTCTTACCCTCCCGTCTGACCAAGTGGATGGCATTACCGTTCTCGTAGCACCAATGGGCAATGAGGGCACGGTTGCGCATGTGGGCTTCCTCTATCTGATGACTTGGTGTGATTCGGATGAGTTGTGTCATCAGGCCGTTCATCATATAGGTATAGTACTGCGACTTATAGGCCTCCATATCAGGTATGAGACCGAGTTCAACCAATTTCTCATCGGCGATGTAATAGAGACCGAAGAGGTCGGCCCTCGCCTCCTCTATCGTATTGCCGTAGGCTTTCAACGCATCAGGATCCACGCCGGGCAACAACTGTCCGCTACCGTGTCCGAGACATTCGTGGAGGTCTGTATGCAAGTCATCACACACATCGCCGTATTTCTCTATCAAACTCAGCGTGTCCTTGTCGATGACAAACTCTTCTTTGAAACCGTTGCCGTGAGCCGCCTTGTTGTAGGCATCGGTGATGTTGCTGATGGTGATACTCTTGCTGCCGTATTGCGCCCTGATCCAGTCGGCATTGGGCAGGTTGATGCCGATGGCCGTCGAGGGATATTCCTCACCGCCGAGCATCGCAGCACAGATGACATTGGCTGATACACCCTTGACTACAGGTTTACGGAAACGGGCATCGACTGGTGAATGATCCTCAAACCACTGTGCGTTCTTGCTGATGGTCTGGGTACGCTTGGTGGCTTCCTCGTCGATATACTCCACGAGTCCTTCCCACGACCCTTTCAACCCCAACGGATCACCATAGACCTCAATGAATCCGTTGATGAAATCGATGGCAGCATCATGCTCACCCACCCATTCAATGCAATATTCATTGAATACATCCAAATCGCCTGACTGATAATACTTTATAAGCAGAGATATAATATGTTTCTGACGGTCATTCTCGGCTACATCCAATGCTTTCTCCAACCAATAGACGATGTGTCGGATGGCATTGGCATACAGACCTTCTGACGACCAGACTTGCTCTTTTACAACGCCATTCTCCTTGACTAAAGTGGTGTTCAGGCCATACGACTGCGGGGCCTCATTCCCAGCATTCTCCTGCTTCATCCTGGAATAGAATGCTTCTGCTTCCTCTTGGGTGACACCCTCATAGAAATGACAGGCTGATGTTGTCACAAGATCCTCACCATCGGCCTTGTTGACACGCTTGGGACAGATACGCTCATCAAAGATGACAGGGAACAACTCATCGCAGAATTGTTCCAACGTTTCACCCTCCCTCAATGGCAGGCGACGCACATCTACCTGACGAAGCACACGCAACAGATAATCGCTTCCGAATCCCGGCTCGAACTTCTCACAACCATAGTGATGGTAGATGCCATTCGAGAACCAGACGCGCTTCAGATAGACCTCCAACGCCTTGAACTCATCCGTGCTATGATCGACGGAGAGGTCGGTATAGACCACTTCCAGCATCTTGCGGATGCGAAGATTGTATTTACCGTATTGGTCGAAGGTGATGTCCCTGCCAAAAAGAGTCGCTTGGGCGAGATAATAGACTAATATCTTCTGCCGAAGCGACAATTTCTCAAATCCGTTCAATCGATAGCGAAGCAGTTGCAAATCAGCAAACCGCTCGCTCTGATAATTGAAATCCACAAAGCCTTCCTCCTTAATCCTTTTTACGCTTGCCTGCCTTTTCCTTTTTCAAGGAGGGATGTTGAAGAAGATGCTTTAAACGGTATTCACGGGGCGTGATACCCATAATCTTGTAGAACGACGCATAGAACGACTGGCGGTTCGCAAAACCAACCATATCGCTCACCTCCTCCATCCGGAGATCCTGATAGCGCTTGTCTACAAGGATAGACATAGCCTCGTCAATACGATACTTGTTGACAAACGAGGTGTAGTTCATGTGAAAACGCACATTCACCACAGCAGAGATGTAACGCGTGTTCGTACCGAGATCCTCAGCCAGTCGCTTGGCTGAATAATCCTTGTCACGATACTTCTTCTGCATGACGATGATGTTCATAATTTTCTCTTGCATCTCGTCCATCAGTCGAGGACTCACCAAACTACGATAGGCGGCCTCTTTTTCCTTTTTTTCCGTGATATTATACTTACCCATAAAAATAAAGAGAGGGTTGATTACTAAATTTTCTGCAAATATAGAAAAAAATTCGATACATCGTACTTTTTTTTAGGTAATTTTGCAAAAAAAATTGATTTTACACCCCAAATTACGTTTCGTTGACAAAAAAAGACTGTCCAAAGTACCTGTCACGGACAAAAGTCCAGCGCATCGCCAACGGGGCAATCAAGTTCAAAATAGCCCGAAAAAATTGATAAAAAGATAAAAAAACGAGCGAAATGTGTCACTTTTTGCAAAAAACAAGACCAAAAGGCTCGGAAATCCCCGTTTTTTTCGTATCTTTGCAAAGTAAAATCAGTAAAGATGGCAAAGAAAAAGATTCTTTTTATCAATCAGGAAATCGCTCCTTACGTACCAGACACCCTCATGTCGCTCATGGGAAGAGACATCCCGCAGGCCATTCAGGAGAAGGGTTACGAAATCCGTATCTTCATGCCGGAATGGGGAAACATCAATGAGCGCCGGGGGCAACTCCACGAAGTACAGCGTCTTTCGGGAATGAACCTTATCATTGATGACACGGACCACCCACTGATCATCAAGGTGGCCTCGATACAGTCGGCAAAGATACAGGTCTATTTCATCGACAACGACGATTATTTCAACAAGCGACTGATGGAGAAAGACTCTCAGGGAGAAGACTATCCTGACAATGGTGAGAGAGCCGTTTTCTTTGCGCGTGGCGTCTTGGAGACCGTCAAGAAACTGCGCTGGGTGCCTGACATCATACACTGTCAGGGATGGATGAGTGCCGTAGTGCCCCTCTATATTAAGACCGCCTATCACGATGAGCCCTCCTTCACCAATACGAAAGTTGTCACCTCGCTCTATGCCAAGAGTCTGACGAAAGGTATGGCCGACAATTTCAAGCGTTGCGTAGAGTTCCGCGAGGCCACTGCCGACCTGTTGGAGCCCTACAATGACAATTTCGACTTTGATGAACTTGGCAAACTGGCCATCGATTATAGCGATGGTATCATCCAGGCAGACCCGGCCATGAACGAAGACCTGTTGGACTATGCCACCAAAAAAGAAACACCTGTCTTGAAATTCAAAAACGATAACTTTGCGGATGCCATCGAGGACTTCTACAACCAAATCGCCCCCGATGCCACGCCTGACGAAGAAGAAGATTAAAAAGAAACAGAAACACTACAATGAAATTCAAATCCATAACAGCGATTGCACTTTGCGCAATGGCGTTTATCTCTTGCGATGAAGATACAGCAAACATCGGAACCTCTCTGACAAGCGAGAATGACAGACTGACCGTCACCACTCATGGTTTTGATGTCCTGACACGATCCATAGCCGTCGATTCCGTCTTTACCCGTGAGCGTCGAGGCTATTTCGGAAGAGTGAAGGATCCCGAAACGAATACCTACGTGAAAAGCGAGTTCACCACCCAGTTTAATATGATGGAGGATATGGTGAGCACATTTCCGAAACGTGAGGAGATTACAAGCAGAGATGAAAATGGCAATATTATAGCCGACTCATGCTTCATCAGGATCATCCTCGATGTCAGCAGCAGTTATGGTGACACACTGACATCCATGAAACTGAGGATATCAGAATTGGACAGGCCCATCAACAATGAACTGATGCACTACACGAACTTCGATCCGAAGGGAAGGGGCTATCTCCGTCAAGGTGGCTTGCAATACGACAAGATGTTCTCCATGAGAGACCTGACAGATAACGACAGCATCAGAAACCTTATTGAGACAAACCTGCACCGTAACACCTCCACGACGAACGACAACAGTTATTATGACATGCTGTTCCTCAAATTCAACAAGCCTTATACGGACAAGGACGGTGTGACATACAATAACCTGGGCACCTATATCTTGCGGAAATACTACGAACATCCCGAGTACTATAAGAACTCGTACAACTTCATCCATCACGTCTTTCCGGGCTTACATTTCGAAACGATCGATGGCACAGGTGTGATGGCAAGGATCATGGAGATGGACATGTTCGTTTTCTATAGAGTCATAAACGAAGATGATGATGACGACGAAGATGATAGAGACTATATCATGATGTCATCTACGGAAGAAGTGGTACAGACCACGAAGGTGACAAACGACAAAGAAGCCATCGACCGTTTGGTGGCAGACAATAGTTGCACCTATCTGAAGACACCCGCAGGTATCTTCACGGAAGTGACCTTCCCCGTCGATGAGATCAACACGAGTCACCCCACGGACTCTCTGCTTTCAGCCAAGATCGTCTTCCAACGCCAAAACAACCAGTCGCAGGCATCTGCATTGGCTTTCAGCGTACCTGACAAACTGATGCTGATAGAGAAAGACAGCCTGGATTCGTTCTTCAAGAGCAGGAAACTCTTCAATAACCTGTACGCCTATCAGGTGACACTGGATAAAAACGCCTACACTTTCAGCAACATCTCCAATCTCCTTACACGGATGCACAAGGCAAAGGAGGACGGCGTGAAGAGCGACCCCAACTGGGTGGCCAAGCATCCTAACTGGAACAAGGCACTGCTTGTACCTGTGGAGGTCAACAGCATCAAGTCTTCTTCAACCTCTGTATATTATGGTACGCAGACCACTGAGACCCCGATTTCCACGGAAAACAAACTGGGGCTTACGAGTACCAGACTGGTCAAGGGTACTGCCGACCAACCGATTCAGATACAAGTCATCTACGGTAAATTCAAGGATTGATGGCCGACGGGTATTTAGAGAAACATCATGAGGACTATGAGGCGCGCAAGGCCGCATGGTTACGAAAGAAAAGACATCTGCCCAAGACTGGCAAGAGAGAAATAGAGCGACCCGATGATTGGGCACTATAAAAACAAAATCCAGAGATTCCGAATCGAGTCTCTGGATTTTAATTTCTATCCGACAATCTTGAACTTCGCAAACTTCAACAGCAGTTGTTTCGTGCCTACATTGCGGAACTCAACGGTGGCCTTCGTGTTTTCACCTGTCCCCTCAATCTTGATCACGGTGCCAATGCCAAAGCGCTGATGCTCAATGGTAGCACCCTCATGCAGATCGCCTGTACTGGCATCTGTCGCCATCTGTCGTGGAGGCACGGCACGATTCACGGAACGGAAGTTGCCACTTGTTGGTATGCTGGGGCGTGACGTTGTCAGAGGTCTGCCCGTCTGCTGCTGGTAGAGTCGCTTGAATCCCTCACCAAAGGGATCCACAGGCCTTTCCGGCTGTCTTGGTGCAACGGATCTTGGTTTGGGGTCGGCCTTGAACTGCGTGGCTACAGGTCTCGGATTCTGCATCCACTCAGGCCCTTCACTCTCGAAATGACGATGACTGCCGCCATAACTGCCTCCGAAGGATCCTCTGAAAGAGGAACCACCATAAGATGAACTTCCCCCACCCGATTCCGAATGCACATCCAATAGTGCCGGATCAATGTCCTTGATAAATCTCGATGGCGTGTCATACTCCATCCGTCCATAGCGGAAACGATTCTGCGCACAGGTCAGGATGCAGTGTTTCTCGGCTCTGGTGATAGCCACGTAAAGCAATCGGCGCTCTTCTTCGAGTTCACGCATCGAGTTGGTACACATCGGACTTGGGAAAATGTTCTCTTCGAGCCCCACCACGAAAACCGTTGGGAACTCCAACCCCTTGGCAGAGTGTATCGTCATCAGCGCCACCTTGTCGTTCGAGTCACCATCATCGCTGTCGAGATCGGTCAGTAGCGCCACTTCTTGCAGGAAATCAGGCAGATAGATCTGGTCGCCCATATCTTCCTCCTTACGACTCTCCACAAAGTCTTGCATGCCACTCAGGAATTCCTCGAGGTTCTCCTGTCGTGAGATATCCTCCGGGTCGCGTCCGCTGTAGATGTCCTTGCTGATGCCGGAGTTCATGATGATATCGTGGCCAAGGGTGTAGGCATCCTCGCTGTTTACGCGCCCTATCCAACCTTCTATCAGTTCTCGGAAAGCCTGTATCTTCGTCATCGTACCCTTGCTGACATCCATCGGAAAGAGCACTGGTTCCTTGATGACCTGCCACAGACTCACGCCGTACATCTGCGCCGTCTGGATGATTTTCCCTACCGTTGTATCGCCGATGCCTCGTGCGGGATAGTTGATGATGCGCTTGAATGCCTCTTCGTCGTTGGGATTGGCTATCAGACGGAAATAGGCTATCACGTCCTTGATCTCCTTGCGCTGATAGAAACTCAGACCACCGTAGATACGATACGGAATGCCGTCCTTACGCATTTGTTCCTCGAAACTACGACTCTGTGAGTTGGTGCGATACAGGATGGCAAAGTCGCTCCAGTTGCAGTTGTCCTGCCTCCGAATCTTCTTGATGTCTTGCGTCACGATCATCGCCTCCTCCTTGTCTGAATAGGCTGGCTTCAGTTGCAGGCGTTCTCCGTGCTCGTTCTTCGAGAACACATTCTTCGGAATCTGTCTTTCATTGCGCCTGATCAGCGAGTTCGCTGCCTGCACGATGAGTTGCGTGCTCCGATAGTTCTGCTCCAGTTTGAAGAGTCGTGCATCATCGTACTGACTCTGGAAATTCAGGATATTGTCGATGTTCGCCCCACGGAATGAGTAAATGCTCTGCGCATCGTCGCCCACCACACACACCTTCTGGCGCTCCTTTGTCAACTGCCAGATGATGGCCTGCTGTGCAAAATTCGTGTCCTGATACTCATCTACGAGTACAAAATGGAACTTTTCCACGTATTTTTGGCGGATTTCCTCGTGATTCTGGAACAAAAGCCACGTCTGGACGAGCAAATCATCGAAATCCATCGCATTTGCCTGATGGCATCTTTCCGCGTACCTTATATATATATTAGCCACCTGAGGCCGTTTTTGCTGGACATCATCACGGGCCCAAGCACTCTGCGCATAGGCCTGCGGAAGCAGTAAGTGGTTCTTAGCCATCGAGATACGGTCGGCTACGGATGAGGGTTTATACACCTTGTCGTCGAGGCCCATCTCCTTGATGATCGTCTTTACCAACGAACGGGCATCCGTCTGGTCATAGATGGTGAAGTTCGAATTAAAGCCGATATGCTCTGCCTCTGTCCTCAAAATGCGTGCAAAAACACTATGAAACGTGCCCATCTGGAGGTATCTGGCTTGCTCTTCACCCACCAAACGGCCTATTCTTTCCTTCATTTCGCGTGCCGCTTTGTTGGTAAACGTCAGTGCCAGGATATTCCAAGGGCGTATCGGATCATTTCCTGGTTCCTTTCCACGCTCCAACAGCCACGCAATCTTATACGTCAGCACCCTCGTCTTACCCGATCCTGCACCCGCAATCACCAACGAGGCCCCGTCGCAATACGTTACCGCATCACGCTGATTTTCATTAAGTTGCTGTAATATCTCGTTGTTCACGTTGCAAAGATACAAAATTTTTTCGAAACCACCAAAGGATTCCTTTTATATTATTTCCAATGACAGTTATGACAGATGACAGTTTTCTGAATTTGAGAGGAATATAGAGTTAGTA
>JAFZNI010000162.1 GCA_017551005.1 Prevotella sp.
TATCAGCAACTATTCGTAATTTCGCAGCGTCAAAAAGATAAAACAAAAGAAGAAATATGGAAACAGAAAGATTTATATTACGTCCTTGGTTGGATAGTGATGCTGAGACGCTGTTTAAATACGCAAGCGACCCTGATGTAGGGCCTCGTGCCGGATGGCCTCCACATAAGTCGGTGGAGGAGAGCCTTGAGGTAATTCGTAATGTGTTCAACAAAGACACCACTACTTGGGCTATCGTTTTGAAAGAGACTATTGAGGTGGTAGGTGCTATGGGATATGGTGCATCGTGCGATTGCAAGTTGCCTATCCGTGAGGGAGAGCCTATTGTTGGCTATTGGGTGGCAAAGCCTTATTGGAATCAGGGCATCTGCACGGAGGCATTGCGACTGATGCTTGACCATATCCGCACGACAACAGACATCCAATCTCTATGCAGTGGTCATTTCGTCGATAATCCTGCTTCTGGCCGCGTGATGGAGAAATGCGGCTTTGTACCTACAGGCGAAGAATGTTTCGATGAGTCACAATATATGGGTGAGGGCCGTCCCATTCGTGTATTAAGATTGATATTAAAGTAAATGAGAGTAAATTTGGAGCCTACCCCAATAGTTCCTTCAGTTTATTGACATTGCTGCGCGAGACAGGAATGGCATCGTGGCTGTGACGCATTACAAGTTGCATGGCGCGAGAATTAGAGGATATTTGTTCCACCTGACCAAGATTAACCATAAAGGCACGATGGCAACGGACTATCATGGAATAAGCCTGTAGCGCGTCTTCCATCTGTTTCATCGTGGCCCGGAGCATATTTGTCTTCACCTCGCCATCGTGCAGTTGCGTCACCTTAACGTAATTCCCAACTGCTTCTATATATAATAGGTTTGATATTTCGAGGGTCACATGTTCATTGGTGGTTCCTTCGAGTGTTATCTGTGAATCCTGATTGGTACCCTCCTCTATGATTTGTGAATCCTGACCAGAATCCTGCAATTTCTTCAGTTGTTCATTCAGCAGTCTGGTTTCCTCGAGTTCTGCTGCCAGATAACGGCTACGGAACTTGAATCGCCAGTAGAGTCCAATGGCGAAGGAGAGGAAGGCGATAATCACCAGCGTCTCCAGATAATTGCTCAAAGACAGTTTATTGCCCTCAACCAACTCACTCATCGCGAAGTGGCGGTAGAGGCAGATGAGCAACGACACCAGCGGCGTGTTGATACACTGGAAGCGGAGATTACGGCTGATGATATAATTGACGCCACGATCGTAGGAACGGGGCATGCGGACAATGTATCGCAGAATGATCTCCGTCAGGAAACAACTGAACAAACCTAATACAAATATCGCCAGCAAATGAACATAAGCCTGCCATTGCCACACTTCGAGTCCGAAGGGCTTGAAGATGGCTATCGCCAGCACCATGAAGGCGCAACTAACGGAGCGGATGCTGATGGTTTCTGTTCGTCCTTGCTTCATACAGCCGACAAAGGTACGAATAAGTGAGCAGAAAACCAAAAGAATTTTGAGTTTTCTCGAACGAGAGTACTTTCGTCAAAGTCAAAGGTACTAAATAATTCATAATGCATCATGCATAGTTTTTTACGCCGCTCGTCACTTTTCGGCCATTTCGTCCCAAATTTATGCCCGTTTATCACTAAACTATGCAGAATATCCCAGTTATTTGGAGGATAAGAGGATACGTCATAACTTTGCATCCAGGATATATGTAGGCGTGAGCCTTATTATCGACACGTTGCAACTTTTTTGAGTGATATAGCGTCAAAAGGTCAAAGAATCGTAAATAAAAATAGAAAAAAATGAAAAAGATTGTTTTTAGGATGACGGCTTTAATGGCTTTGATGATGATAACAATGTCAGCCCAAGCAAAGACACAAGACTGGGGCGGACGAGTCATCGATGAGAAGGGCGAGCCGATGCCCTTTGTAAATGTAGTATTGCTGTCGCTGCCAGATTCTGCCTTCGTACAGGGTGGAATGACTGACGAGCAGGGCGTGTTTAAGATTGTGACGGATGTCAACGATGGTCTCTTCAAGGTAACCAGCGTGGGTTATCAAACCTTATATATAAAGGCCGGACAGGACCTGACCATCCAGATGAAGGAAGACACCCAGTTGCTGAAGGAGGTCGTGGTGAAAGGTCAACTGCCAAAGACTCATGTGAAGGGCGATGCCATGCGTACCACTGTGGCTGGAACTATTCTGGAGAAGGCTGGAACATTGAGTGACGCACTCTCAAAGATCCCATCGCTCGAGGCTGAGAGCGAAGGTGGCATCAAGGTGCTGGGGCGTGGCGAGGCCGAGATCTACATCAATGGCCACAAACTGCAGGATGTCAGCGAGTTGGGACGTATCAACTCCGACCAAATACTGCATGTGGATGTGGTTCAGAATCCTGGTGCACGCTATGCCGCATCGACCAAAGCCGTCGTTCGCATCACGTTGAAGAAGGCGCAGGGCGAGGGTATCAGTTTCCAGGAAAAAGCCCAGGGCATGTATCAGTATGGTTGGTCGGTAAACAACCTCTTTGACCTCAACTATCGTACAGGTGGACTCGACCTCACAGCAACATTCTGGGCAGGTCACTACGGTCACTGGAAGTCGCTACAGGAAAACGATATGTATTATCAGGTTGGAAATGACGTCGTCAATGGTTATTCCAAGCAGGAGACAAAGCGCAAATGGAAGGGTCTGATGCCCCAGTTGCAGATTAACTATATGATAGACGAGAATCACAGTCTGGGTGCATTCTACAAGTACGACTATCACCCCAGCGACGAATTGACCAGTCAGTTTAATACCGACGAATACCAGAACGGCATCTTCACAGAACGTTCTGAGAGCGAGGTATGGCAGGACAACCACTTCAGAAAGCACATCTTCAATGCTTATTATAATGGTAAGGTGGGCAATCTGGGTATCGACCTGAACATCGACGGACTGTTTGATGATACAGAGACTCCAGGACACACCCGTGAACTGGCCTGGGCTGATGGTGCGAAAACTGGAAACAATGCTGTACGTAACATCGAGAGCAACACCAAGAATGCCAACAACTTCTGGGCTTCAAAACTTATCTTCAGTTATCCGTTGCTGAAGGGTAACCTCTCTGTTGGCGGCGAGTACTCGTACAACCATCGTATAGATGCCTACTCTTTTGAGTCAACCGAAGCCGTGCCCGTGACCACCACCGACACAGAGATCAACGAGAAGAGTGCAGCCGGATTCGTGGAATATGGCCGTCTGTTCGGAAAGGTGTTCGTTCAGGCAGGCTTGCGCTACGAGCACCTGAAGAACGACTATTATAACTTTGGCAAGCGTGATGACGAGGTGTGTCGTGACTATGGTGACTGGTTCCCAACAGCAACCATCTCTGCTCCAATAGGTAAGGTTCAAACATCACTCTCGTATCGTTGCGACATCGAGCGTCCTGCATACGGAAATCTTACGAGTTCTACGATCTACTTGAATCGTTATGCTTATCAGAGTGGTAACCCTTACCTGAAGCCGATGTACACTAATAGTGTCGTATTGAATGCAGCCTACAAGTGGATGGGTATCAACATTGATTACAGCCTTGTGAAGGATGCAACGACGATGTCGTCAGAGCCATATCCTGGTGCCGACGATCCGCTGATCTGCCTGGTACGTCCCATCAACACGAAGGATCATTATAACCAGTTGAGTTTCAATCCATACGCCAGTCCTACTGTTCAATGGTCAATGTTCAATGGTCAATGGACTTGGCACCCCACATGGTTTGTTTATCTGCTCTTCCAGAATTACAAGGCGCCTACAGCCACTGGTACAACCATCACACTCGATCGTCCTTACCTGCAAACGGGTTGGGATAACACCATCGAACTGCCAAAGGGTTGGCGCATCAATGCTGGTGCTCGTTTCAGTCCCAAGGGCGATGTTGGCAACTTCCGTATGCTGAAGTCTCAGGGACGTGTCGATCTGGGTATTCAGCGCGACATCGACCTGCGCCGTATGGGTTCACTTACCCTCGACCTGCGTTGCAACGACGTATTTAGTAGCGACGAGACCAAGGCTATTCTATATGGTCCACGCGAGTTGACTGTGTTTAATCCTACGCGTCGCACCTTCATTTTCAACCTCACCTGGAAGTTCAACGAGGCGCATTCTAAGTACCGTGGCTCAGGTGCCGGTGAGAAGCAGAAAGCCCGTATGTAGCGTCACCGAGGACAGCAATGAAGTATATACCCAACATCCAGTAGTGTCATCGGACGACTACCTTCCGGCCATCAATGATATAGATGCCACGCTTTAGATTCCCCTTTTCTATACGTCGACCGCCAAGGTCGTAAACATACGAAGAGGTCGTTGTCTTACGCCCAGAAATATCGTGGATGCCTGTGGTGAAGAACTCCTTGGCCTGGATGCTGACCTGTCCCAGTACGAAGTCGGCTTTAGATGAAGCGTCGGCATAAAAGGCAATCACATAGTCGCCCGTTTCGGTGATATCGAACTCGAATACCTGCTGTTCCACACCCGTAAACTTGTTGCTTGTCTTACCACCGATGTTCACAGTGGGCGTATAAGTCTGCGAGGCCACTTCCTGTCCGTCAGGACTCTCTATGGAGACCGTAACCGGCGTGAACTCCGCCCGATCCCAGTTGCACACTTTGTACTTGATGACATAATGTCCTGCGTGCAGCGTCAAACGGGAACGGCCTGCCTCGTCGCCAAATCTTGCCCAGGCGGCCTTTTCCTTGCCCGTGGTGTTTTGAACCAGCAAACCATACTGGAAGGCACGTGTGGAGTTAGTGAAGCGCAGGGTACGAGGCCCGCTGGTATAGGCGAGGCCGCCACCGGCACGCTTCGTCGAGCCACTGCAGGCATACCAGTCCTGAGGCACAGCACCCTCTACCTTGAAGCGTGATGAGAGGGTGTAGGTCGTCGTGGGAGCCAAGTTGTTGACGAGACAGTAGGCCTCCGCCGTCTTACCATTGTCGTCAGCGACCTCTATGCGCAGGTTGTGTTTGCCGGATGCGGGGGCTTCCACTGTCACCTGATAGGGAGCGTCGGTCTTCGAGCCGATAAGTGTCTTGCCATCATAGAAGTCCACCTTCACCACCTCACCCTTCTGGGCTTTTGCGGAGGTCTCAACCGTGAAATCAGGAAACACAGCCTCTCCCTTCGGTGCCATGCAGAGGTGCGTGGTCTCTCCGGCAGGCACGGTGATGCGCGCCGTAGGCTGGTTCAGTGAGAAACGCTTGCAGAAGTTCCAGATGAGGAATCGGTTCTGGTCGGAGGGCCAGTGACCGCCGTTGTTGAAGGAGTAGAGCCACACCTCGCCGCCGTTGGGGCCTCCGGTCCATTTTTCCAGGTCGCCGTCCTGCCAGTTGCCGCTCTTGGCCTTGTAGCCCGTGGTCTTGGTATAGAAGGTATGCTTGTCGTGCTTGGCGTATTTCTCTATGTAGTCGTGGATGCCATACTTCTCGTAGCCGAACACGTCGTCGGCGTAGGCGATACACTCCAACAGGTTGACGGGCTTCTTGCATTTGTTCCAGGGCTCTTCTGAGAACTGTATGCCACTCGTGGGTGCAAAGGCCGCTATCTTGTCCTGCATGGCACCGATGCAGTGGTGGATGAGCATCGAGCCCATCGAGAAGCCCGACCAATACACGCGGTCCCTGTCGATGTCGAAACGTTCGGCCATCTCGTCGATGGTCTTGATGACGAAGTTCTGGTCTTTCGTGCCGCCCGTGTCCCATGTGTTGCCATCGCTTTTCAGGTAGGTGATGACGAACTTGGCGGTGTCTATCATCTCGTACATCTTGTCGGAGTCATACTGGTACTTCGGGTCTTGGTTCATGCCGTGGGTGACGATGAAGAGGGGTGATTTCTCCGGCAACTTGTTGGGGGTGAACACCACCATGCTCCTTTCCTTGTTGTTAACCTTGATTGTTATCTCCTGCTTTTTGTAAGCGTTTGCCTGCAACACGAAGAGAGACATCAGAAAAGCGGTAAATAATATACGTTTCATATCAACTTTGTTAGAATTCTGCTGCAAAGGTACTGATAAGTGAGAAGAAAACCAAATTTTATTTGAGTTTTCTCGCGCTCGGCTTGCCGCTTGCTACCGAAGGGACGCAAGAACGGAAGTACCTTCGACCGCAGATCAACGGTAAACAAATCAGCCGAAAGCCCTGGTGCTTTCGGCTGATTTTCTGCTTTTTATTGCCTTTTACGGGACTGCGGAACAATACTTTTTTCTCTGCACAGGAAAAAGTTTTCCTCTGCGGAGCAGTAAAGTTCTGAGTTCTTTCTTCCCGGCGATGAAGTTCACGAGCGTTCCTGCCCCCGTGTGCTTACGCCAGATGCTTCTCGTCATCGCCGAGGCCCGGGGCGTATACTTCGCCGCCACACCTTATTATATATACTACGGCCAAAGCAAAATAATCCGCCCCAAACTTGCTCATTCCAAAAAATGTTACTACCTTTGCGGCAACAAAACAGAAAACAAAACGATACGAAGATGAAAAGAATCCTTATCTCATTGCTCGTCCTGCTGA
>JAFZNI010000163.1 GCA_017551005.1 Prevotella sp.
CGCGGAAGTCTTCCATCTGGCACACCTGGCGCACCTCTTTTAATATGCTCTCCTTAGAGCGGCACGCCACGAACTTCCCCTGATGGGCGGAGATGGTGCAGAAGGCACAGCCGCCGAAACAACCTCGGTGGATATTGACCGAGTGCTTGATCATGTCGTAGGCGGGGATGCGCTTGCCTTTGTATTTCGGATGTGGCTGACGGGTGTAGGGCAGGTCGAACGAGGCGTCGAGTTCCTTGGTGAGCACGGCAAGTTCCGCCATGTCAGCCTCCTGACAGCCTGGATGTGATGAGATGAAGTAGGGGATGAGTTGCTGGTTGAGGTGCTCCTCGCGGTTGATGCGGTCGAAGATACGCTTGAACTCATAGAACTGCGAAAACGAAGGCTTGCGCATGAGTCTCAGCACGCGGTCGCTGGTGTGCTCAGGAGCCACCTTCAGGCGTCCTGACACATGACGGCAGATGAGTTCACGGGTGTACTGCTGGGCGGCGCGGTTTGCGGCCTCGTCCTTACCTTTATATAATAATAGGTCGTAGCGCACGCCGCTGCCGATGAAACTCTTCTTGATGCCGGGCAGGGCATCGACGGCATGGTAGATGTCGAGCAACTTACTGTGGTTGGTATCGAGGTTCGGGCAGATCTGCGGATGGATGCAACTGGGCCGCTTGCATTTCTCACAAGCGTTTTTGTTCCTTCCTCCCATACCATACATGTTGGCCGAGGGACCGCCGAGGTCGCTGAGGTAGCCCTTGAAGTCGGGCATCTGCATCACCTGCTTCACCTCTTTTAATATACTCTCCTTGGAGCGGCAGGTGATGAACTTGCCCTGATGGGCGGAGATGGTGCAAAAGGCGCAGCCGCCGAAGCATCCACGGTGGATATTGACCGAAAACTTGATCATCTCGAAAGCGGGTATGCGCTTGCCTTTGTATTTGGGATGCGGCAGTCGGGTGTAAGGCAGGTCAAACGAGGCATCGAGTTCTTCGGTGGTCATCGGCGGGTAGGGGGGATTGACGACGACAAAGCGCCCGTCGACACCTTGTAGCAGACGACTGGCGTGTATCATGTTCGACTGTTCCTCGATGTAGCGGAAGTTCTCAGCCTGGGCACGCTTGTTGCGCACACATTCCTCGTGGCTATGGAGCACGATGTCATCTTCGCGGATGCCGTCGGGGATATCCTCCTTACGGGAGAGATAGACAGTCTGCGGAATGTCGCGGATATCGCGGAGGCGCTCGCCCTCATTCAGTCTTCTGGCCAGTTCGAGGGTGGTCTTCTCGCCCATGCCGTAGGTGATCATGTCGGCCCCCGAGTCACAGAGAATACACTTGCGGAGGCTGTCCTGCCAGTAGTCGTAGTGGGTGAGACGGCGCATGGATGCCTCGATGCCGCCAAGGATGACGGGCACATCGGGAAAGAGTTGCTTCAGGATCTTGGTATAGACGATAGTAGGGTATTCCGGACGCATGTCGTGACGCCCGTCTGGACTATACGCATCCTCGGAGCGAAGGCGGCGGTTGGCAGTGTACTTGTTCACCATCGAGTCCATGCACCCGGGGGCGATGCCGAAGAAAAGACGGGGCCGTCCGAGTTTCTTGAAGTCGCGGAAGTCGCCGTGCCAGTCAGGTTGTGGCACGATGGCCACGCGGTAGCCCGCTGCTTCGAGGGTTCTTCCGATGACGGCAGCGCCAAACGAAGGATGGTCGATGTATGCGTCACCTGAGAACAGGATGACGTCTACTTCATCCCATCCCCGCAGTTCCAACTCCTTCTTTGTCGTTGGCAGAAAATCCGTCAGCCTGTAATTCTCAATTCCCAATTCTCAATTCTCCATTCTCAATTAAATGGCGTTCCTTGGAACGCACGTGTCGTCATACCGAGGTTCTCGTTGACCTGGTCCTTCCAATTGATGTACTGGAGCACGAGTTGTTGCAGACCGAATGCCTTCATGTTTGGATGATAGATGACGTCGAGACAGAGGTCAAGGAGATCCTTGTCGAGTCCTGCCTGCGATTCGAGCAGGGCACGGACATTGAGTTTCAACTTGTCGAGCACTTGCTCGTCGACATAGCCGTTGGAGTCGATGAGGTCGCGGAAGAGTTGGTACTTCTCGATGGTGTGCAGATGCTGCTCCTTGACTTCGATACTTCTGGTTCCTGATGAGTTTGCTTGAATCTTCATGTCTGTATAGGTTTTAGTGAATAATCTATTGTAATAGGAAATTTAAGATGCCTCGCATGATGGCCTCGCGCCGCTGTTCCTCGCAGATGCACTCAAAGGGGAAACCCATGGTGAGCACACGGTAGTCAACGCTACTGTACGCCACGCAGGCCGACTGGTTGTCGCCGTATTTCATGGCAGCAAAGGCGGGCTCAACGGGGAGCAAGTTGTCTGGATGCTGCGCTGCGTAGTGCAGATGGGTAGGTTGGCGGTGGAAGGTGAAGGTGAGACCTAATCCCTGAATGGTGTCACTCTGTAGTGAGTCGGCATTGGTGCCGCCGTACTGGCATTTCAGCACCTGATACAAGAACTGGCGATCCTGTTGCAGGAGCATGTCACGTCCTACGTAACTGCCGCTGACCAGTAGCGCACCTCCCTGCGAGGTATAGGTGCGCAGACGGTTTTGCAGTCCTGGTGTGAAGGTCTTGTATTGGCCCAGTGAGTAACCGTCATTGCGTTCCAGTCCGAGTATGAGGTCGATGAGGGCATAGTCGGTTACGGGTACAGGGCCGTTTTCGAGGGCTCCCGACGAACAACTGGCAATGCTGTAGCGGTTGGCGGCGGCTATGGCCTTGGCATGCGTGCGGATATAGTTGAAGTCATTGCCACCGAAGAAATGACCTGCCAACGAGTCGTTGGTGAAGCCTAACCCGCCGGGGCCTTCCTTGCCCGCCTTGGTACGGTCGAAGTTTTTTTGGAGTCCTCGCCAACCGGCTGTCAGTCCATAACTCACGCCGAGGTCATCCTCCAGATGGAACCCTTGGCTCACCAACCCGTCCTCTACCTCAGGTGAAGCGAGACGATGGAACCCGTTGACAATCAGTACTTTTTTCTTGGCCGTTGGATTGTAGAGAGCCGATACGACCTCGCTGGGGAAACTCTCGCCGCCGTCGTTGACTGCTGCCACGCGGAAGGAATACAGTACACCGGGTTCCAACTTGACGGTGGCCGATGTGACAGGTGAGTTGAGCCACTGACCGTTGTCGAAGCCGCCATTGTCCTTGGCTGTGTATAGTATATATGAGGTGGGGGTGGCTGATGGCTCTAATGGATCCTCCATCGCAAACCAGTTGATGAGTGCCTCGCCCTGAGTGGTGAGTGTGACGCTGACGTTCTCCGGCATGAGGGGTTGTACAACGTATGGAACACCGTGCATGCGGGCCGTATAGCGGAGCATGACTTTATAAATGGAGCGTGCCAGGTCGAAACGGAAGTTGGGGTCCTGTGCCATACGCATATCGGCAAAGTTCTGGTGCGACAATGTCTCAAGGATGGCACTCGGCACCTCGGGTACTCGGCACTCGGAGTAGTTGCGGTCGTAGAGTTCGCGGGTGTGCCACTGTCCGTATTTCTTATAGATGTCGCGAGGCAGACTGGACAGAAGTTCGTCGGCAAAGTCGCGCGAGGCCAGTCGGGTGAGTCCTGCGTTGAGGGTGGAGTCGCGGAAGGTGGTCATGCAGATGCTGAGTGTACCAGTATTGCTCTTACCGTCTTTGGTGTAGCCGGCATCGCTATGAACTGCCAGTGACAGTTCGATGGGTACCTTACGACCTGTGGTATCCGGCAGATAGCATGAACCGCCGGAGAGCAGGTTGGTCATCCAGGAACGGGCATTGATGTCGTCGCCATAGTCGTCTTGGCCCTCTTTCGTACTATAGACCTCGTATGGCATACCTGCCCACTGGGCGAAATAGCGGGAACCTTCCAGGCAACGGGGCATCCCACTGAGTTTTCCGCCACGCTCGATGTTGCCCATGCCGCCTCCGAAGCGTACGGCATCAGCCGTCACGATACCTTTTGAGGCACTGAGGTTGGAGAGTGTCACGCAGTTCTGTTCACTACTGCCCTCGTCGAAGTCGAAGGTACCTAAATAGACCCATGTAGAGCCTCCCATCTGTTGGTTGACGTGGAACTCGGTAGCCACGCCCTGATGCCAGACGGTATAATGGGCATCGTCGATGCTGCCATCAACGGTCTGATAACTGACATAGACGGCATAGCGCCCTGCCTCCGGGATGGTAGGCTGGTAGGTGATGAGACTCTGATGTTGGGCCTGCTTGGTGGTGGCTGTCATACGGACGGTACCTGCCTCGAAAGGATTCTCGTGATCCACATAGTTGCCTTGATGCAGGGCAAAGCCGGGCTGGGGTGCATCCTGCCAAGAGGAGGACTGTTCTGTATAGCCTGTGGCAATGCTGTCGTTATCGACGATGACCTCGTGCTTCTGCCAGTCGCGCTCACGGGGCGTGAACACCACGGCACCAGCCTTCTCCAGCATCGGAATCAGGTAGGGCGTGACGATGGTCTGTGTAAAGAGATCCTCGCTGGTACCGAAGAGGGGCGGGCGCTGCCACTGCCATTCATCCTTGGAGATGTTATAGTAGATGCCATGACTGGCCCAGACACAGAGATGGCGGTTTTGCAGACCTTTGTTGATGGCGTAGGGGCGTGAGGCATTGGCCACCCAGGGCTTGCCCTGATAGTCGATTCTGCCCCAGGTACGGGTGGGGTCGGACTGCTCCCTGCGGTAGTTGGCCACGAGGTCACGGATGTCCCAGCCACCTGTCTCGATGCGCAGCGACCAGTCTTGCAGACTGTCTGGCAGCAGATGCTTGATGTCGATGTATGTGTTTCGGACGGCCTCAGGGGTGAACATCTGTTCGCTGAATGCAGCATTGGCAACGACCTTCACCGTTTGGAGCGAGTCGTTGATGACAATCTTATCAAACCTGATTGTGTTGCGGATTTGCTGACCTGTGACCGTATAGTTGGCGAAATAAGCGGTCAGCGATCTTTCCAGTGGACTTGGCTGGGGCTTTTTTGCCTTTTGAACCTTCTGGACTTTCTTCTTGGTCTTTCTCTTTTGTGCTGGCGAGGTGGAATAGGCGAGGGGTGAAACGTGAATCGTGAAGAGGATAAGCAGCATCTTCACCCACCACGTCGGGCAACCAGTCTGTTTCTTCACTTTATACATTTCCGATCGTAAAGTTATTCGGGATCTTCCCTCGGAAGTCCTTGAAATAGAGTTTAATGTTGCGCATATCGTTTTCTAAGTCCCCTGAGGGGATGATGGTCTTGGTACACTGAATGAGGCGCTTCTCATAGTCAATGCCATAGAGCAGGATGGGCAACTCCGCCTTGAGGGCAATATAATAAAAGCCTTTCTTCCAGTCGGGGTTCGGACTGCGGGTACCCTCCGGCGTGATGCAGAGGTGATATGTCTTTTCTGCCTTGGCGCTTTCGGCAATGGCATCTGTCATACTGGTTTTCTTCTGACGGTGTACGGGGATACCGCCTAATTTTCTGAATATCGGACCTAAGGGCCAGAAGAACCACTCCTTTTTCATCATGAAATTACACTGCATCCCCTCAGCCCTACTATATAAGAGTCCGAGGATGAAGTCCCAGTTGCTGGTATGCGGTGCCAGACAGATAATGAATTTATCAGGATGGTCCTCCGTGATATTCAGCGTCCATCCCCATTTCTTATACAAAAGCCATTTACAGAAAGCCTTGACCATCTTATCCGTTCATTTGGTCAATGATATCGTTGACTTGTGCACTGAACTTCTCCCGCAGGTCCTTGAAGTAGTCACTGGCCTTCATGCCAGGTTCGGGGTGGGAGATGCGACACACATACTCGTCCTCCAGTTTCACGATGGAGAAGAGCAGGTCGTGAGCACTCTGCTGCTGCGCTTCTGCACCATAGAGCGATAATGCAATAGCCTCAGCGAAAAGATCTTCACAGATCAGATGAATAGCCTTTTTCAGCGATCTCTTGTTTGCCATAAAAATATTCCTCCTTTTATATTATTAGTATGTTTCTATCTTCATGATTTGCTATATTGAGTAAGCAAAGATAGAAAAAAATCTTTGAATTACAAAGGAATGCATCACAAAAAAATATTAAAAAGGTGATTTTAGCATGCTTTTTGTCTTATTTTTGGTGGAAAATGAGTAATTTTGCGGGCAAAATTGAAATATTAGTCACATATTAAAGAAAAACAGATTATGGAAAAAAGTGCATTGCAGATTGCAAGAGCCGCTTATCAGCCGAAGTTGCCGAAGGCTCTGCAGGGTGCAGTAAAAATCAAGGAGGGTCAGCCCACTCAGAGTGTAGGTGACCAGGAAGAAATCAAGAAGTTGTTCCCCAACACCTACGGTATGCCTATCGTAGAGTTCGTGCCTGCTACTGAGGCCAACACGAAGAAGATGAACGTGGGTATCATCCTCTCTGGCGGTCAGGCTCCTGGCGGACACAATGTGATTACCGGTCTTTTCGACCAGATCAAGAAACTCAATCCCGAGAACCGTCTCTTTGGCTTCATCCTGGGTCCTGGCGGTCTGGTAGACC
>JAFZNI010000164.1 GCA_017551005.1 Prevotella sp.
CGGTTGTCCTTGTCGATGCCATGTATGTAGCCGCGATGCGTCTGACGGTCGGCAATGACAGGGCTATAATAGAAAATCGAGCCAAAAGGACTCTTCACGGGAACAGGGCAGGTGGTAGGTAATAGTGAGAAAACGGTGTCCCGAACCTGCAGAAGAGCCATTGGCCTGTCTGACAACCAACTGGTGCTGTCGCCCACAGACCAGTCTTGCACAGGTATCAGCCAGGAATAGTCGTTGGCGGTCTCGTCGCCGATAAAACCGAGGTCGCCTGAAAAAGGTGCTTCGTAGAATAGCGGGTGCCACTGTCGCAACAAGGGTACATGTAGCGGTTCACCCTTCAGACGATCCACCACGTCGGAAAACAGTATCTCGCCATGTATGCCACCATTTCCCAAGATAAGGACATCGCCGTCTGAGGTGGTGAGGAGGTAGGGGGTGGCACGCCCCACACAGACAGCCTTCATACGGGAGAAATCCCTGTCGCCATCGAACAACTCGATGCCATCGTCAGCATACCAGTTGCCTGTTACCACCACTTTTCCACTATCCAATTCTGCACCAACTGCCAATGTGCGCTTGGTACTTAGGCAACTGAAGCCTCGGAAGGTATGCGTCGCAGGATCGTATTCCTCTACGGGATAGGATTGTCCTACTCCCATCGGCTCGGCATGACCACCTGCCAGCAGTACTTTACTTGACTTTAGCACCACGCAGATGCCATTGTCGTGGGGATATTCTGTATCCAAGAGATGCCACTTGCCGTCTTTGAAGTATTCGGCTGTGGCAGTAGTGATGAAACTCTTCGTATGACCGCCCACTACTGTCACCTCGCCATTCACGCAGAATGTTGCATGTGCATTGCGGGGGATGTTCAGGTCGGGTAGGCGTTCTGGCACAATCTTCACCATCTTGCAACTGTCATGAGGCTCTGTTGCCAAAGCCATCAGGGGCATGAGTGCCATAATGATAGAGAGTGCCTTTTTATGTAGCATGGGAAGAAATGATAAGGTGATGACTTATTCTACCAGCAACTGTAGGCCGATGCCTCGGACAGTCTTGAGGTTGATGCGGGGTTCGTCGGCAAGGAGTTTGCGGAGTTTGTTGACAAACACGTCAAGGCTGCGTGAGGCGAAGTAGTCATCCTCCGTATTCCAGAAACGGCTGAGGATGGCCTCGCGACGCACCACATTGTTTTTGTTGTCGGCAAGAATCGCCAGTATCTGTGCCTCACGCACGGTGATGGTCTGCGAGGTGTTGGTCTCATCGTTGCGCAGGGTGGCATGGTCGGCATCGAGGGTGTATTTGCCGAGTTTATAGTGACTGGTCTCCTTCTGCGTCTTGGCTCCGCCACGCATCTTCATCAGCGCCTGGATGTGGGCGTCGAGTTCCTCTGGCACGAAGGGTTTCTTCACGTAGTTGTTGATACCCAGACGATAGCCCGCCTTCACGTCGTTGGGTGAGGTGAGGGCAGAGGTAAAGATGATAATCACGTTGCCGTCGGTCTCACGGATACGTTCCACCATCTCGAAGCCGTTCATGACGGGCATGTCGATATCGGAGATGATGACATCGGGATGTGTCTCCTCCCAAGCCTTCACGCCTTCCTTGCCGTTGGCGGCGGTGGTCACTTCGTAGCCTCCGATAATGTCTTCGAGGCCTGTCTTCTCGATATAGGCGAGGGATGCGTCGTCTTCTACTAACAGTAATTTAATCATGGGTTTAATGGGTTTGATGCGTTGTTTTGGGGATATAAAGGGTGAATTCTGAATACTTGTCTTTCTCGCTGCTGACGGTGACTTTGCCGCCGTGGGCCTGCATCACCTGATCCACGTAGTTCAGGCCGAGACCGAAGCCAGAGACACCGCCCTTGCGGTTCTTCTCGTGGATGGCGGCACGCCCGAACTTGTCGAAGATGACCTGCTGCTCTTCCTTTGTCATGCCGATACCATTGTCGCGAACCTTCAGCAGCACGTTCTTGTCAGTGTCGAAGGTCTTGATCTCAATTTTGATCTCGTCCTTCGAGTACTTGATGGCATTGTCGATCAGGTTGGCGATGGCCTCCGTCATGTACTGCTCGTCAGCCAGCACGTTCTTTACTTCTAAGCGGGTGGTGATCTCGATGGGTTTCGTCGCCTTTGCCTTGGCCTTCTCCACCAGGTCGTTGATGATAGGCTCGATATGGATGTCCCACTTGTTCAGGATGAGTTTCTTATTCTCGAGTTTCGAGATGGTCAACAACTTATTCACGAGTGCCAGCAGGTGCTCCGCCTCTTCCTCGATGATGCTGTAGTATTTCTCTTTGATCTGTGGCTTGTCGTCCACCTTGCCGCTGTGCAGGAAGTGGGCTCCCATGATGATACTCGACAGGGGCGACTTCATATCATGCACCATTGCATACGAGAAGTCGTTGCGCAGTTCGGCTATCTGCTCCTGTTCGGTGATGAACCGCAGCAGTTGGATGATGATGATGGCGAAGAAGCCGAGGATGATGGCACTGATGAGGAAGAGTGGACTCAGTCGCCGACCCAGTTCGGGGTAGGGGTTGTTGAGGGCTAACCGGATGGCCCTCGACTGGTCGCGACGGATGCTGATGGGCTTTGTCAGGAGTGACCACGAAGTGCTCCTGTCGTTGTTCTGCCGTACCACCTTGAAGTCTTCTCTATCCTTCCCTCCTTCTCTCCTTAACTCCTGTACTGTCACATCACGGTTGATACGGGCCACACTCAACAGCGAGTCAACATACAGTGCCACCGTGTCGAGTGATATCTCCGAATGGTACTTGCGGCTCAGGGCATCATTCATTCCCTCCACCGATGAGGCTAATGAGAGGTTGCCCCGAGTTTCCGGCAGACTAAGCGTGTCATTCTCCGTCACATTCTCCGCACGGCTGTAACTCTCGTAGAACATCGCCCAAGTCAACTGGTTGTCCGCCCTTTCAGTGATGTCTTTCGTCACCGAACGGTAGGTCATCCACATATAGAGTCCCAGCAGCAACAGCACCGCTATGGCACTCACTATCGACACATATTTATATTTACCCGTATGCATAACCGTCTTTCGTATCACTCAGGGAATTCATACACCAGATACTGCACGTTGGGTTCGGTCGGATAGTTGGTGAGTCGCCCGGAGCGTGTTATAAACGACAGGATGCCATTATATACGCCATTACCAAAGGTGTACTGGTCAGCGTAGATATTGATATAGTGAATACGACGGGCATCATATTTCAGCAGTCGCTCTATATCGATGACAGGCATACCGTCGATCAGTACCATTGCCGGCCAAGAAGTATTGTAGGCGGCATCCTCTTTGCGGACAATCAGTTTCGTGATGCCATCTATCTTTGTATTTTTCACGCAGTTCACATATTCGAGCAGCACCTCCCTGATGGTGAGGAACTGGCGGTATTCGTCCAGATTATAGGTCAGGTCAGGTCTGATGCCAAACACCGTTTCGTCGTAGTCTAAGGGTACCCCCTCTACTGCCGTATCATCAGAATAATCACCCAACTGTAGTTCACGCTTAGCGGGTGCAATGGCAATCTGATGCCGCTGCATGTCGAGGGAGCGGGCTTCCACCTCACTGCGGTTATAATGGAACACGAGATGCGGGAGTTGCTTCGGAAGCAGGATTTCAAACGGACTGATCAACTCGATCGGCAGGCTTATGCCGGTGGATGATGCGGCAGAGAGCACTAACGGTTGCTTGCCGTGGATGCCGTAGGTATAGAAGACGGCAATGGAGTCGTTGACCATCTTCCCCTCGAAATAATGTATCTGCTTTCCTACGATACTGAGGGAAGGACGGATATGACTGCCCCTGAAAGTATGTCCGTCATAGACATTCTTGACACGTGCCCTGATGATATGGCCTTCCGCCTCACGCACATCATCGTCCTTGTCAGTGACCAGATATGCCGCTCCGTCACTTATCGCCTCACAATGATCATCCGATACCCATTCGATATCGTCTTCCTCGCTCTTGCGAAGGGGATTGACAATGGCGACAAGTTGATGGGACACATGGACGCTGTGGCGAGTATAGGCCGACAATACATAATAGCCGCTATGGAGGTCGGAAGGCAGTTCGATAGTGCCAGTGCCCTTCCCTCCATCAAGGCTGATCACGACGCCAGCCGCCAGGCCATACGTGTCACATAGTTCTGCGTATGCTATCATGGCGTTGTCGGTAGTCACGCTGACTTTCATTGCCTCACCGGCAAGATACCATGTGCGGTCTGTCTCAATATCCGTCGCGTAGGTACTTATGGTAAGCACCATCGCTGTTATGAGTGATAGTATTCTGTTGTTCATCTTCAATTGTCAATCTTCAATAACTTACATTTTCTGTCAATGACCAGAAATCAGGTTCCACATCAGTAGCACCTCTTAATCTGACATCCAGTTGATAGTCGGTTGCCCATGCCGTTTGTAACGTCCCATTAGGTATATATCTTTCATCTATCCACTCGCACAGGTACAGGCCTTCTTTCGTTACCATTTTGTAGCATGTGTACTCATCACAGTCGTCAAGCCATATACGGGTGTCTTCGGGGTAAGGACGTATGATAGTGTAATCCATGGGTTGGAGGAAGAACCTGTATTCACTGGTATTCAACGAACATCCCACATATCCTATCACGTGCTTGTCTGACGTAAGACAATGGATGTTGGTAGGTAGGGCAGACGGTAACGGTGTGAACAGACCACCCATCTCCGTGCTTGTCTGGCGCCGTGCATATTCATATTCGTACTCCGCCTTAGAAATGGCACGTTGGTGTACCAAGCCGCTGTACTTATAATACATACGCTCATTGCCACGGTCAATATCGTACAACTTGACTTTCTGGATGTGCTGTCCTTCGTACCCCACACTTGTACCGACCAGGATCGTCGAGCCCTTTGCATTTTTCCATCCACGGGCAGGGAACTGGTAGGGGTCATAGACGGGGGTCGATGTCTTTATATCGAAATAGATGACGGTGGTGTGTTCAGGATGCACTTCCCATGTCTCATCGTATGTCCACGAATAGTAGTTCACCTTGTTGGGATCAAAGGGGTCTGCAGGTGTCACAAGCACATCGAGATTACTATTCGGCGTATACTGCAGCACGTCCACTCCTGCTATCTTTTCTGTAGGAAGGGGCTTCTGAGGTTCAGACTCATAGACCTCGCCATCCGTCTCGATATGCAGATAATACTTCACGTCAGGATTGAGGTCGCCGACCTGACAGATATAATAGCCATCGACGTTCTGTGCCAGATATTCAGAACCGTCACTTCCGCGTACAATGACTGTTGCTCCCGTCACTATCCGAGGCACATTGGAAGAATTGACTGTCTGCGAACGCGACAGGATAAACTTATTCAATTGGGAAGAACATATCGAGCCTTCAACGACGAGCAAGTCAGTATCATCTGACGGGATGTCTGCATCGAATTCTTCAATACAGCCCGACAGCGTCAGCAGCGCGACTGCAGACGCAATGTAAAAATTCAAAAATTTAAAAATGAAAGAATGACAGCGCTTCATAATTTTTACATTTTTACATTATTACATTTTTAAATTGTTCTTAGTTGAATCGTATATTAAGTGAAACATAAGGAATGGCAGTGCCAAACACAGACAACTGATACCCCTTTACTCTCCCTCCTTCGGTGACGTAGTAGATAGAATAGGTGTTTCTGCGTGCCAGGACATTATATACACCAATGGAGAACGAGGTGTGAAGGAAACTTGTCAGTCGATGAGTAGGCTCTATATTAAAAGCAAGATCCAAGCGCATATAGTCTGGAATACGGTATGTGTTGCGGTCGGTGTAGTATGGCATGTACTTCCGATTATACGAATCGTAATATTTGCCGGCTGGCACCGTCGTCGGACGACCTGTGGCATAGTTGAAGTTACTGGAAAGACTATATCTCTCAGTAAACTTGTAGTTGAGCACAGCCTTCACCTCGTGGGGCCTGTCGTATTCTGAGGGGTACCAGTCACCATCGTTCAGAGGCATTGCCACCCTCTCGTCATCCTGACGGAGCATAGAGCGAGAGAAGGTATAACTTACCCATCCGTTTAACTTGCCAAAGGGTTTCTTTGCCTGCAGTTCTATGCCGTATGCCTTACCCTTGGTTGAGATAACGTCTGTCTCAAGGTGGTGATTCATCAGCAGGACTGCGGAACTGCGATAATTGAGATAGTCGCCAATATGCTTGTAGTACACCTCTGCTGAGAACTCATATTTCTTGTCGCCTGTCTCATAATAGATACCGGATGCCACCTGCCAGCCATTCTGTGGCTTGATATTCAGGTCGGATAGTTTCCAGATATCAGTAGGCGACATAATGGCAGTGTTCGACACTTTATGGATATACTGGTGCATGGTGTTGAAACCTGCCTTCAGGGAAAGGTTCTCCTTTATGGCATAACGAGCCGACAGGCGTATCTCAGGTGCGTGATAGGTCTTGATGATACCTGTTTCAGAGCGTGTCTCCAACAAGGTCTCCTCTGCTGGCAGTTCATTGTCAAGATAATAATTCACGTCACGGGGACCAAGTTCATTGAACATAGAATAGCGCAAGCCCGCGGATACCGACAGTTTTTCCGTGAGTGAACGCTCATAGTCGATATAGGCAGCACTCTCCAATGCCTTCTCTCTCTGTAACTGGTCTGTCGTGATGCACGATGCCTCACCCAAGGGCTCATACTTGCCAGCCTGCACATTGTAATGCTGGACGGAGAGACCATAGGAGAGAGTCTGCTTTTCAGAGAGATGCTGGCGGATATGCAGTTTACCCCATAACTGGTCAATGCCGAAACTCAGCCGGGCTGCCATGGATGGTATGACCCTATCCTCATTGAAATAGTCATAGTGATCCAGTCCGGCAGAGAGGGTGGCAGTCGTTTTCTCACTCAGGATGGCGCGCCACTCTGCAGAGAAATTACGGTTTTGATAGCCATAACTGTCATCTGAACTGAACGAGAACTTGTCTTTGCTCCAATACCCATACACCTTGATACGGTGCAGACTGTTGAGTTTCCATGTCAGTACGCCACCGAGGTCGTAGAAGTTTGCCTTACCGTTTTTGTAACCGCTATCCTCTGGTAGCAGTTTGAGCATCCAGTCACTATAAGTGGTGCGCCCATTTAACATCAGCGACAGATGATCCTTGACGATGGGTATCTCAATATTCGCCTTGCTGGTAAGCACGCCAATACTTGCCGAGCCAGTCAGTTTCTGCATATTGGCCTCCTTAGAGGTCACTTTCAGTACACTGCTTATCCTGCCTCCGTATTCTACGGGGATGCTTGACTTGAACAGTTCTACATCCTCAACCGCATCAGAATTGAACGACGTGAACAGTCCGAACAGATGTGAGGGATTATACACAGTGCCTCCGTTGAAGAGTATCAGGTTCTGGTCCGTTGCACCGCCTCGCACGTTGTATCCGCTTGAAGCCTCTCCAACGGTGGTGACACCTGGCAGTGTGAGTACGACCTTCATAATGTCCGACTCGCCAAGGGCTGATGGAATATTTTTCAGTAATTGGGGCTTAAACTTCTCAGAACCCATCATCGGGTTTTTCACAGCCGACTGACGTCCACCGACAACGACGATCTCGGCAAGTTCCTGGTCATCTGCAATACTTGCCCTTGCCTTATTCACACCTGGCACGATATAGGTCTTTGTCTTCGACGAGTAAACAGCAATGGTATCACTGTCAAGAACAGGAATACCAGTAAGAAGGCCTTCCTCCAGGAGACCATCCCTCGGCCCCTCCCTGGAGAGACCTTCCCTCGGCCCCTCTCTGGAGAGACCTTCCCCCAGCCCCTCCCTGCTAGGGAGGGGTAGGGGGGTAGGTCTTAGGTAGTCCACCACTTTTACAAGGCTATACTCACGTTCATCCTTTGAGAAGGAAAGACGGTTCTCTCTCGCAAACTGCTTGATCTGCTTTTTCTGTTCAGTAAAGAGTTTTGCTATATCCGATGCATTCTTTACGTGATGCCCCTCTCCGTCCGGAGTAATGAGCGTATAATGCTCTTCGGTACTGAGAGTCTTTAGAAGTCTCTTCCCTCCAAAGGTGTTTTCACCACTAGAAATTTTCCACACACTATGATAAAGACGGATGCCATTAGTGCTTCCATCACAAAGGAGTGCCGCATATCGTGTGCTGTCCTCCGGATCATGCACGTATCTGTGACCATCCATCTCAAACCAGTCAATGTATTCTTGCTCAGGCAGGCAAAAAACACTTCCCACAGGAGAAAGGATGACAACTCTTTGCTTCAACTGGTCAAAACGGAGTTGTACGTTCTCATAAACCACACCATAATAACTGACGCGGCCCTGATACATATTTATATTGCCTTTGTAATATGGGATGTCGTGCCACACCGATAATTGGTACTGTGGTTCGACCGCACCTACATACAGGCGGGCAAAGTCGGAAGCAGAGGAAAAATACTCCTGAGCCCCAACCTTCTGTACGACTGCCATCATACAGGCAAATACCAGCAAATACTTTTTCACTTTTACTTTATTTATCTTTTACATCAGTCCGTCGATGGGCAACGTCATCTCCTTGCGGTAGGCCAGTCCCGTCACCACGCAACAGAGTTCGCCCCGTTGGTTGGTGATGCGCACATCCACGTAGGGTATCTTGTGGTGGTTATACACCTCCGTTGCCTCTGCTATCAGTGTGTCGCCAACCTTGGCGCTGTGCAGGAACATAATATTGTTCTCTATGCCGAAGGTCAGTCCTGTGTGGCTGTTCATCACGGCAGCCAATGCTATGTCTGCCAACGTGAAAAGGGCACCACCCTGGCACACCCCACCTGCATTCAGGTGCTCTGGGGTTACCACCAATTCCGCACGGGCATACCCCTCACGTATCTCCTTTAATATACATCCGCTGTTAGCCGCAAAGCGGTCATTCTGCGATAGATGTTCTTTTAGTGTCATCTTTTTTAGTTGTTTCTTTTGAACGGCAAAATTACACCTTATTTATTGATATAACCCCCAATGGCGCTAAAATACTGTATGAAAAAGGTTTTTTTTAACAAACTTTTGCGTAAAATAGGGGCTTGGAGTTATTTAACATAAAGATAACATACAAATAACGGGTATTTATTTCGTTTTTTTGTACCTTTGTCGCTGTATTAACAAACACTATTTTGAAAATGAAACAGTATTATCGTATTCTGGCTTATGTCGGAGGAGGCATAGCCCTGGTTTTGATCCTTTTTGCTACCTGCTGCACGGTAGTCGACTCTGGTGAGGTGGGAATCCGTTTCCATAAGTGGTCACTCAATGAACAGGACTACGGTGGTGTGGAAGGCACGTGCAAGGGTTGGGTATTCTATAATCCCATCACCACGAACGTGTTCACATACCCTACCTTCACACAACGAAAGCAATACGAGACGTTCTCTGTGAACGCCAAGGATGCCTCGCTCTTCGAGATGGATCCTACCATCGCCTATCGCATCAACCCGGATAAGGCCTGCGACATCTTCACGAAGTACCGTGTAGGCGTGAAGGAACTGGAAGAGGGTTATATCCGTACTTGTATCTACGAGGCCTACCGTACTTGTGCCAACCAGTACACCTCCGACTCGCTGATGTCGAACCGTGCCAATTTTGAGCGCGATGTCCGCAATCGTCTGGAGAAGTCGCTGATGGCAGAGGGATTTCTGGTGGAGGAATTCACCAGTAAGATAACACCTCCCTCATCGCTGCTCTCGATGATTGATGCCAAGAACACGGCTATCCAGAGTGCCTTGAAGGCTGAGAACGAGGTGAAGGAGGCTGAGGCTAATGCGAAGATTGCTGTTGCCAAGGCCGAGGGTAATGCGAAGGCCATGAAGATCAAGGCCGATGCCGAGGCTTACTACAACAGGACCATTGCGGCCTCGCTCTCGCCAATGATTGTCCAGGAGGACATGATCGAGAAGTGGGATGGCAAGATGCCTCAGATCATGAGCGGCAACGGCGGTATGATCATGGACATCTCAAAAGTGGTAGGCAGCAGTAAATAGGCCGCAGATCACTCCTACCTACATATAATAAATATACGAAGAACCTCCATTTTTGGGGGTTCTTTCATTTTTATCAAACGCATAGAATCTTCTATTGCAAACTTTGCAATATACATCCCAAACTTTGCAAAGTAAATCTCAAACTTTGCAATATGCATTTCAAAGTTCGCAACGGAAAAAACTAGAGGTTTTTCAAAGTTTACCAATGGAAGCGGATGCCGAGGGGTAGGGTGACCTGAAGTGGATGCTCTGTGCGATAGGAATTCAGGTCGCTACCATCATCGAAGAAGTATTGCAGGCAGGGTTCAATATAGAATCCAAAGTGAGGTGTAAAGTCGTATTGGATGCCAAAGCCGAATGAGGCTGACCATTGAACAGGTACACTGAGAGATGATTCCTGATTATAGGTGTTGATGCCGTTGTTGAAGTGATCTACGTTGAGTGTACTGCGGATGGGCAACTCCAGCATGGCGCCACCTGACGAGTAGAGGCTGAAATGTTTCTTATTGTACCATTGCCAACCAAGTTTGAATGGAATGCCGAGATAGCGGAGCCGCTGACTTTCCTGAATATGTGATGTAGGACTTCCTGTCATACTTATTGATTTCATCTGCGTATAACTGAGGCCCGTTTCGATGGAAAGATGGGGAGTGAGATGACGACTCAGTGTCATTTGTATGGTGAGGGGAAGGTGATGTGTGTGCTGTGCAACCATCTCACCATGATTGATTAGGGCGTTCTGTGCAGCAATTTCTTTCAGAGAACGGGTTTCTGCTGAAACTTCATCTGATGGGATAGCATTGTTCAGAGACCAGGAGTAGTCTATCCAGTTGTTGATGGAGTAGTCTGATGGGACGAATGAGTTAGATGCAGAAGCAAAACTGTTGGTATAGATTTCTGTTGGTGAGATTTCTGTATTTGATCGTCCGATCTGTCCGTTGAAGGCCAGTTTGATATCCCAAGATGGTTCCTTTTTTGTGCCAGCAATCAGATGTGTCTCATTAAATGAGGGCAGGGGAATCTGCTGAAAAATGAGCGTATCTGGTGTTGGCTCTTTCTCCTTTGGGGCTTGTGCCACATTGGTCAAGGTGTCGGCTTTCTCCTCTATTATATAATTAGGTATAGAGTCGGGTTGGATGACGGCCTCTGTCTGATAGCGGATAGGATGATGAGCGGGTCGCTTGTCGATGGAGGCATAGACGATTTCATCGTGTGGGGTCTCAATGACTGGCTCAGGCTGATGCTTCTGTGGCTTTGGTGCTGTCGCTGTTGGCTTGGTCTCTGGCTGAGGCTTGCGCAACAGTTTCCAGATGGCTGTTGGGATAGCGATAAGCAGTAGGATGAGCACCCACGACTGCTTGATCAGTATCTTAAGCATCCGTTTGGCATGGGAGAGTTGCGAGGAAGAAGAGTGGGGGGCAATGCCAAGCAGTTGACTGATCTCTTGATGCGATAACCCTTCGAACACAGATAGCCTGAATACCTGTTGATAGCCTTTTGGCAACTGCTTGACGAGCGACTGCAACTGCTCATAGTCGGGTATCAGTGTTGTTTCTTCCGTGACGAGGTTCTCACTGACCATCTGCTGGAGGGCTGCCTGCTCTTTGTTCAGATGTTCGCGATAATGGTACCCCACATTCCTGACGATGGAGGTCATCCACGATTCCAACTTATCAGTATCTCGCAATTGGTCGAGTGAGGTCAGGATTACGATGAATGCATCGTGCAGCAGGTCCTCTGCCACATCGTCACCCTTCGCGTATTCTCTGCAGACGCTGAGTAGTTGGGGCCGGTATTGTTCGTAGAGCAGATGCAAGGCCTGTCGGTCTCCAGCCTTGCATCTGCTGATCAGTTTATGAGCATCCATCGGGGATCAGCCTTCCCGTTGATAGGTGTCCCATCCTTCCAGTTCGAGGGTGTTGCCGTTAATCTTGGCCTTGATGGTCTTGCCCTGGGGTACGATGGTGGGGTCGAAGGTCAAGCCTGTGCCGTCTTTGGAGAACCCTTCGCTTATCATGAAGCCTTTGTTGTATTCGTAGGTGGTCAGTTCTGCCTCTGAGCCGTGATAAGTAATGTTATAGGCAAAGGGGGCATTGAGTACTCCGTTTAAGAGTCTGTAGCCAGTGTTGTCTGAACGGAACACCCAAGTGAAAGTACCTGTTGCGGCAATCTGGTCGCTTTTGAACTCTCCCGTCCATCTGCCCACAATCGGGCTGTTTTCATCTCTTTTAGGGTTGCCGTATTTCTGTCCCGCATTGACGCTTAGTGATTCGAATGCGTCTGCCGTCTGCTTGAACCAGGGATAACTAACAAAACTCATCATATTGTTGAGTGACTTCATGTTGTCGTAGGAACGGACAGAATACTCAATGGCATCGCCTGCAGCAAAGTAACATTTAAAACTATAGTCTATATCGCCATACTGCTCATTCTTATGATAGTCAGTCAACACATAGGTGAAGGGATCGAGAGCCACTTCGTTGGTGCCGTCCTTGTAAGTCTTGACTGTACGCAGATAGCCTGTGCCGTCGTCGTTTATCGCCATCACCTCGGTGATGCTGAAAGAAAAGTCTGGATAAAGTGTGACGGTGGCTTGCTGGTAAACATCATGTAGCAGGTGTTGCCAGTCATTCTGCCAGTAGCCTATGAGATAGTTGGGCGCGTTCTCGGCACTCTTGATCCGTTCCGTTGTCAACACAAGGATGCAGCAGATGTTCGTGACTTTGCTGACGAACGCCTCATATTCTGCGGAACTTTGGATACTACGCCGTTCGCCATTGCTGTTGAAGATGTTTGATAAAGAACTGCTTGAAAATAAGTTCAAGATGTCGTAATAGTATTCTCCCTCATACTCCATCCTGCATACCCGGGTACCCAAATCCGCAGCAGTACTGATGACCAACTCCTGAATGGCTGAGGGCAACTGCTCAATAAAGACATGCTTGACGGGTATCTTCTTGTCGTTGAATGTGGCAGACTCAAACTGGTTGGTGATATCTACCACCTGTAGTTTCAATCCATTCCTTTCGAACAGTTTGACGACAATACCATTGTTGTCACTCGCTCCTTCTTTTCTTGTCAGCCCCATCCTTTCATAAATGTCTGGATCTTGGCCCGACAAATCCTCGTCACTCGATGAACATCCCGTTAATGTTGTCACTCCTGAGAGCAAGAGTGTCAGCATCCATAGAATACTTTGTCTTTTCATACTCAAATTCTTTATAGTTGCAAATTTAAATCTTTTTTCTTATATAGTGTCGGAAAGGTCGAAAAGACTGCATGTAAGGGCCTGATATTTAACAAACTTTTGCGTAAAAATGGGGCTCTGGAAGATTTAACCTAAAGATAACATATCGATAACTTAATGTTATTGCAACTTTATCTACCTTTGCAACGTCAAACAGACAAAATAGCATTAGTAACAACAAAAAAACAAGAGTTATGGAATCAATTATCACAGTAGCAACAGTACTGACCATGTACTTCAACGCAATCAACAGCAACGACGTGAACTATATGTACAACGGCGACATCGAGGATGGCAAAGTGAACAAGATCGAGGTCTATGAGCGTAACGACAACCAGCAGATGGAGCAGAAGATGGAATACTGCTACGAGTACGACGAGCAGGGCCGTCTGACCAGTAAGGAAATGCTGAGTTGGGACGAAGCCAAGAAGGACTGGGTGAAGAACAGTCGCCTCACCTATAAGTATTATAAGAACGGCTACAACGTGGAGGTGAGCCACTGGAATGCAGAGAAGCAGCAGTACGACCTGCCTCAGGAGGTGACACTCTACCGCGCAAAGGCTCCCAGCCTGACCACAGTGAAGACCTACAAGATGAACGAGGCACAAGACAATATGTACCTGACGAGTAGCATGCTTGTGATGGAGCCCCTCGACAATCGTCTGCTCGCTCATAATAATTGATTCAAATCTCTCTCTAAAATATATATTCCACTGCCATGCACGATATGATTCGTGTGTGGCAGTTTTTTTTTCGTAAAAAAAAGAGATAAAATTTGTTTTTTTTATTTCTTTTTCATATCTTTGTAGCGAAATTCTACAAATTATCAAAAAATTCTAAAGATTATGAATAGACTAATAACCATCGTGGCGCTGATGTGCGCCGTAGCATTCCAGGTGAATGCGCAGAACAGTGTGGAACAAGCATTGAAGGAGGCTGAGGCCAAGGCTAAGTTTGCCGACCAGAACCTTACAAACGGCAAGGCGCAACTGGAAGCCGCCAACGCCATTATCGGCGACTCGCTGGGCGAGAAGCGCGACTTCGACCGCGCCCTGACCTACGCCAACCGTGCACTGAAGATTGCGCAGGAGCATCCCGCCCCGCAGGACACGCTGCTGGCCCTCACGTGCCAGGCACTCGGAATGATCTACATGGGGAAACAGGACATGGAGAAGTCAATGGACTTCTTTGAGAGGGCCTTGGATGCCTTCGAGGTGGAACTCGGGCGCTTCGACCCCGTGACCAACGGCAACAAGTTGGCCTATGGCACGATCATGGCGTTCATGCAGCCCTCAAGCGGATTCCCGAAAATCGTGGAGGCCATGACCGACAACGCCCGTGCCCCGCAGGGCCAGCGCATCCAGAACATGGGCGAGGCGGAGATCGCCTTGGAGATGGCGCTGGAGATGTTCATGGCCGAGATGTCGAAGCATTTCCGCCATGCGTTGCCGACAGTAGTCGTCGACGGCAAGCGGTACATCATCATGCAGACCAGTTCCTGGAACATGGAGCGTCCGCTCGTGGGATGGGTGGCGCAGGACTTGATGTCGTCCGACGAGAAGGACAACGAGACGACGAAGGACGACACCATCCTCTACGGCGAAGACGGCACGTTCAAAGTCCTGACTGATGAGGACGACGGCCAGTTGAAACTGCTGTTTAATTTCGGCTACTACAAGAAAAACCGGAACCTGTTGCAGTTCAACGACGGCGAGGCCCGCCTCCTGTTCCCCAACGACGAAGCCTACAACCAACTCATCGCCAAATTCCGCGAATTCAAGGCTGCGAGTAAGTGAGAGTAGAGTCAAGAGCAACAAGTAAATGAACGTGAAATTCAAGATGCCCAAGTTTGGGCGCAATCTGACAGGTGGCAGCATGATGAAGGAGTTGCTGCTGACCATCCTGGGTACAACGATATCCATTGTACTTACCTTCGGTACGGCGCATCTGATAGAACAGCGCCAGGCCGAGCAGGCCCAACGGCAAACGGCCATGATGTTGATTCACGATATCGATGAAAGTGTTATCGTTCTGGAAATAATGGCAGAAGGTGAAGAGAGGCAAAAGTCAGCCGTCCAATATGTTTTAGACCATTTCGACCAGTTAGAATCGTTGCCTGTGGATACGCTTTACACAGCGATGACTATGTTGGGCACCGTCTTTACTGACGAGAATTTTTTTGATGACTCCAAGGAGAAGGTTTTCAATAGCAGTCAGGATACCTGGAAGAATCTGGATGATGTGAGTTTTGTTGACAACATGGAAAGATTCTATGAGTCCAGACGCTATTTGGAGGCTATGATTGCTCATTCACTGCAATGGAAATATCCTATGTCTCAAGAGGAATATTACGACAGGGTGGTGCAAATCAATTTGCAAATCAATAGCGGCAAACAGACGCCACAGGCATCTTACGCTGCTGTCCTGAAAGAAAAACTCAAAGATCCGAAGATTAAGTATTACATTGATTGTTCTGCGTATAGAGCGAGAGCCCTTCGTCAATATGCGCAAACCTGGAAACGCCTCAGTAACAGGAACAAGTTCATTATGAATATTGATGATGAAGAGTTGGCTGAATATGTCAAAAAGAGCCAACGGATTGGCCGGACAGTCAGTAAAGATGACCTCATCGGTCCATGGGAATACGAAATGTCAGGCAAAGATGTATATCACTACGATTTCATGAAGTCTGATTCCTTTAGCATTAAGATGAAAAGCCATTATGCCAATCCGTTCTACAGCGGCGATATCATCGCCACATACATAGTGGGAGGGGAATGGGATATTAAGGGAGACTCGCTTGTGCTGAACTATTCACCAAAATCAATAAAGGTGGAAGTAGACCGGTCTGGCATTACTTATAGGGAAGAGATGCGCGACTCCGTGGAGACATTCATTAATAACCATTTCCAAGTAAGCCAATTAACGGAAAAGACAAGTAAAAGTCTAGAGTCGAGGAAAGATACCTTCGGAATAAGCATCAATAAGGCGGGTGACAAGATAGAAATGGTTAGAGGACGAAGTGAGGATTCTCATAATGAGAATGTAAGCAGTTTTTATTTGAAACGTGTAAAAAATACAACTAAATGAAAAAGATTCTATTGACGCTTGCAGCCGTCCTTTGCTGCACAATGACAGTCTCGGCACAAGATGCTCAGGAGGGCAGGAACCGGACGTACAATATTACACTGGGTAACGTACAATATACCCATCACGACGAGAAACTTTCGGCAGGTGATGCCGTTGGGAAAGTACTCACTGGCGTACTGACTGGCAAGACCTCTGTAGAGGCCACCAAGTATGAGGAGGACGTGAAGAGTGCCATCATCAAGGGCCTGTCCAGTGCCTACCGTTTCCGCTTCAACGACGGACTGCTCCGTCTGGATGATGTCGTGGAGGAGGGCAACCTCGTGGTTGATGCCCTTATCACCAACATACAGGCCAAGTCGAGTAGCCGCACATGGAAGGACAAGAACGATAAGACACATGTCGATACCTGGTACACGGGTATTGTCGAGGCAATCCTCACGCTAAAGGATGCAAAATCGGGCGAGGTGATAGCCAATCCCAAAGTAAAGGGGCAGGGCTCTGGCAACTCCAATTTCGATACTACGGATAAGGCCATCCGTGATGCTATCGGAAGGCTCTCAGGTCGCGTCAGCAGTTGGCTCAACAAATACCGTCCGATCCAGGCCAACATCATTGAGGGTGCCGCTGTCAAGAAAGATAAGCAGAAGGAGGTATATATCGATTTGGGCAGTAGCGAGGGAGCCTTCGAAGGACTGCACATGGGTGTCTATGAAATAAAGACTATCGCAGGTCGCGAGGCACGCTCGGAAGTCGGGAAACTGAGGATAGAGGCTGTAGAGGGTGATGATATCAGCCGATGCAAGGTACAGAGTGGCGGTAAGGATATCAAGGCTGCCCTTGATGCTGGCAAAAAACTCCGCGTTTTATCTATCGACAATTAAGACAGAGAATGGGTACATACAATCGGGCGATACTGATAGCCATACTATCTGTGTTGACATCTGCAGTATCAGCACAGACGGAAGTAGAGGGAAGCAAGACGCTTCCGACGGATTCCCTGCGTCTGGACATGACCACCCCAATGAACGATTCACTTCTGATGGAACGGGACTCAGCACTTAGGTATAGACCCATACAGCCGATGAACGAGACCGATGCTGCTATCAAACTAGACATAGATCCCAGCCTCTATGATAACCGTCGGGGCAGTTGGGAAGTAAACACCATACAGGGTGGTAAACTGTTTACGCCGTGGCGTGGGTCGGCAGTCGTCGTCAGTGGAGGTGCCGACTCCATGCCAGGATTACTTGATCGTGAGTCTGGTGCACTGACGCTTTATCAGAATGTAGGACGATGGAATTTCTCCGCCTCTGCATTGGCCGACAAATATCGTTTTGTGGGAATGGGATTCCTGCAGACACGCTATGGTGTTGGTGGTACGGTGGGGTATCAGGTGAATGATTTCCTCTCTCTCCATGCCTTCGGCTATTATTATGGCAATTCATCCATGATAAGCCCTGCGGTGAATCCCTATCTGGCTACCACCAACTTCGGTGGCTATGCTGACATCAGACTCCATAAGAACTTTGGCGTGGATGCCGGTGTCAGGCGTTATTTGAACCCTATGACGGGACGATGGGTGACAGACCCTATTGTCAGTCCCTACATCAAGTTCAACAATGGACAGAAGTTCGGTTTCGACTTCGGCAACATCCTGAAAGGACTCATCTGGGGCAATCAGGACAAAATGATGCCACGCGGTCCTGTGCGCATGCCTCCACCATCTCAACAAAGACAACGCTAACAGTTTGCATATATGCAATTGAATGAAACTTTTATTACCGAATAATTTCAGAATTACACTTAAAACAAATAAATATGAAGAAGTTTTTAATGGCGGCAGCGGCCTTAACGCTGACAATGACAATGACGATGCTGACGTCGTGCAGCGTCGAAGACATTCCTGCACCTGTGCCGGAACCATCCATGACCCCCTTTGGTGACTTGTTGTCGGAAGTGGATAACATAGCCAGCATTGAACCATTCACACCTGACTGGGATTATGTCGGCTTCACCGAGTGTTACCAGGTGTTCTTCAACCAGCCCGTCGATCACGAGAATCCCTCAGCAGGCATGATGAAGCAGAAAGCATTTCTCTTCTTTAAGGGCTTCGACCGTCCTACCGTGATGTACACCCGTGGTTATGACTTACCTGAAACTTGGAAGAACTTTACCGGTCTCGACATTGCGGCCAATATGGATGCCAACCTTATCTTCGTCGAGCACCGCTACTTTGGCGACTCCAAGAACTTGAGCGACACGCGCTGGGACTATCTCACTATCGAGCAGGCGGCTGCCGACCATCACGCCATCTTCGAACCGCTGAAGAAGATTCTCCCTAAGGAGTGGATCAGCACGGGTACCAGCAAGGATGGCATGACATCGCTCTTCTACCGTTACTTCTATCCCAACGACATGACGGTGACCACCGTGTTCTGCTCTCCCTTCATGACCTCGCTCTACTACAAGCCAGTAGGCACTTATCTTGACAACGAGTCGGGCAGCGATGCCGAGCGCGATAATATGCACGCCCTTTACTTCAAATTGCTGGACGGTCTGGGGGAAGACGACAAGAACTCACTCTACAACACTTACGTCCAGATGTGCAAGGACTATAATGATCAACTCAAGACACTCTACCCGGAGCAGACAGGGCCGTGGTTCTATGAAGATTTAGGCAATTATTTCTGGTATCTGCCTGAGTTCTTCTTTGGCCAGTTCTCCTATCATACGGCCACGGAGCGTGCACTGAACATTCCGTCGGCTGATGCTGAGCCGGAAGTGATTCTCGACTACATCTATTTCCGTGACATCCTGACACAAAATGGCCTTTGGAAGTATAACTCGCCCTTAGCCCCGGCTGCTGAGGAGGAAGACTACTACTGGAAAGCAAATTCAGGTTATCCCTATTATATACAGACTGCCAAGCAGTTGGGTCAGTACTGTCACGACTTCTCGCGCTACGAAAGTCTGATAGGGAAAGTGGGGCAAAATCCTAATCCTTCTTTTCTTTATGAACAGGATCTCTGGCTCTATGACACCTACGACAATACGAGGATGGTGGACATTCGCGAGAACTTCATCCCCAATACCGATTGCCCCATCCTGTTCTATTATGCCCAGGGTGACCCTTGGACTGGTGCACGTCCCGACAAAATCAATGAGGGTACGTCGATGCTGCTCATCGGCGAACGCGGTATCCACAACCAGGATCTCAACAACTCTGAGCATTTCAGCCAGGATGACAAGTTGCAGATCATGGACTTCTTGGCCCGTTACGTCGACTACGAGAACGCTACCACCAATGCCCGCAGACGTGTGGCTGCCGACCTGCCTACCGTCTCTATCGAGCCTGACCGCTTCATCATTAGTCGCAGATAAGTTGTTGATACATAAGTAATAACAATAAACCAAAAAAGTATGAAAAAGATTCTAATGGCAGCAGCGGTCTTCTGCTGTATGACAATGACGCTCACGATGACTTCGTGTACCAGTGACATCGAAGACAATCCCGTGATTAACCCAGAGCCGCTTGATGAGGATCTGGCCGATGCCACTATCATGTGGTATGGCCACGGCGGTGGCAATGTAGATGCGGCTATCTTTGAAGATTTCCGCCAGTTCTACAAAGCCAAGACAGAGAGTTTTGAACGTGTAAACGTCGTGGCTCAATATAAGGCATCGCTCAATCCTACGATCTATGAAAAATATACTGTTGAAGAAATAGCCAAGGCGGCTGACGAATTTGCAAAGGGAAAGACAGAAGAAGAGTTAGAGGATCTTGATGCTGGACGTTATTTTCTCCTTTTCCATCCTCAGCGAGGTGCCACCTATCGGTTCTTGGTCGATTCCAAGAAGACTCTGCGACAGCAGATGCTTGAAACGGAGCCATACGGTGAACCGAACTGTGATTTTACCTGTCCCGACTCGCTGACAAATTTCATCAACTGGGCGGCCAAAACCTATCCTGCAAAGAAATATATCCTTGTGATGGCCGACCACGGTGGCGGCTATTTACCCAACCAAGACTTGGCAGACGCTGCAGTAACGCGTGGACTGGTATTCGACGACGGGCATAACGACGCATGCTTTTCAGCAAAAAGTTTCGCACGGGGGGTGAGAAACGCCAATGTGCGCCCGGAAGGTATAGTATTTTACCTCTGTCTGATGAACAATATGGAGTTCCTCTACGATGTGAAGGATGTGACCGACTATGTCACCTGCTCCACCTATGTCATGTGGGGTGGCGGCGGAACCTTATACACCATTGTTGACGACATGGCTGAAGGCAAGGACACAGAGACGACGCTGGCACACTTCGTGGATTCCAATGTAGATCACTGGGACAATTTATTCTACCACCCGGAGAATCCTGATCCTAATATACCCCTCTACTATGATCTCACCATGACCAAGACCAGTTGTCTGAATGACCTAGCACCCGTTCTGAGAGAATTTACCGACCGTCTGGTGGACACCTACCAGAATGGCACGCCCCAACAGCGTGAAGCCATCGACTACTGCACAGCCAACGCCGTGAAGGTTGAGAACGACTACCCTTTCTACGATTTCGCCAAATACATGGAGAGTATCTTTGCCGCACTGCCTGAGGTTTTTGACGAAGAACTGTTCTACCGCTTGGCTGATGCCTTCAACGCCTGTATTGTCAAACAGCGCTACAGCCGCTATCTTACCGAGCACAATTATATGGTGGACTACAGCGTGATGCTTGCCGTTAAGGGGGCTTATGTTAAATACGTTTACAATGAGGAGGAGGGAGGTCCCCAATTGAAAGGAGCCCTTGTGTTCTATCCTGATGGCACCAATACTGCCTATAAATACATAGCCAACGGTGAGGACAGCAGCGACGGCAGCCTCAGCAACTATGAGTTCTTATGGGAGAAAACCTGGCCCAGCACCTTCGCCGAGACCTATCAGAATACCACTTTCGACCGTCTGGTGGGCTGGAGTCGTTGGCTGCTCATCAACGAGTCGGCACCGCCTGCATGGAGCCCGTCATCGTTCAATTTCCAATTGCCCAGCGATGACATGTCAGGAATATCGAACTTATAAGTAATAGCAATAAACCCAAAAAGTATGAAAAAGATTCTAATGGCAGCAGCGGTCTTCTGCTGTATGACAATGTCGCTCACGATGACTTCGTGTACCAGTGACATCGAAGATAACCCTGCGCCAGTAGTGGACTACGGACAGTGGAATGTTCCTGATTCTGACATGGACATCAGTGTGCGTCCGGGTGACGACTTTTATATGTATTGCAACGGTGGTTACTGGAATAGCACAGAGATTAACGAGACATGGTTCGATATTAAGTCCATCATGGTAAAAGACATTCCAGCCATGATTGAAAAACGTATGTCAGCACTTCACTTTCCGAATATGGATAAACTGATGGACGATGCCGCCAAAGTCGATTCCGCAGACATCTGGACCAGGTTGAACACCGCTCTTGCCAGAATCGATGCCATTACCACACGTGAGGAAGCCTGGCAGTTGTGGGGGCAGTTGATAAAGGAGGGTTATGCATCGCAAATCGGAGTGGACTTCTTTTCGATGGGTGGACGTATTGGCGTGACGATTGATAAAAAAGCAAATGACTATGATGCCGTATTAGATACGCCTGACAAGAACAGTTTCCAGTGGCAGTTGTTAAATGATCCAGACGTACTGGCCTGCATACATCCCCTTGGTGGGTTCGCTGCCAGAGGTACATTCGACCATGACAAGTGGCCCATGCTAACCACAATCTTTACCGAACTCGGCTTTAATCTCGATGATGTTTATTCCATTGACGTGGCATACTTAAGAACGCCTGAAAGAATAGAAGAACTCGTGACAGAATACCAGGAGTTACAATCGTATGATGTTGAGAAATGGAAAAAACACCTAACAGATCAGGTTTCAGTTGATACGGTTCTGCTGAATTCCGAGGTGCGTTCTACGTTGGTCAAGAACTTCGCCAATCGTTATCTGAGATACGAAAAATCGTATCTTTTCACCAATGCATACGTTACGTCTGAGATGAAGCAGCGCACCCTGGACTACTGCACTCAACTGCGTGAGACCTTCCGTCAGCGCATTGCCGCTAATGAGTGGATGAGCGAGGGTTCCAAGCAGTCTGCCACCGAGAAACTTGATGCCATGGTATTCAACATTGGTTGTCCAGACGAGTGGTTTCCTGAAGGAATTGCTGATATAAGCAACGAAAAGACACTCATCGACGACATTATGGCACTTCGCCGCAACCATTTGGCCTTATTTCGTCGAATGGCTGGCATGGATACACCGAGAGCCTGTTGGCACGCCATCATGACTATGGTTGACCTTACTGTCATGAATGCCTTCTACGTCCCAATCTTCAATTCCATGAACATCTATCCGGCATGGATGATGGAACCCCTTTATGATCCGCAGCAAAATGATGCCCATAACTATGCCACCCTGATGGTGTTCGGACACGAAATCACCCACGGCTTCGACACCAACGGCGCAAAATACAACAAGATAGGCGACCTTGAAGACATTTGGGCTAGCGATGCCGACCGTCAGGAGTTCGATAAGCGTGCTCAGCAACTTGTCGATTGCTACAATGGTTTTGAGGTGATGCCTTGGGCATTGCCTGGTGTCTATGCTGACGGTACCTACACCGTTGCCGAGAACATTGCCGACCTGGGCGGTGTCCTGTTGGCTTACGACACCTACGTGCGTCATCTTTGCGAGACTGGCTTCAAAGGTGAGCAGTTCGACTTGCAGCGTCAGCGCTTCTTTTTAGCATTAGCAAAACTCTGGCAGACCAAGTATTCTGCTAAGTACGTCCTCTTGCGAACCAATGGTGATGACGCTTATCCTGGTAATAAAGACAATCATTCCTTGAGTCGTGAACGCATCAATGGCATGGTCATGAACACTGATGCCTGGTACGACCTCTTTTCTGTAAAAGCCGGCGACAAACTCTATCGCGCACCGAAAGACCGTGTGAGAATCTGGTAATTAACAGAAAAAACGACTCTACAATGAAAAAAAGTGTATTCATATTTACTGCGGTGATGATGCTGACGATGCTGACATCCTGCACCGACAACGACGACAATGCGGCAATCGAGCCGACGGAGATAGTGGAGTTGGCAGAAGCCACTATCCTGTGGTATGGGGCGGGGGGCGGAAATACCGATGCAGGAATCATGGCTGACTTCCATCAGTTCTATAGTGCCAAGCCCGAGAGTTTTGACCGTGTGAATATTGTAGCCCAGTATAAAGTCTCACTAAAACCTGCGGACTATCAAGGCAAGACCGATGAGGAAATGGCTCAGAAGGCTGAAGAGTTGGCTGCAGGGAAGACAGAGGAAGAAATGGAGGCTTTGGAATATTCCGACTATTTCACCTTGTGCCATCCCAAGCAGGGCGCCATCTATCGCTTTGCCATCGACCACAAGAAGACCTTGCGCCAGCAGTTGCTGGAGGCGGAGCCATACGGTGAAATGAATGCCGATGTCACCTGTCCCGACTCGCTTACCAATTTTATAAACTGGGCTGCCAGGACATATCCTGCCAAGAAGTACATCCTCGTACTTGCCGACCATGGTGGCGGCTATCTGCCCAATCACGATGTGGCAGAGGCAGCCACGACTCGTGGACTGATCTTCGATGACGGGTACCAAAACGGAAATACAAAAGGAAATAATCATAAGTGTTTCTCAGGCAAGAGTTTTGCACATGCATTGAAGAATGCCGACGTACGAATGGAGGGCATCGTACCCTATCTCTGCCTGATGAACAATATGGAATTCCTCTATGAAGTGAAGGATTTGACCGACTATGTTGCTTGTTCTACTTATACCATGTGGGGTACTATCGGGGCTATGCAGAGTCTTCCAGATAATCTGGCCACAGGACAGGACACAAAAACGGCTTTGGCCAACTTCGTCGATGCCAATGTGGATAGTTGGGACAAATATCTCTTTGACCCTGGCAACCCCCAAGAGCCCAACTACTATGACATGACGCTGACTGAGACCAAACGCTTAGATGATTTGGTACCCGTGCTGAAAGAGTTTACCGACCGCTTGGTGGATACTTATCTGAACGGCACGGCGGATCAGTGTGCCGTCATCGACGAGTGTACTGCCAATGCCGTGAAGGTGGTTAACCAATACCCCCTCTACGATATGGCCAAATATATGGAGAGTCTGTTCATGGAACTGCCTGAGGTCTTTGACGAGGGACTGTTCAATCGCCTTGCCACGTCTTTCAACGCCTGTATTCTCCACCAGCGCAATGCAAAATATCTGACCAACCACAACTATCAGGTCGATTACAGCGTGATACTCGCCGTACGAGGCAACTATGTCTGTTACGTCTATGATGCTACGGACACAAATCTACAATCAGCGACAGTATACTACACCAATGGTACTACTGAAACCTATCAATATGTGCCAGGCAGTGGCGATAGCAGCAGTGGCAGTCTTGATCATTATGAATTCCAGGATAGCGGTACATGGCCCAGCACCTTTGCTGACACCTATCAGCAGACCAACTTCGACAAGTTGGTGGGATGGAGCCGCTGGCTGCTCATCAACGAGTCGGCACCTCCTGCCTGGAGCCCATCGTCCTTCAATTTCCAATTGCCTGAAGATGATATGTCAGGAATACCAATCTTATAAGTAATAACAATAAACAAAAAAAGTATGAAAAAGATTCTAATGGTAGCAGCGACCTTTTGCTGCATGACAATGTCGCTCACGATGACATCGTGTACCAGTGACATCGAAGATAATCCCGTGACTCCACCCGAACCAGAGCAACTGGCAGAGTACACCCTCCTCTATTACGGCCATGGCGGTGGCAATAGGGATAACTATTACATCAATAAGATTTGCGATTTCTACAACGCCGATCCCGCTGTATTCGAGAAGGTGAACGTAGTGGTGCAGTTCAAGTTCTCCACTGCCGAAAACATGAAGGAAATAGGCTACGATGATAGAACTAGTGAAATCTTTGGCAGCAAGACGCTCCGCTGGGCTATTGACCCAGAAATTGGTGCCGGCAGACAACTCTCAACGGCTAACCTCTATGGCGAAGACAATGCCGACCTTACCTGCCCCGACTCGCTGACCAACTTCATCAACTGGGCCGCCAAGGCCTATCCTGCCAAGAAGTACATGCTCATCGTACACGACCACGGCGGCGGCTACCTGCCTGATGATGATTTGCCGGAAGCCACTCCTGCCAACACCCGTGGGCTGATCTATGACGATGGCAACAGCAGTAGGCATTTCACTGTAAAGAGTTTCCGCCGTGCACTGGCCGCCGCCAACGTCCGCTGCGAGACTATCTTCATGGACGCCTGTCTGATGAACAATCTGGAGTATCAGTTCGAACTACAGGATCTCTGTGACTATGTCATCGCTCCCACCTACAGCAAGCCCTCTATAGACGGTGCCTATCGCGTGCTGCCCGAACAACTCGCCCTGGCATCTGGGAACATCGAGCAGGCGCTGGACAACTACTGCAAGGCCTGTGTAGCGAGTTGGGATGAGGCCTTTGGTATCGACGAGACCACGCTTGCATATACCGACATGACCGTCACCCGCACCGCTAACATCGCACATCTGGGCGAGGTGCTGCGTGAGTTCACCGACCGCCTCTGCGACACCTACCAGAACGGCACCGAGGCCCAGCAGCAGGCCATCGACTACTGCACGGCCAGTGCTATCAAGGTGCAGTTAAGCCGTCCCAACTATGATGCCATCAAGTATGTAAGATCACTCATCATCGCCCTGCCCGAAGTCTATGGTGACGATTTCTACAACAGGATGAAGGAAGCCTTCAACAACTGCATCGTGGGACAGTACTTCAGCAAGTACCTCACCGCCCACGACTATATGGTGGACTACAGTGTGCTGCTCGGTGCAGCAGGTACCTACTCCTATGCCTTCTGGAAAACTGACGAGCAGACCGGTGTACAGGTACCTGACTACGAATTAGTTTTTGCCGATAACGGAGAGTGCCACTTCTTCCATTTATATCCAACGGACGACCCACAGTACTACCAAAGGGAATTGTGGGGTGGAGTATATACTTGGAAATCCACGCTGGCCGACACCTACGAGCAACTGGCTTTCGACCGTGCCGTGGGCTGGAGCCGCTGGCTCCGTCTCAACCGCCAATGGCCCAACCTGTTCTGTCCGAAAGACCTGAACTTCGAGTTGCCCATGCCTGAGGAAAAATACAAACAGGACTAAAGACAATAATAAAACGAGTAATTCCTATTTATTAACGATTTAAGCAAAAAAGTATGAAAAAGATTCTAATGGCGGCAGCGGCCTTCTGCTGTATGACAATGTCGCTCACGATGACATCGTGTACCAGTGACATCGAAGATAATCCCTCTTTTCCCGCTGAATTACAACTTACTCTCGCTCCTGATGCTGTGACCGATGTTGCTCCCATTAATGATTTCATTGATTTCAGACGTTTCGATTTCGCGCTCAATTTCATCGCTAACACCACTGAAGAAATCAGCACTGGTGATTTCTCCTTTGAAGTGGATGATGAGTCGATAGAAACTGCGGGCCTTTACGGTATTCCCGGAGAAGATCAGAATACCAAATTGGTGCTTGATCAAGTGCATTTTACAGGAGGCTTTTGGTGGGCAGTCTTCACATGTTATTATCCAACTAACGCAGTCAGAATGGCTACCGTTGTGAAAGTCATGTTCCGTGGGAAACAGGTAGCCACCGTCAACATTAAATATGAAAAGCCCTACGAAATCCAAATCAAGACACTTGACGGCTACCTCTATCCTGGCGAGACCTATACCGCAACCCTGTTCGACTATGGAACCGGCCATTCGTACGATGGATTTTGGCTTCTATCCCCAGTTTCTTTATATGTAGATGGTGTTGATATCCATTCTAATGACTACGAAGGCGAGGACCATACCATAGTCATCCCCGAAGACTTTCCTTTCAACGATGCTGAGAAGGAGCAAGGATTTGCTACTATAGCCCTTGGTGGTCTCGCTGAGGATGGTGAGGAAATAATAACCTTCTTCCGCGTAAAATATCAGGAACATTGAAGTCTTTCTATTCCTAAAATACACCCCTAATGTTCATTTTATAAAATATTAGTTATGAAAAAGATTATGATGACGCTTGCAGCCGTCCTTTGCTGCGCTATGACAACAACAGTATTCACTGCCTGTAGCAGTGACGATGACGACACCAAGTCCGGTGGTTCAAACAAGAAATACGTGGTTGCCATGTATTTTGACTTCACTCTGGAACAGGATTTGATGAATTTCTTTGATGTCTATTGTACTTTTACCAATGTCAAGGGTGAAGTTCAGACCGTCCAGTGTACCAGTCTAAAGAATTATTACAATCAGACTGTTGACTATGACAAGGCACCTGACAACTATGAGTTCTCAATCTATGCTGTTCCCAAGAAAGAGATACCGACAATAGATGCCGAGGCTACCTATCACTTCAAATGTGAATATAGCATTAATTATGGCGTGAGAGCCACAGACAAACCTGACGAGGTGCTCAATACAATCATTTTTCAACTCCCCAGAACCGATGGCCTGGACGTAGGAGGAAAGAAAGTGCTAGATTATTTGGAAAAACATAAGGAGAAACTCGATGTCGTCAAAAAGCATACTGGTTCCAAATCTAAATAATGTATCCTCTTTCAGATTTAACGTAAAGATAACATAGCGTTTGCAGATTGTTAGGAAAAATGTGCGTACCTTTGCCCCCAGAAAGTTTAATCCATTAATAAATAACAAAATGAAACTGAGAAAACTTTTCGTGGCAGTCGCACTGCTCACCGTAGGATTCGCATCGGCACAGCAGATGCCGGAGATTCCCGTTGACAAGGATGTTCGTATCGGTAAACTCGACAACGGACTGACCTATTATCTGCGTCACAACAACACGCCTGAGAAAAAGGCCAACTTCTACATTGCCCAGCGTGTGGGTTCCATCCAGGAGGATGACTCGCAGCAGGGTCTGGCCCACTTCCTTGAACACATGGCGTTCAATGGTTCTGAGCACTTCCCCAATGGAAAGATGCTGGAGTATCTGCAGACGATCGGCGTCCAGTTCGGACGCAGTCTGAATGCCTATACCTCTATCGACCGTACCGTATATTATATCGCTGACGTGAGCACAGAGCGCCAGAGCGCCCTCGACTCTTGTATGCTGGTACTCCGCGACTGGTCGAGCGGTATCACGGCTGAACCAGCGGAGATCGAGAAGGAGCGCGACGTGATCCACAACGAGTACCGTATGCGCAACAGTCCCAGTCAGCGTATGATTGAGCGTGCGCTGCCTACACTGTTCCAAGGCTCAAAGTACGGTTACCGTATGCCTATCGGTAAGATGGAAATCATCGACAACTTCAAGCCAGAGGAACTCGTGGCCTATTATAAGAAATGGTATCGTCCAGACAATCAGGGAATCATCATCGTGGGTGACATCGATGTCGATTATACAGAAAACCTGATTAAGAAACTCTTCAACGACATCAAGGTGGCTCCTGATGCTGCCAAGGTGATTGACGAGCCCGTGCCAGACAATGAGAAAGCCATCTACGTGGCAGAGAAGGACAAGGAGCAGCAGTACTCCATCCTCATGCTCTCGATGAAGCGTGACCCCATCCCCACAGACCTGAAGAAGACGGCTGCCTATCTGGTGCAGGACTACCTGAATGATATGGTGTGTGCCATGTTGAACAGCCGTTTTGCAGAGATTGCCCAGCAGCCCGATTGTCCTTTCATCCAGGGACAGGCTCAGGACGGCAATTTCTTACAGTTGGCCCGCACCAAGGATGCCCTCATGCTGATCGGTGTGGCTAAGGAAGGTAAGGATATCGAGACCCTGCAGGCTGTGGCCCGTGAGGGAAAGCGTGTCCATGACTTCGGCTTCACCGCTACAGAGTATGCACGTGCCAAGGCTGACTATATCAGTGCCTTGGAGAAGGTTTATACCAATCGCGACAAGCGTAAGAACGAGGAGTATGCCGACGAGTATATCGAGAATTTCCTCGAGAGCGACCCCATCCCTTCTATCGAAGATCTCTATCAGACGATGAACGCCCTGTCGCAGCAGTTGCCCATAGACGTCGTGAACCAGTATGCCCAGCAGATCATCAGCATCGATGACAAGAACCTCGTGGCCTTCAACATGGAACAGGAGAAGGAGGGCAAGACATACGTGGCTACTGATGCTATGCAGAAGGCCTTGGAAGGAGTGCGTGCAGAGACTCTTACCGCTTGGGTGGATAATGTGAAGGAAGAGCCGTTGATGGCTCAGATGCCTGCCAAGGGAAAGATCACGAAGGAAACGGAGAACAAGACACTCGGTTACAAGGAACTGACCCTCTCGAATGGTGCAAAGGTGATCCTGAAGAAGACCGACTTCAAGGATGACGAGGTAAGGATGCAGGCCGAGGCCAAGGGTGGCTATTCGCTCTTCGGCAAGGCCGATGTGATGAACCTCCAACTTGCCGAGACGGCGCAGCAATATAGTGGCCTTGGCAACTTCTCGAAGTCGGAACTCGACAAGGCTCTCGCCGGTAAGATGGTCAGTTGTGCGATTACGGTCAAGGAGGATCGCCAGTATATCAGCGGACGCTCTACACCGAAGGACTTAGAGACACTCTTCCAGTTGTTCTACCTCACCCAGACGAACATCAACAAGGATGAGAAGTCGATGGCTTCATTCATTAACCAGATGCAGACGGTGCTGAAAAACAAGAGCCTGAACCCCCAGTTGGTTTATCAGGACTCTCTCGAAAGCACCAGGAACTGCGGCAATCCTCTGTACAGAATCCCAGAGGCTGAGGATATCGCCAAGTTCGACTACGAGCGTACCCTTCAGATACTGAAGCAACTCTATCAGAATGGTGGTCAGTTCACCTATACCATCATCGGTAACTTCGACGAGCAGGCCATCCGCCCTCTCATTGAGCAGTATATCGCTTCTATGCCTGCAGGCAAGGCTGTCAACACAAAGGAGGTACGTACCTTCTTCAAGGGCAGGGTCAACAACCGCTTCGAGAAGCAGATGGAGACACCGCAGGCTACAACCACTCAGGTATGGAAGAATGACAAGATGGCTTATACACTTGAGAACAAGGTTCTGCTCGACGCTGCCACAAGAGTACTCACCCGTATCTATCTGCGTACCATTCGTGAGGAGGAGAGTGCCGCCTACAACGTAGGATGCAATGGCCAGATCAGTACGATGGGCCCGAAGCCCGTATTCTTCATCACTGCTCAGGCTCCCACCAATCCTGACAAGCAGAAGATTGCTGAAGACCTGATGATGAAGTACATCAACGAGGCAAAGTCCAAGATTGCTGCCGACGACCTGGATCCTGTGAAGGAGATCATGCTGAAGCAGGCTGAGGATGCTAACCGTGAGAATGGTCACTGGATGGATGTACTCACAGAGTGGACGGCTGAGGGTGTCGATTTGCAGACGGGTTATGCCGAGGCCGTGAAGGCCCTGACACCTGCAAAGGTGCAGAAGTTCATCGCTGACTTCCTCGCTGCTGGAAACCACGCTTCTATCGTCATGATGCCTACAAAGTAATAAAAACACTTAAAAGATAGTAGAATCCGTAATCGGGGTAGTCCGATTACGGATTTTTTCGTTATCTTTGTAGCCAGTAATATAACAACGCAATGAAACTGATTAAAGACAAGACTTTCGGGGGCGAGCGCCCCTTGTTCGCCACGCATGACCTACGGTTGGAGAACATCACCATTACCGATGGCGAGTCGGGCATCAAACAGTGCCAGAACATGGAGGCCTACAACTGTAAGTTCTATGGCAAATATCCCTGGTGGCACGTCGACGGGGCTAAGATCGATCACTGCTATTTCGCCTTGGGCTCCCGTTCGGCCATCTGGTACACCAACGACCTGGTGATGACCAACTCCCGTATCGACGGCCCGAAGTTCTTCCGTGAGATGAAGAACCTGACGCTGGAGAACGTAGAGATCACCGATGCTGACGAGACCTTCTGGAAGGTGGATGGCATTAGGATTAAGAACGTGAAACTGCATGGCGGCACCTATCCCTTTATGTTCAGCCAGAACATCTATGTCGATGGGTTGGAAAGCGACTCGAAATATGTGTTTCAGTACTGCAAGAACGTGGAGGTGCACCATGCCAACATCCTGACGAAGGACTCCTTCTGGGAGTGTGAGAACGTCACCATCTACGACTCCGTGCTCGATGGCGAATATCTGGCCTGGCACTCAAAGAACGTGCGCCTTGTGAACTGTCATCTGGCAGGGGAGCAGTTGCTCTGTTACACGGAGAATCTCGTCTTGGAGAACTGTACCATCGACCCGATGTGCGACCGAATGTTTGAGTATTCCACCGTTGAGGCGGATATCAAGGGACATATCGAGAATATCAAGAACCCGACGAGCGGACATATCATTGCCGACAGTATCGGCAGCATCACTATCGATGAGAATGTCCGTGAACCCAATAATTGTGTGATAGAGACCTACCCCCGGCCCCTCCCTAAGAGGGATGGGGGTAAATAGACTTTACGATATGAATATGGAAAAGAAACAATTAAAAGATGTATCTGCTCCCTTCCCTTCTAGAGAGGGGTTGGGGGTAGGTCTCTTTGATGAGTTGGTAGGGCGACGCGGCACGGGTTGCGTCAAGTGGGATGAAAGTCTGTCAGAGGATGTGATCCCCCTTTGGGTAGCCGACATGGATTTCAAAGCCGCCCCTGCCATTCAGGAGGCAATCAAGAAGCGTGCAGAGCATGGCGTATTTGGCTATACCTATGTAGATGAAACGTATTATGAGGCTGTCATCTCCTGGTTCCAGCGTCGCCACCACTGGATCATCCGTCGTGAGGAGATCCTCTATACCACGGGTGTCGTGCCAGCGATGTCCGTTGCCATCAAAGCCCTTACTATGCCAGGCGAGAAAGTGCTGATTCTCTCGCCCGACTACAACTGTTTCTTCTCCTCCGTCCGCAACAACGGTTGCGAGGTGCAGGAAACGGCTCTGAAGCGTGTGGGTGATACCTTTGAGGTGGATTTCGACGACTTTGAGACAAAGTGCTCTGATGATAAGACCACCGTGTTCCTGCTCTGCAACCCTCATAACCCCTGTGGACGTGTGTGGACTCCCCAAGAGTTGGAACGTATGAATGACATCTGCCTGAAGCACGGTGTGAAGGTGGTGAGTGATGAAATCCATTGCGAACTCATCATGCCTGGCTATCGCTTTCAGCCTTTTGCCGCTGTGAGTGAGGCGTGCCGTCAGAACAGCGTCATCCTCAATTCCCCCTCGAAGTCGTTTAATATCGCAGGTCTTCAGACGGCTAATATCATCTGTTCACAACCTGAATGGCGCCGTCGTTTGGATCGTGCCATTAATATCAACGAGGTGTGTGACCTCAACCCCTTCGGCCCTGTGGCCCTGAAAGCGGCCTATAACGAGAGCGAGGATTGGATTGACGAACTCAACCAGTATCTCTGGGGCAACTACCAAGCCCTCTGTACTTTTATTGCCGAG
>JAFZNI010000165.1 GCA_017551005.1 Prevotella sp.
GCGATTAAGTGTAAAAGTTACAAAAACATTTGGAAGTTTCAAATATTTTTCCTACCTTTGCACCCGAATAAATAAAGTACAAAAGACACTTTATCAAATACTTTAAATAAACTAAGTTAGCGAGAAGGAGCGGCTGCGAGATGCAGGTGCTCCTTTTTTGTGGATTTATTTTGCATTTTACAGAAAAAAGACTACCTTTGCAGGCAATATGGTACTGAATTGGATTTGGGTGGCGTTTTTTATCGTCGCGTTTTTGATTGCACTGGTGAAACTGGTGTTTCTGGGAGACTTTGAAGTGTTCCCGGCCATGATGGATTCGACGTTTTCCTCGTCGAAGACAGCGTTTGAGATCTCCTTAGGTCTGACAGGCGTACTGTCGCTCTGGCTCGGCATCATGAAGATTGGCGAGAAGGGCGGTGTGGTGAATGTGCTGGCCCGCCTGCTGAGTCCAATCTTTACGAAACTGTTCCCGGATATTCCGGCCGGTCACCCCGTAACGGGCTCCATCTTTATGAACATCGCTGCCAATATGCTGGGGCTCGACAATGCCGCCACACCCCTCGGTCTGAAGGCGATGGAACAACTGGAGGAAGTGAAAAGTGAAAAGTTAAAAGTGAAACGAGAGGCAGGCGAGATCAGCGAGAGCGAATACAAGGAATTGAAGGTGACCGCCTCGAACCCGATGATCATGTTCCTCGTGCTGAACACGAGCGGACTGACGCTGATACCTATCTCTATCTTGGTGTACCGTGCCCAGATGGGAGCCGCCCAGCCTACGGACATCTTCATCCCCATCCTGTTGGCCACGTTCTTCTCAACCCTCGCAGGCATCATCATCACGAGTCTCTTCCAGAAGATCAACCTGTTGAACCGCACCATCCTGTTGACCTTAGGAGGCGCAGCCCTCGTAGTGGCAGGCATCATCTGGGGCTTCGGACAGTTGGACTCTATATTATTAAATAAGGTGAGCACCTCGGCAGCGAACATCCTGCTGATGACAATCATCATCGCCTTTATCCTTGCTGGCATCCGCAAGAAGGTGAATGTCTACGACGCCTTCATCGAGGGAGCGAAGGAGGGTTTCCAGACGGCAGTGAGGATCATCCCCTATCTGGTGGCTATCCTCGTGGGAATCGGCGTGTTCCGTGCCTCCGGGGCGATGGATATGCTCATCGACGGCATCAAATGGGGTGTGGAGGCCTGTGGCGGTAATACCGACTTCGTGGGAGCCTTGCCGACAGCCCTGATGAAACCGCTCTCGGGCTCTGGTGCACGAGGGATGATGGTGGATGCAATGACAACCTACGGTGCCGACTCGTTCGTGGGTCGTCTGAGTTGTATCTTCCAGGGCTCGACAGATACCACCTTCTATATCCTCGCCGTCTATTTCGGCAGCGTGGGTATTGTGAAGACCCGTCACGCCGTGACCTGCGGGCTCCTCGCCGACCTCGCCGGCATCATCGCCGCAATAGCAATAGCGTACCTGTTCTTCGGATAATCCGGATATCCCGGATTGACTCGGACAACCCGGACAAAATAATAAATATATGGCAAATCTGAAATCACTCGCAAAAGACACGGCAATCTATGGGCTGAGCAGTATCGTAGGCAGATTCCTGAACTATCTGCTAGTACCCCTGTACACTTACTATATGCCGCACGAGACTGGTGACTATGGTATCAGCACCAATGTCTATGCCTATACGGCACTCATTCTCGTATTGCTGACTTTCGGCATGGAGACCACTCTGTTCCGCTTTGCGAATGATGAGAGGAGCAAGCCTGATACTGTGTTTTCGACAGTGATGGCAGTGGTGGGGTCGTTGACGCTAGTATTCCTATTGTGCATCTTCGGATTTATCGGCCCCATCAGTCGTGCGCTGGGTTATACGGAGCATCCCGACTATCTGTTGATGATGGCTGTCGTGGTGGCTCTTGATGCACTGCAGGCCATCCCCTTCAGTTATCTGCGATTTCAGAAGAGACCTATCCGCTTTGCCTCACTGAAGATGCTCTTTATCATTCTGAACATCTGCCTGAACCTTATCTATTTTGTGCTGTTGGGTAAGACTTCAGTCTTTTATGTGTTCTTCATCAACCTGCTCTGTACGGGCTTTATCACTTTGTTCTTCGTCCCCGACCTCTTTAATGTTCAGTGGCATTTCGACGGAATGCTATTGCACAGGATGTTCAGTTACTCCTGGCCTATCCTGATATTGGGAATAGCCGGTATTCTGAATCAGGTGGCAGACAAGATCCTCTTCCCGCTAATCTACCCTGATAGGGGCGAGGCTGATATCCTGTTAGGTGACTACGGTTCATGTGTGAAGATTGCCATGATTATGGCGATGATTACGCAGGCTTTTCGTTATGCCTATGAACCCATCGTGTTTGCCAAGAACAAAGATGCAGACAAGACAGAATACTACGCCTCGGCGATGAAGTACTTCATCATCTTCACGCTGTTAGCCTTCCTCTGTGTGATGGGCTGGATGCCTGTGTTGCAATATATTATAGGTGAGAAGTATCGTGCTGGAATGGGTGTAGTACCTATCGTGATGATGGCTGAGATTTTTATGGGTATCTATTTCAACCTCTCGTTCTGGTACAAACTCATCGACAAGACCATCTATGGGGCGTGGTTCTCGTTGGCTGGCTGCATCGTGCTCATCGCCATTAACATCATCTGTATCCCCAAGATCGGCTATTGGGCCTGTGCCTGGGGAGGACTTGCCGGTTATTTTACCTCAATGACGCTAAGTTATTTCGTAGGTCAAAAGAAGAACCCTATCCCCTATCCGATGAAGGATATCATCATTTACTTCCTTGCCGCTATGGCTTTATTCGGTATGATGGAGTGGTTTGACATCAATACAGAATGGCCCAAATGGGTATTGCTCATCATCAACAACGTCTTCATCCTGGGATTCGTATATAGAATCATCAAGCAGGATCTCCCACTCAGCAGCCTGCCAGTGATAGGGCGGAGATTCAGAAAGAAACCCGGAAGCCCCGGATAGCCTCGGAGAAGCGAAAACAATGACAACTAAATAATATTAGCAATGAGAAAAAAGATATTATCTATTCTGATTCTTCTGACCTTTCTGCCGAATGTCATAAAGGCCGATGAGGGTATGTGGACGCTGTATAACCTGCCGAATGCCGTCTATGAAACGATGAGGCAGGAGAACTATGAACTGCCATACGGAGCACTCTATGAGGGCGATGATGCCGTGAAGAACTGCGTGGTGCTCTTCGGGGGCTACTGCTCAGGTGTGGTGGTATCACCCGACGGACTCGTGTTTACGAATCACCACTGCGGCTTCGAGTCTATCCGTAGCCACTCTACGGTGGAACACGACTATATGCTCAACGGTTTCGTGTCGAACTCGTACGAGGAGGAACTGCCCAACAAAGATCTCTACGTGAGTTTTATGGTGGAGCAGAAAGATGTGACAGACCATCTCGACTCTCTCGGACTTAACACTCTCACCGAAGACCAAAGAGCCCATTTCATCGACTCATTGGAGAATGACTACCAGAAACAGGTACACGCTCAGGACTCTACGCTCCGTGCAGAGTTGAAGCCTTACTATGAGGGTAACAAATACTATCTCACCACCTATCGCGACTACGAGGATGTGCGCCTGGTATTTGCCCTGCCCAAGTCGATGGGTAAGTTCGGCGGTGAGACCGACAACTGGATGTGGCCCCGTCAGACCTGTGACTTCAGTGTGTTCCGTATCTATGTCGATCCGAAGACAGGTGGGCCAGCGAAGTATTCGAAGGATAATGTGCCTTATCATCCAAAGAAATGGGCGCCAGTGTCGTTGCAAGGCTATGTGCCAGGCTCGTTCTCGATGACTCTCGGCTTCCCAGGCTCCACGAGTCGCTATCTCTCTTCGTATGGTATCCTGGAGCGTCGTGATGCCCAGAACAAACCCCGTTACCAGACCCGTGAGATCAAGCAGGACATCATGATCCGTCACATGCGGGCCGACGAGGCTGTGCGCATCAAGTACGACTCGAAGTACGCCAGTAGTTCCAACTACTGGAAGAACTCCATCGGCATGAACAAATGTATCGATTCCATCGGTCTGATTCAGCAAAAGGCCGCCTTTGAGGCGAAGATCCGTCAGTGGCAGGACTCCACGGGTTATCTGAAAGGGAAACTCGACTTCGACAAGTTGGAGCGCCTCTACAAACAGCGCTTCGATGCGATGCGCACGATGATGTTCTTCAGCGAGACCTTCGGACGCAGTGATGAGATGACCCGTAGGGCCATGCGGGTACAGAACAACGCCATCATCAACGGCAAGGAGGGCAAACCCAAGAGTTATTATGTGGAGTTCAAGGACAACAGCGACGAATGGGACTACGACCTGGACCGTGAGGTCATTGCTGCCCTGATGAAGAACTACCGCGAACAGGTGGATTCAAAGTATCATCCTGCCTTCTACAATATCATTGACAGGGACTTCAAGGGCAACTACCAGAAATATGCCGACTACCTCTATAAGAAGTCGAAACTGATGAAAAGCGACAAGAAAATCTACATCAACAAAAACAGTTATAAGCGAGACCCAGGTGTGATGTACGGCGAGTGCGTTTATTCGACGTTGCTTGAACTCCGTTCCGACCTGATGGCCACCTACGACAGCATCGACGTGCTGGAGCGCTACCTCTGTGCCGCCAAACTGCGTATGGAGGAGGACATGCCCAACTACTCGGATGCCAATATGACCATGCGCCTCTCGTATGGGCAAGTGGGTGAATACCTGTTGGGCGGCAAGCCCTCAGGCTACTACACCACTGCCGAGAGTATCGTGGGGAAGATGGAACAAGGTGAAAAGGGTGTCATCGACTACGAGGCCGAACCGATTATGAAGGAACTGCTCTCGAAGAAGGACTACGGCAAGTATGCCGACAAAGGAACTGGCAAGTTGCATCTCTGTTTCCTGTCGAACAATGATATCACAGGCGGCAATAGCGGTTCGCCGATGTTCAATGGCAAGGGTGAACTCATCGGTCTGGCCTTCGACGGCAACTGGGACAGTCTGAGTTCTGACATCTTCTTCGACTCTCAACTGGCCCGTTGCATCGGTGTGGATATCCGTTATGTGCTCTATATGATGGAGTCGTGGGGCAAGGCCGACCGTCTGATCAAAGAGATCAACGCGAAATAAAAGTAAAAAGGTAAAAAAGTAAAAGGATAAAAAGGTAGAATGAGAAGGCTACTGTCTATACTTATCACGCTTTACCTATCACTCATCACTTCTACGGCACAGTCGTTGGTGCTGGACCTCAGCGGCACGTGGCAGTTTGCATTGGACCGCCAACGACTGGTGCATCCCGACTATACCCTGACGGAGACTGTGCAACTGCCCGGTACGACGGATACGAACAAGAAGGGAGACCCTCTCATTAAGAAAGACGAGACTACCCATCTCTCGCGAATCTTTTCTTATAAAGGCAGAGCGTGGTACAAGCGTCAGGTGGATATCCCTGCCGACTGGCAAGGTCAGCCTGTCTATCTCTTCTTGGAGCGCTCGAAGCCCTCTGAGATCTACGTCGATGCGAAGTATGTCGGTTCGTCGAATGACATCTCCACACCCCAGGTGTTTGACCTCTCGCAATGGCTCACCCCAGGTCGTCACGATCTCGCCATCATGATAGATAACGGCAGTGGCGTACCTGAGCAACTCTATGCCAACAGTCATGCCTATACCGAAGACACCCAGACCAATTGGAACGGTATTATTGGAAGGATAGAATTGTTGAATGGTCTTCCAACCTCATCACGCGCAGAAGAACATCCGAACCTTAAGGACTTTCATATCGAAGGACAGCACTTCTATGCCAATGGTCACAAGATATTCCTCCGTGGCAAGCACGATGCATGTGTCTGGCCACTGACAGGACACGTGCCGATGGATGTGGAATCGTGGAGAAACTATCTGGCTGACTGTGCTGCCTACGGTCTGAACCATGTACGTTTCCACTCCTGGTGTCCACCAGAGGCCGCCTTTGTCGCTGCCGACGAACTTGGCATCATCCTACAACCCGAACTCCCCTTCTGGGGCGACTTCAACGACAAGGACACGACGCTGATGCAATTCCTGCATAAAGAGGGAGAGAACATCCTGCACTGGTATGGTCATCATCCCTCGTTCCGGATGTTCGCCTTGGGTAATGAACTGTGGGGCAGCATTGACAAAATGGCCGAATTCATCGAGGATTTCCGAAAGATTGCCCCAGACAAGGTCTATACTTTCGGTAGCAACTACTACCTTGGTTATCAGGGTGTGAAAAAAGGCATGGATTATTTTACGACTTGTCGTGTCGGTGGCGAGGCATGGGGCAACTACAACACCCACACCCGTGGCTCGTTCTCGTTTGCTGATGCGGCTGACGGTGGGATGATCAACCATTTCCACCCCAAC
>JAFZNI010000166.1 GCA_017551005.1 Prevotella sp.
CATACGTCCAGATGGTACTATCTGGAAAACGGATGGTGAAACTACAGTTGCCCTTTATCTCGTTGCTGACGGACAAAGATTCGTACAGAATATCGTCGCAAACGAAAATGGCAACTTCTCATATGTATGGAAGCCTTTACACTCTCAGATGGGACATATCGGTATAGGTGCTTGTTATCCTGGTGAGACGCTCCGAGACGAAATGGCCAGTGTTGACATTTACGGTATGCGTCGTACGTCGACAACTCCAATCACCTTATATACCATTCTCGATCAGCCTTATAGTGGAACTATCTCGATTATAAATCCTGGACGTTTGCCACTGACAGGATTTACCATCAGTACGGTTGAAAATCCTGATGGGGCAACCTTGTCCTTTGATGCGCCACAAAGTATTGCAGGGGGTGAGACTGTGAACATAGGCTATACATTGACAGGATGTAAATTGGGCGGTAACAATGACTGGCAGACCGTAAAACTGAGAATGTCGACAGCGGAAGGCCCCGAACTGAGTCAAACCATATATTATTATACGCGTAACTTGCAGGCTCAGTTGAGTTGTAGTGTGCAGCAGATCAACACCACAATGACCAAAGGATCCACCCGCGACTATGCATTTAACGTGGCTAATATTGGTATGGGAAGTTCTGGCACCGTCACACTATCTCTGCCACAATGGATGCAAAGCGTCACACCCTCGAGCATGGGTTCTTTGGAACAGGGTGACACTGCTCAGGTCATCATTCGCTTCGTACCTACTGACGACATGCGACTTAACGTACCTGTTACTGGACAGATTGGTATCAACTGCGAAAATGCCAATGGTCTGGCCATTCCATTTAGGATTGAGCCTGTGAGTGAGAGTACTGGTAATCTTATTGTAGATGTCTGCGACGAGTACACCTATTATACAGCGGAAGCCCCGCATGTAAGTGGTGCAACCGTCAGCATCCTTCACCCCATCACGGGGGCTGTCGTTGCTCAGGATATTACTGACACTCAAGGTCTTTTTGCTACTACGCTTCCAGAAGGCTACTATACGTTAGTAGTTACACATCCAAAGCATGACAGTTATCGTGTTAACTTCCTATTGGATCCGGGTAAGACAACCAGCAAAGTGGTCAACCTGACTATTGATGCCATAGAGGTGAGTTGGGATGTGGTAGAGACCACCGTCGAAGACACCTATGAAATTGTCACTACAGTGAAATATGAGACCAATGTGCCAGCACCTGTTGTCCTGGTGAATGTGCCTGATAATATTCCTGCTAAAGAATTGGACGATGGCGAGTCGCTCGTATTCTATGCTGTGTTGACTAATGTGGGTCTTATCACAGCCAAGGGCGTGCAGTTTGAAATGCCAGAGGGCTTCAACGTCCTAACCTTCGAACCGCTTGATTTCGTTGATGAAACCTTCGATTTGGCTCCTCAGCAAAGTGTTACCATTCCTATAAAGGTAACTAATAGCGGTGAAATGGGCAATCTGTCAAGGGCACGTCGTATAAAGCCCGTTGATAATGATCCTTGCTATGCGAAGTTCCCCCTGTCGTGGTTCTACGAATGTGGTACCGACAGCGTCTATCACAAGTATCCCACTGGACTTCGGGTGGGCAAATGTGAGAGTAATCCCACCGCAAGTGATAATAAAGACGACGATGGCGGCGGTGGCGGTGGTGATGAACTTTGGATCTCCGGATGGTACGACCGTTATCCCAATGGTGTCGGTCGCCCCAACTATCCATCGCTCAATGTTTTTACCTCGAAGAACAGTCAGACGAAGGTGTCTACGGGTGAACCGTACAAATGTACCCCATGCTCCAATACAGGATTTTTGGCATTGGCAAAGTTGCACCCTTTAGTTGGAGGATTATGCCGTGCGGCTGAGACAATCAAGGATATCTACAATTGTGCTGATGCAGCCATAAATGAGGAGGGGTGGCATGACAAGTTTGCAAATTGTAAGTATACAAAGTCTGTTGTTGATGCCTACGACAGATATACGGATACGGTCAAGGATATTTATAATGGCTTTAATGATGTATTTGACAGTGCTGATCGTATAGCCAATCATATTAAGAATAATGAGTTCTTCACTCGAGAATGTATGGAAGACTGGAAAGGTATCTATCGTTCCTTCTACAAGATGGGTAAAGATGTCGTAGACTTAACGGATCAGACAGAAGCCATAGTGAATGAAACAAAATCTGTTGCAGAAGGTCTTGACCATCTTTATGAAGAAGGTAAAAAGATGCAAAAGGAAGGGGAGGAATTCAAAAAGGAAATGGACAGGGTTTTCTATAATTCATCTGACCTGCGAGATGAACTCCGTTTAGACCGCATCGCAGATGGAACGTCATCACTATCGAAGAAAAGGCAGGAAGAAGATAGGCTGAAGGCTCTTTCTGAAGCCTATGAGTATGCCGATCAGGATCTTGCTACAGCAGATGACTATGTGAACTTCCTCAGTAATTCCAAGAAGATTGTCAGTGGAGAAAAACTCAATAAAAAGGAAATGACAGAGATGGCACAATCAAGTGTCAGGATTACTAGTAACTTCCTGTTTAATGCACGCGACTTTGCGGAGGAGGCCAAAACGACGAGTGTGAACAACCAGACTCTGTTAAAGAATGCCTATATTGACAATACCAATAAACTGGTAGATGCAATACATGCAGTCGTAGATCTTATCGATGCTACGTTAGGTGAATGTGAGTATGAGGGCGCCAGTCGTCAGAAGTCGCGGGCTGTAGGCAGAAAGGCAATGAGTGTCAATTTCAACAAACTGCCACAGTCATACCAGATACTTGTCGATGATCTCATGTCTGCTATAGACATGATAAAGAATGCACAGCAACAGGAACTGGAATTCTTTGGGTCTCCTGAGTGGTTGAACTTGTCATCCACCCAACTTGCCCCTGTGGCATGGGCTTTGGAACTAGTGAAAAATGATGGCGAAAAGGCTATTGAAAATCCTAATATTGTTGTCTATTGTCCTGAAGGTATTAGTGAAGAATCGTTCATAAAATTCTTGGAGAGATATAACAATACACTTAAGAAATGTGAAACTTCAGCAGTCCGACAGAAGAGTGGCAACAATGACAATGTTATTGACCTTCAACGTATTGCTGAGTTGAATAATTCGATTCAACAAGAAGCGGAGTCAATAATAAAAGGTGAGAACACATCAATTGAGGAAACTCTCATCAATCATTTCAATACAGCCTACGATGAACTCAGTGGGCGGTCGAATACGGTGTGCGCAAGTATTACGCTACAGTTCAATCAGACGATGACCATGACCCGCCAAGCCTTCCGTGGCACGCTTAAGGTGCACAATGGCAATCCGGAAGAGGCCATGAAGGACATTATCCTTGAAATGGAGATTCGCAATGCTGTTGATGGCAGTCTTGCAACAAGTCGTGAGATGCAAATCAACGCTGAGTCACTTGATGGCTTTGAAGGCCTACTGAATCTCACTGACGGATGGACACTTGCCGCCAATGGTGACGGTACGGCCACCATTCTTTTCATTCCAAGTAAGTATGCTGCACCTACAGAGCCTGTAGACTACACTTTTGGTGGCCGACTGAAATATCTGGATCCGTTTACGGGTTTGGAAGTAACGCGCGAACTGAGTCCTGTTACCCTCACCGTGAAACCCGCACCAGAACTTGACCTCACCTACTTCATGCAACGTGATGTATATGGTGATGACCCGTTAACACTTGACGTGGTAGAGCCGACGGTGCCTGCAGAGTTTGCACTCCTTATTAATAATATTGGATATGGTGATGCCACCAATGTCCGGATGGTGACACAGCAGCCCGAGATTATCGAGAATGAGAAGGGACTGCACATCGACTTCAAGTTAATCAGTTCACAGGTAAATGGTGGTGATGCCGCCCTATCGTTCGGTCAGAGAATTGCCAATGACTTTGGTTCCATTCCCGCCCATTCGCAGATGTATGCTCAGTGGTGGCTGCAGAGTTCACTACTTGGTCACTTCACGGACTACGATATTAAGGCTACTCATGTGACTAGTTACGGCAACGAAGACCTGTCGCTTTTAGGCAATGTGACCATCCACGAATTAATACATGGTTTCAACATGGCTGCGGACGAACACGGACAGACACAGAGGGCTTTCTTAGTGAACGACATTGCTGATGCTAACGATTTACCAGACAACCTATACTTCAGTAATGGAGATATTGCCAGTGTAACCATAACCACGACGGCCGAAATCGTCAGAAAGTCAAGCACAGAGTATGAACTGACTATTACACCGTCTGCTATGGGTTGGAATTACGGTAGTGTGATGGATCCGACTTACGGCTATGCCGAATTGAAGAGCATCGTTCGCAAGAGCGATGGCAAGGAATTGGGCAACACCCACTTCTGGCAAACAGACCGCACACTTCGTGACGGCAAGGACTGGCTTTATGAGTACCGTCTGCATTTCATCGACGAGTTCAAGGGGACTAGTCCTGTGACTTATGTGCTGACCTTCGATCCTGTGCCCGACATGGTGCTCGAAGTGAAATCGATAGGTGATATTCCGGAAGAAGGTTCCATCGCCGAGGCTCCCATTGACGCACTCAATGTAACTTTCAGCAAGGAGATTAACGCCACGACCTTCACTGGTGATGACATTACATTCGCCGTACAGGGCGTGAAAAAAGATGCCAGTCAGATCGTCATCAGTACGGAGGACAACAAGATCTTCAAGTTGGACATGAAAGCCATGAACGATACGCTGAGTAACGGCTATTATACCTTGACAGTACAGACTGCTGGTATCACAGACCATGAAGGCTATCAAGGCAGAGAGGGTAAGCAGGTAGGCTGGATCATGTTCCGCGGCGGTCTGGTTCAGTTGCTCACAACGGCCTATCCAGAGAACTCGGGTACGATAACACGCAAGACGGCCGGACTTGCAGGTATACGTGGTCTCGCACCTTCTGGTGAAGATCCCAACACGGCAAGATACGGTTCGACGGTCATCCTGATGGCAGAACCTTGCGAAGGCTATGAATTCGCCAATTGGACACTCAATGGTGAGATTGTTTCAAATGAACCTGAATATGAGGCGTTTGCCATTAGTGACCTCGACATTGTGGCCAACTTCACCAAGAAATCATATATGGTAAATGTTGAAAGCGAAAACGAAGGTGGTATTATTACAGGTTCAGGAACAGGCTTCTATGAGTATGAGGCAACTTTGGAGATGACTGCTGTGCCTAATGAGGATTATACGTTCAAGAATTGGATCGTAAACGGCAAGACCATAGCAAGTGAAGACGGGAAACTTACTTTGGCCGTCAATCAGGCTTCAGATGTACAAGCGGTATTTGAACGCGAGTATTATCGTCAGACCATGACCCTCGCAAAGGGGTGGAACTGGATATCAACTTACCTCCTGGAACCGATGAACGTCAACGAACTGACAGCCTATGCAAACCGTATCCTAAGTCAGACTGAAGAACTCATCAATGACCCTGAATACGGAATGATAGGAAATATCAAAGAGTTCACCCCAGGCAAGGCATATAAACTTGAGGCAACAAGGATTTTCAGCAGCACATTCCGCGGACATCTCTTTAACTCAGAGACATCATCTATCACCCTGAAAAAAGGATGGAACTGGATTGCGTATCCATATCAGGAACAGGCATTAATTGACGATATCATCGGCAATGCGTCTGACGGTGACTATATTACCTCGCAGATAGGCTTTGCAGAATATGCCAACGGTAGTTGGGAAGGCTCTCTTGACACTTTCATACCCGGTAATGGATATTTGTATAAATCTGCAACTGAGAAAGATCTTGCGTTCAATTTCTCTGAGACCGTAGCCCAAAGTCGGGCAAAAGCCCATACAACAAATACACAACCGTCAAATGAGAGCATCGTAGACATCCGCCGTTACCCCAACACGATGAACATGACTATCCAATTGTTCCGGGATGGAATGCTTGTCTCTGTTGATGAGTACAGCATTTATGCTATGGCAAATCATGAAATACGTGGAGTTAGCATACAAATTGGCGACAATCATTATCTGACGGTCTATGGGGCAGATCCGGTAGAAGTATCGTTCATTGTTGAATCTATAGAAACTGGCGAGACTTTTGAGGCCAAGGAGATACTGAAATTCCAAGATGATGTCGTGGGCAGCCGCAAAAACCCATTTGCACTGAATATTGGTAATGGTACGGGAATAGAATTTATGAGGAATGACGACCATCCAATGACGATATACAGCCTTCAGGGTGTACTAATCAGTAGGGAGGCGACATTGAAGATGCTGCACAGCCTGCCGAAGGGAGTCTATATTA
>JAFZNI010000167.1 GCA_017551005.1 Prevotella sp.
GGCGTTAGTACCCCAGTCCTCAAAGTCACCCTGGAAATAAGTCTTGGCATCCTCCTCTTCATAATAGGTAAAGAAACTCAGGCCGTTGTAGTTCTTGGCTGTGCTCCAGCAGAACAGGTCAACGAGGTTTGCTGTATAGGAGTCACCGTATTCGGTCTTATCTACATTGTTCTGTCCCAGCATCTCATACTGTTGCTTGGCCATCGACCACGTTCCTTCATACATGTCACCAGTGTGTTGCAGGTTACCCTTGGCAAACTGCACCTTCTTGTCTTCTGCTACAGAGAACTCACTCTCTACGGGATCCGTTTCCTCACCAATGGTGGTAAATGCAGCGATAGGACTGCGTGAGCCTGCAATGCCAGCCTCATTGACAGCCTCCACCATCACCTCGTAAGTCGTGCTGGGATCCAAACCGGTAAGCATGTAACTGGTGCCGCTGACATTGGGGATGACCGTCCATTCGTTCATTTTTTCATTGGGCGTGATGGTAATATCCTTAATCACCAGCGCACCATCGCTATTGCTGTGACGGATGAAGAACACGTACTTGGTATCTTCGCCGGCACGGGTAAGAGCCCTGGATTTCGGGAGTTCGGTATCGACACCTGAAGGAACATCATAGGTGATGGAGAAACCGTCTTTGTTGATGTTCTCGGCAGCGGAGGTCGTCGCACGGAGATGGCTCAGTTCTAAGAAATCCTTACCATAGGACTCATTGAGACTCTTCATCTGTTCATCATATTGCTCTTCCGTTATCTCTCCTTTTTCTAACTCCGAAATCGCTCGCTCCATGAGGTTTTCATATTGTTCCAAGCATTCCTCCAAATATTCCATCCTCTCCAACTTCTCTTCGTCAGTAGGCAGTGATTCCAGAGCGTTCAGTTCGGCATTGAGTTCTTCGTTCTCCTTTTCGAGGTCGGCGATTTCCTTTTCCAACTCTGCCTTCTGTTCATCAGTCAGCGAAGGATCTTCGAGAGCCTCCTTGGAAAGGTTTATTAATCCTTCATTTTCTGTAATATTATTCTTCAGTTTTTTGATTCTTGCTGCACGGTCGGCATCGTTCAGACACTCGCGGTCGAGTTTCCTCATCTGCTCGAGTGGCGTGGCTTCGGTCTGTTCCACCATGCCATAGAGGAAATTCTCTTTGGACATGCCCGACTTACCCTGGCCTGCCTGGAAACTATAGGTGTTGTTGCCTGGAACGTTTCCTACATAGAGGATGTTGCTGTAAGGCCTATTGCCACCGGAGCCCCATGTGCCTTCACCGAACCATCCTTTCTCAAAGCCGGAACCATTACCGCCACCGATTGTCTGGATATCATCAGGGTTGACAGGACTGCCCTCGACCTTAACTCTGTAATAGATATTGGCCTTCGAACTTGAACCGCCATTCTTCCAGGAAATCTTCTCTGTGCGGCTGTTGATGGGCTCAGCAACCAGATGTGTCGGGCCATCGTAGCGCGAGCCGGTTATCACCTTGATGGGCTCTGACCAGCGGCTGGTGCCAATAGGCTCTACTGTACAGACGCTGCGAACACGGACATAATAGGCTGTCAGTGGCTGCAGACCCTTCAGAGTGAGGGAAGCGTTTGGCTGTTCCCATGGAACGTCGCTTTGGGGCAGTTCTTCGAAATCCATATCCTCTGGGGTGGCTTTGTCAGGGTCGAAGTCGGCCTCAGTGGAATAAACCACCTGACCCTTCTTGGTCTGAGAGACGAATGTGATGGTGGCTGACTCATAAGTCGTGCCTGCCTCATTCAGAATCTGCGGCATCTGAGCGCAATAAGGCGTGCAGTCCATCACGAAGGTAGTCAGTTCCGTCGTCTTCTCAGGAGCCTCGCCACGAGCCATGCTGAAGAACTTGTCACCTGGCTCGAAGTAAAGGGCGAGTGAGAAACTGCCGTTGACATTCGAATGCTCTTCATCGTAGATCCAGTTCACCTTGTATTTATGTCCGCAGCAGAGGGTCAGCGTACCTCCGGTGAAACTATAATCTATAGGATTGATGTAAGCCACCTCGACAGGATTCTCTTCATTCGTAATATCCATAAACTGGATGGCATAGCCATACCAACTGCTATAGTTACTGTTGACGGCATAGATGATCTCTGCCTGTTCCTCCACAGGGCAGCAGTTGGTGACAAAGACCAAAGGATCGCTCCATGCACTGAGATTATCCTCGCCGAAGACAGCCTGCACCTGTACCTCATACTTCGTGGCAGGGTCTAAGCCCTCAATCGTGTACGAACGGGTGTCGAGGTCGTTCACAGCCACATAGCGCTGTTCCTCCTCGCCTTCCTTCGCTACCTTACGGTAACGCAGGTTCCAGGCAGTAGCCTCGCCACGCAGCGAGCACTGCACATTTGCGCTCACGTCGCCAATGTCAGTGACAGCAGGGTTACCGGGTGTCGGATAGTCGCCAAAGGTGAACTGTATCTGGCTCTTATAGGTGTATGAGTTCTTTTGACTTGCATTTTCTATCGACGCTGCATCCAAGGGGTCAATATCCTTGTTGTTGTCGCGGGCTACAACGTGGTTGCCGTCGCCATAGAAGATATAGTTGGACAGCACGCCCCAGCCGCCGCTGCTCTTTCCGGTATTGTCATCGACGGTCACGACGATGTTTGACTTACCGTCATACTCGAAAGGCTTGTCGAAATAGATGGTGTTCCACTGTCCGGATGCGAACATCACCTCGCCACTAAAGACGCAGTCAGCCTCAGTGACAGGTTCCCAGTAGATTGAAGACTGGTTGGTATGTGTCACATAAACGGTGAGATTACGTGTCAAATCACC
>JAFZNI010000168.1 GCA_017551005.1 Prevotella sp.
AAACGCCCACAAAAATGGGCGAAAGCGGATGCAAAGGTACGAACTATTTCAATACCATCCAAATTTTTACCCAACTTTTTTAATTGTTTAACGAAAGTTTTCGACTTTATTGACAAAATAATAACCTACACCTTATTAATAATATATAAGGCATAGGTCATTACCTGCTTTTCCCCTTTCAAAATTACTCTCTTCTACCCAAGATACGGAGCAAATAAATGAAGAGGTTGATGAAGTCAAGATAGAGCGAAAGCGCACCCACCAAGGCGAGTTTCTGAGCAGCCTCGCCAGCATCTGGTGCCATCTGCAACATATTCTTGATTTTCTGGGAATCATAGGCCGTGAGACCGACGAAGATCAGCACGCCGACATAACTGATAATCAAATCGAAGCCAGAACTCTTCACCAAGAAAACATTGACTAAAGAGGCTATGATCAGTCCGATGATAGCCATCATCAGAATCTTACCTATCGACGTGAGGTCAGTCTTCGTGGTATAGCCGATGAATGCCATGACCGCAAATGTGCCAGCCGTGATAAAGAACACACTGGCGATGGAGGTCATCGTATAAATCAGGAAGATGGAAGAAAGTACCACACCATTGATGACGGAATAGAGCACAAACAACAGGGTGGCCGTCGTCAGGGAGAGGCGGTTGATGGCGCCACTGATAACAAACACCAGAGCCAACTCAGCAATGATCAGTCCCCAGAAGACAATCTGATTGCCATAGATAGCCGACATGACGCCAGGACTATTGGCTACGCCATAGGCCGTGATGCCCGTAATGGCCAGTGCCAGCGACATCCATACATACACTTTCCGCATCAGGATGGGAAAAGCCTCCGACATCGAGAGTTCGCGATCCCGCGACATCGTCGTTCCAAAATTCATTTCGTTGTTATAATCCATTTTTCAAATAATTAGTTTCACAATGAGTTATCTACAAATAATGTGCCACAAAGGTACGCATTTTGTTTTAATAAAACATAAAAACGTGGCACAAAATACCTTATTATTAGTATTTTTGGATTATTTTCACTATATTTGTACCCAAGAATAACTAAAAAAGCGAATAACAATAATACACGAACAAGCAATGAAAATCGGACTATTTATCCCCTGTTACGTAGACGTGGTATATCCCCAGGTGGGTGTAGCCACCTACAAATTGCTGAAACATCTTGGTCTCGACGTGACCTATCCGCTGAACCAGACATGCTGCGGACAGCCGATGGCCAATGCCGGCTTTGAAAAGCAGGCCGTTCCTCTGGCAGAGAAGTTTGAAGACAAGTTCAAGGAGTTCGACTACGTGGTAGCCCCCTCCGTAAGTTGTACGGCATTCATCAAGATCAACTATCCCCGTCTGCTGGAAGGCAAGCACGAGTGCGTAACCTCCGGTAAGATCATGGATGTGGTGGAGTTCCTGCACGACGTTGTAAAGGTGAATCATCCCCTCGGCACGTTTCCCCACAAGGTCAGCCTGCACAACTCATGTCACGGTGTCCGTGAATTGGGTCTGAGTTCACCGAGCGAAGAACATGTGACACCATTCAACAAGATCAAAGACCTCCTGAACCTCGTGGAGGGTATCCAGGTGTTGGAGCCGGAGCGTCCAGACGAGTGCTGCGGCTTCGGAGGCATGTTCTCCGTCGAGGAGACTGCCGTGAGTGCGCAGATGGGATTAGACAAGATTCAGCGGCACATGAAGACCGGTGCAAGATTCATCACCGGCCCCGACTGTTCTTGTCTGATGCATATGGCAGGCGTTGCCAAGAAGCAAGGCCTGAATGTGGAATTTAAGCACGTGGTGGAGATTCTCGCCGCTGGCTTATAAATTTAAATTGTAAATAGTCAAATTGTAAATTACAATTATGAGTACAGGACATAGTAAAGCAGCGAAAGAGTTCTTGAAGAACCAGACCTACGCCAAGTGGCACGATGCCACTTTCTGGGCTGTCAGGTCGAAGCGTGACAATATGGCATACGGTCTCGAGGAATGGGAGCAGTTGCGCGAGAAAGCCTCGCAGATCAAGCGTCACACCATCACCCATCTCGACGAATACCTCGACCAGTTTGCCACCAATGCCGAGAAGAACGGCTGTATCGTTCACTGGGCGAAGGACGCCAACGAGTTCAATGAGATTGTCTACGGCATCCTGAAGAACCACAACGTGAAGAAGATGGTGAAGTCAAAGTCCATGCTGACGGAGGAATGCGAGATGAATCCCTACCTCGAAGCCCACGGCATTGAGGTGGTAGAAACCGACCTCGGTGAGCGCATCATCCAGTTGAAGGGGCAGAAACCCAGTCACATCGTGATGCCCGCCATCCACCTGAATCACGACGATGTGGGCGAACTCTTCGAAGAGAAATTAGGCAGTGAGAAGGGCAATCACGACCCCACCTATCTGACTTACGTGGCTCGTCTGAGTCTGCGCAATGAGTTCCTGACGGCCGACGCAGGCATGACGGGCGGCAACTTTGGTATCGCTGAGACGGGCGACATCGTGGTGTGCACCAATGAGGGCAATGCCGACATGAGCACCTCCTGCCCGAAACTGCACATCGCCGCCATTGGATTAGAGAAGATCATCCCCAACTACGACTGCCTCGCCGTGTTCCAGCGCATGCTCTGCCGCGCAGGCACAGGTCAGCCCACGACCACCTTCACCTCCCATTTCCGCAAGGCTCGTCCGACGGCACACCCCATGCATATCGTGCTCGTGGACAACGGCCGCTCAGAGTGGATTGGCAATCCTGAGCACTGGGAGGCGCTGAAATGCATCCGCTGCGGCTCGTGTATGAACACCTGTCCCGTCTATCGCAGAAGCGGCGGTTACTCGTATAGTTACTTCATCCCTGGTCCTATCGGCATCAACCTCGGTATGCTCCGCGACACACAGGCTCACTCAGGGAATGTCTCCGCCTGCACGCTCTGTCTGTCGTGCCAGACGGTCTGCCCTGTCAAGGTGAACCTCGGTGACCAGATCTACCAGTGGCGCCAGCAACTCGATGACTTCGGCACAGCCAACCCTCAGAAAAAACTGATGTGTAAAGGTATGAGCGCCGTCTATGGCAGTCAAGGCATCTACAACCTCGGCACAGCCCTCGCCCACTGGGCGAACATCATCCCCTCGCCACTGATGAACTGCGGCCTGAACCCCTGGGCGGAAGGTCATAAGATGATGGAGTTCCCCAAGAAACCGTTCCACAAGATTTTTAAGGAGATGGAGGAGTAAGGAGTTGAGGAGTAGAGTAAAATAGTTAAAGACAAAATGTTATGGCAAACAAAGACGATATACTGAAGAAATACAGGGCGAATGTCAGAGAGAAGTACGACATGCCCGACCTGAGTGACATCAAGGGCATCACCTACCCCGACCCGCTGGTGCAGTTTATCAAGATGACGGAGAGCGTGGGTGGCCACGTGATAGAAGTGAAGGAAGGCCAGGACGTGAACCAACTCGTGCGCGACCTCTACCCAGAAGCCAAAGAGTTCGCCTCTAACCTACCTGAGATCACCATCGCCACGAGGAATCCTGATACCGTAGGGCGCGCTAGAGATTTGAATGGTACTGACGTGGGCATCATCCGAGGACAGTTCGGCGTGGCCGAGAATGCCTGTGTATGGATTCCCCAGACGATGAAGGAGAAGGCCGTGATGTTCATATCGGAGAACCTCGTCATCCTGCTGCCAAAGTCGCAGATTGTGAACAACATGCACGAGGCGTACAAACGTATCGAGTTCAACAAGGAGTACGACGGCTACGGCACGTTCATCAGCGGTCCCTCGAAGACCGCCGACATCGCCCAGGTGCTCGTCATGGGTGCCCAAGCCGCCCGCAGCGCGACCATCCTGCTCCTGCCTGAATAGAAGAACGATGAAACAGATCATTCTCGTTATCTCCCTGCTGCTCCTGGGCACCCTCGCTGCCCAAGCACAGGATGCGAAGCAAGCCATCCGTCAGCACTATGCCGACGCCAAGGCGCAAGTCGCTCGGATTCAGGAACTTGAAAAGAGCGGCGACCAGTATCCCGCTCCCCAGACCTATACCG
>JAFZNI010000169.1 GCA_017551005.1 Prevotella sp.
CCCGCACGATCGTCTGGAAGAACACGTCTTTCCCCTTAAAGGTATAAAACCGTTCATCGTCAGAAAAACTCTTGGCAATCCAAATAGGTTCCAAAACCCCTTCTTCTCTGAAAATGCCATATAGAGCCGAGGAGCCCCTCGACTGGGAATCTTCCATATCAAGGGCATCCTCGTCGATGGGGGTAAGGTTCTCATCGACCACAAAGGTAACGCTTGTCTGTGCTATAGCGAGGCTGGCGATGAGGGCCAGCACGATGATGGTTATACTTTTCTTCATAGGTTTATTGGTTTTAATTTAATGTCACTAATGTGCCATCGAAACTGATGGCGTCGCGGTTCAGCGAGCGCACACGGATGGTGGCCTCGCCAGAGTCGTAGAGTTGAATCACATAGTGGTATTTGTCCTCTTTGGTCTTCACGTCGATGTCAATCTGCGTGTACTTCTTCGACTTCGGTTTACTCGTTTTATAACTCAGCACGGGCTCCTCGAAGTTCAGGCCGATTGACGGCGAGAGCGTCGGAGACACCTGAGCCTGACCCAGATAGGGCAGATAACTGTGCAGCGTGTCGCCTTTCAGTTCCAGGTAGAAGTCGGGCGACATCGTTCTCGACCCGTAGCGCATGGTGTGCATCGTATTGATGTCGATGCGCCACTGCTTAGTAGTGACGGCATCGGCTACTACCTGCCGCTCTATGCCTTCAAGATACTCCTTCTTGCCGTTTATCCAACTCTTCAGCTTCTGCCACTCCGTGGGCATCCAACCCTCGCCTTTCGAGGTGATGGAAAGGATGTGGAGCCCGTCTTCCCTCAGGTAGAAAAAGAAGTCGTAGTTGCTGTCGCCCATGCCGTAAACATCTCCCTGAAGTTTCATAGAGGGGAAATGTTGTGCGTTGTTGGAACTGAATTCAGTATACCTTATGTCTTCATCGGTGGGGTAAGGAAGTGCAGAAGAAGTTCTATAGCGATGGATTTGCTCAGGATGGCGATTGACATAGTCGAATGTCAACGAGTCGAGTTGCCGGTACAGGGCGTTGGTCTCGGCCTTGTATTGGGCGGGAATGAAGTAGTGGGAACCAGTGACCAGGCCAGCGTGGTTGACGTTGTCGTAGCCCAGTATCAGATGGATTCTTCCGCCTGCGAGTGAGTCCTTGTATTCCTTGTCGTGCCGCCAATAGACGGGATAGGTGGCTGCACCCTTCAGCGATTTCAGAACTGCGAAGGCAGGCTGGATATGTGCTTCGAAGGCAGGAACATCGAAACCCTTTAAGGAAACCCGATTATCGCTCTCGTATCGATGCATGTAGTTGCCTATGTCCCAGTCGTCACAGTTTTTGTGATACGAGAAGGATGCCTGCTCTTTGGCGTTATGGAAGTACACCCGATTATTGTTATTCGAAGGCTGGAGATCTCTCTTGCCTTCAAAGAATCCTACGGAATATTCGATGGTATCCGCACAGCCGTCGTGTTTTTCGTACTGATGACTCTCCACCCCTTCCTTGCTCAGATCAGTGAAGGCGGTACGGATGGAGTCGAAGGCTATTGCCAGTTGCTGTCGGCGCAGGGCAACGATGCTGTCAGGAGTGCGATAGTAAAAACGGTTTATGATCTCCTGTCCCCGTGAGTCTAACGCAAAGGCCCAATCGCGTGTGATGCCCCGACCGCTACTCATATTCATCTGTGAGTAGTTTATAACATAGCCCTGCTTATGCAGGCAGTCCTCCAACTGCTTAAGGCGCGGATTCTGTCCGAATGCCGTCGTTGCCAGCACAACCCCCAATATAATTAGATACCGTCTCATCATAATTATCAATTATCAATTATCAATTATCAATTCTTCCTAAGGCTCGCTTTGCCGTTCACCCAGCGCTTCATTTTCTGAAAGCCCTTGGGAATCCAGAGTATGCCCTTCGTGGTGAGGGAGAGAATGTGCAGACCGTCATCGTCCTGATAGCAGCGCAGGTTGTATTTAGTGCTGGTGTCATCGCAACAATCGTCTTCGCTCTCTACGATGTCATACGCGTGGTAAAAGACATCAGTGTAAAAGGAACCATAGCGATTATCAATGCGTATGATGATAGGGATGTGGTGATAGGCATAGGGCTGTTCCGGATGCCGGTTCACATAGTCGTAGGCCAATGAGTCGAGCCGGTCAACGATGGGTCTTGCCTGATGCTGGGCAGGGATGAAATAGTAGGTACCGGTGGTCAGGCCAGCCGGCCAGGTCTCTCTTATACGAATCCCCCATAGAATATTACCACGAGAGCCGACCTCGTCTTCGTATCCCTTGTCGTGCCGCCAATAGACGGGATATGATTGGGCACCCTGCAGTTTCATCAGCGGTTCCAGGGCGGGCTGGATATGGGCTTCGAAGGCAGCGATGTCGAAGGGTTTTTGATCCTCCTCGGAAAGGCCGCTTAACTCATTGCGGGAATGACTATAGTGGCCAACACGGTATTCATATCTGAACGTGGCTACCTCATAGGCATCATCGTTGAAGACAACGGAATATCTGATGGTATCGCCACCGTCCTGGTGATATTCGTAGCGATAACTCTCCTTCGCGTCCTTGCTCACGCTGGCAAAGGCGA
>JAFZNI010000170.1 GCA_017551005.1 Prevotella sp.
CCTGATAGTACTCGTTACAGCAGTCTGTAGTGATTGTAAAACCTGGAGGAACGGGAACACCAATCAGGTTCATCTCGGCAAGGTTTGCACCCTTACCGCCCAGTTCCTCACGCATCTTTGCATTACCTTCGGCCTTACCATTACCGAAGAGGTAAACTCTTTTTTGGCTCATACGTCTGTTACTTTAATATTTAAATGTTTATAAATTGTTTTTATTTTAATTCCGCAAAGTTACTATAATTCCCGCACATACACAAGAAAAATGCGCAAAAATTGGGATTTTTAATATTTATTCGTAACTTTGCACCCATTATGGCAAGAAAGAAGAAACCATTACCGCTCCTTGAGGGCGTAACGATAGAGGCTGTTGCCGCCGAGGGGAAGTGCCTGTTCCACTGGAATGACTTGGTGGTGTTTGTACCCTTCTGCGTCCCAGGCGATGTGTGCGACGTACAGATCCGACGCAAGAAACATTCCTTCGCCGAAGGCGAGGTGGTTCGCTTTATAATATATAATAATGTACGCGCGACCCCTTTCTGTCAGCACTTTGGTGTCTGCGGCGGCTGTAAATGGCAGAACCTGCCCTACTCGGAACAATTGAAGTTCAAACAGCAACAGGTCTTCGACCAACTCACACGCATCGGCAAAATCGAACTGCCAAAGTTTCGGCCCATCCTCGGCTCGGTACATACGCAGGCCTATCGCAATAAACTCGACTACGGCTGCGCCAATAAGCGCTACTTGACCAAGGAAGAGATTGAGAGTCTTCCAAAAGACGAAAGCCAGAGTTTGAAGGACGTGCCAGCCATCGGCTTCCATATCACAGGGGCATTCGACAAAATCCTGCCCATAGAGAAGTGCTGGCTAATGGATGACCTGCACAATCAGATTCGTAATGAAATACGCGACTATGCCATCACCCACTCCATCTCCTTCTTCGACCTGCGTGCTCAGGTAGGATTGCTGCGTGATGTCATCATCCGTAACTCTGCCACGGGCGAGTGGATGGTCATCATCCAGTTCCGCTACGACAGAAGTACCCCTGAGACCCTTTCCCAAAGCGAAATACAGGCCAAGGCGCTTCTGCAACATATTACCGATAAGTTCCCGCAAATCACCTCACTGATGTATCTCGACAACCAGAAATGCAACGATACCATCGGCGACCAGGAGGTGCTTACCTTCAAGGGCAACGACCATATCTTCGAACTGATGGAGGATCTGCGTTTCAAGGTGGGGCCTAAATCTTTCTATCAGACCAACACCGAACAGGCCTACCACCTTTACTGTGTCGCTCGCGAGTTCGCTTTCCTAGGCGAACCTAGAGTCCCCCTAGGAGATACTAGGGATAATGCCCCTCTGATCTATGACCTCTACACCGGCACCGGCACCATCGCTAACTTCGTGGCCCGTCAAGCCCGTCAGGTCATCGGCATTGAATACGTACCCGAGGCCATCGAGGATGCCAAGATCAACTCCAAGATCAATGGCATCGATAACACCCTTTTCTTCGCCGGCGACATGAAGGACATCCTCACCGATGACTTCATCGCTGAGCACGGACGTCCGGATGTCATCATCACCGACCCCCCACGCGCTGGCATGCATCCTGACGTGGTGAAGACCATCTTGAGGGCTGCCCCACAACGCATCGTCTACGTATCGTGCAACCCTGCCACCCAGGCACGCGACCTGCACGACCTCGACACAGACTATCGCGTCACCGCCGTCCAACCCGTCGATATGTTCCCCCACACCCCACACGTCGAGAATGTCGTCCTGCTGGAACGCCGTTGACAAACAAAAATATCCATTGCAGACGGCCTTTTCCTAGAGTGCGGAGGAAAACTTTTTTCTGTGCGTTAGAAAAAGTTTTCCTCCGCACTCCCGTAAATACTCCTCCTTACCAATAAAAAATTGGCAAAAGATTTGGAAATAACGTTTTTTATTCGTATCTTTGCGCCAAAGTACGAAACAATAACTAAAGAGAATCAGTATGAAAATGAAAAGATTATTCGGTCTGATGGCGCTGGTGGCGCTGACGACATTCACCGCAAGTGCAGACACAGAAGCAGGCAATAACCAACTGCTTGATCCGGCACAGGGTTTAGAACCTCTGAATGCAGAAGAATTGGCAACCTTGGAGGCAATGGAGGCAACCCAACAAAAAACTACCATAGAGGTTCCTGCATGGGTGAAGAACATCAAGTTCAGTGGCTACGGCATGCTGCAATATCAGGGGCAGGATCCCGAGGGCAACCACTCAAACTCCTTCAACCTGCGCCTTGCCCGTTTTATCCTCGACGGTAAGATTGGCGACTTCGACTGGCGCGCCCAGATTCAGGGAACAAACGCCACAGGACCCGGACAGCCAACCGTTCAATTGGTAGACTTATATGCTGAGTGGCGCAAATACCCCGAGTTCAAGATCCGCGCAGGTCAGTTTAAACGTGCCTTCACATTCGAGAATCCCACCCACCCCATCACACAGGGTTGGAGAGGCTATGCCGACGTCATCAACAAACTCTCTGCCTTCGGCGACCGTACTGGTGAAAAGTCATCAGGTGGTCGTGACATCGGTATCCAGTTTGCCGGTGACCTCTTCCCCAATGCCAATGGCCGCAGACTATTCCACTATCAGGTGGGTGTCTACAATGGTGAAGGTGTCAACCAGAAGGATATGGATAATCGTAAGGATTTCATCGCCGGTGCATGGTTTATGCCCATCAAGGGTGTACGTATCGGTGCCTTCGGATGGACTGGTAGCCGTGGCGGCATGTTAGATCCAGTGACAGGTGAGACCCGCAGCATAGAGAAGAATCGTTATTGTCTCTCTGCCGAGTACGACAAAGACGAGTTCACTTTCCGTGCGGAGTATATCCACAGCCAGGGCTGGGGTGCCGCCTCTCCAGGCAACAACGTGCGCACAATAGACTATAGCAAAGGCGACAAGGCCGACGGTTGGTACGTGTTCGGCATTGTGCCCATCGTGAAGTCGAAACTCCACGCCAAGGCCCGCTACCAGACCTATCGCAATCAGAAGGACTGGGCTACATCAGTAAATCAGGTGGAATGCGGTCTGAACTATTTCTTCACCAAAAATCTGGAACTCCACCTGGAGTACTCCCACGTGAACGACCGCAACCTGGCCAAGCACAACTACAATCTGGTAGACGTGGAACTCGACTTCCGCTTCTAACGGTTCTTACGGAACCGCCGGGTGAGTGCCTCCCACAGATGAGTCTTCTGATACAAAATCGTAAGAGAATAAGCCGTGCTGACCAAAGTCAGTGCGGCTTCTATCATCCAATATGTCACACCATCGGTATTGCACGTTACCCAATAGGCCACACAGGCAATCGCAAACTGTACCACAGCATAGCCCACTAATGTCCATGTGCAACGGTAGTCGTAGCAGAAATACGCAAAGATGTTGATCATCAGATAGTCAAAGATATGAGCCACCACGATACCGACACCCGCACCAAAGACATCTGCCAGACGGAAACCTACCGCCACAGCAATGACCAACACAACGAAATAGGATGTCTCCAAGAAAAAATAGGCCTTCGAACGGCGACGAGCCAACGTAATATAGGCTACAGGGAGCGTCATTACCTTGAAATACATAGCCAGTACAGCCACCTGAGCCATAGCGATTACAGGAAGAAACTCCTTACTGAACAATACAGGTATGAGCACTGGCAAAAGCATCATCAAGGCCATCAGCATAGGCGACAGAATGAGCAACGACACCTCCATCTGTTTATTTACCGTCTCGTTGGTAGCCCTTATATCGGTGGCAACACCCGAGAGACGAGGATAATAGTCGGTCTCCATAGCAGAAAACACCATACCAGCATAAGTGATGGCAATCATATAGCCGGCATTATACAAACCGACATCACCTAGTCCGCCCTCCAGATTAAGGTACGAACGGATAACCATCTCCGCACCACTGCCTACGGCGGCTGCCAGGACAAAGGCAACACCCAACTTAATCATATCCATACCCTCCTTCAAGCATTCGCGACAGAACGATAACTGTAAGCGCTGCAAACGGTAGGAATAGGCGACGGTAACCATCATCGTGGCAAAGGCAATCAAAACAATAGCCGGAGCAACAGCACGCTGACCATACAGATAATAAAGAGGTACTGTCAACAACACCCCCAAGACGGCAGTAGCCACCTGAATCCTGGCGATGGTTCCCAACCGGCGCTTGGCCTTCAATACAGCCATCTCACCACCTGTGATTGCTGACATGGCGACTGCAATACCAAGAAAAGCATAATGGAGCGTATGGTTACCCCAGTTGAACGACCAGTCGTTCATCAACGGACTTACTACAATACAGAACACGAAACCCAGCAAGGCTGCTATGACACTCCACGTACGGATAACCTTTATATGATAGACGAACTGCTCTTCATCACCTCGTTCATAAAACTCCGACAAACGGGGTACAGCACCAAAGGAGATTCCCAACCCCGTACACTGGGAAGCAAAATTCTGCATGGATACCAACAGCGCATTAAAGCCCATACCACCAGCCCCTAAGAACAAAGCCATAAACTTATTACGTACAAGGCCAAACAAAATGACAAGACCCTGTACGACTCCAAAAAGACTTGTATATTTCAATATGCTGTTATAGATATCACGTTGTTCGTTTTTCATCGTTTCTTAATTAACCAACACAAAGGTTTTTTCTATTAGGCACGAATGCCACTCCGGGTTAGCATACCATTGCGATGGGCTAACAACTATTTTATCTTCCCTTTTACCGAGATATTGAGCCCACCATGAGAATGTGGAATTAGAGATGATAAAATGGTGACAACTGTACATTAGCCGTAGTTTCTCCCATACGGGATCCTGCCCACTTTCATAATAGCAAGGCACATCCTCCACTGCGATGTTATCCCTTACCCACCCAATATCATCAGAAAAGAAAATAAAAACGGGTTGTTTCACCCGAGACTTCATTACTCTTATCGCTTCTTGAAAATAGTGAGGGGTGCAAACATAGTAGTCTTTTTTCAACTGCGAAGACATAAAGTCGCCACATCTTACTGACACACACACACTACCATCACGTGCCGCAACTTCATACAATTCGCGATTCTGTTTTAGGACAGGATAACGGGGAGTGAACTCTTCCAACAATATTGGACGAATATCGTTGAAGTTTCCACTGTCCTGGAAAAAACCTCTCACGAATACAGACGAACGCGACTTCGCACCGTTAAGCACTCGAGCCTTATCAGCAGGAGAACTCAGGTAGACGTTATAACCATCCAACCATTCGTACATCCATTCCGAAAAAACGTCGAAACGTCTCAGCATACCGACGCGTAAAAAGACTTCATAAATGAGGAATACTATACGTTGTAACAACGAACCATAGTGCATCACGAGATGAACATCTTTCTTACTATAAGGTTTGACTTTGAAGTGACATAGCGAATCAGTGAAGCCCTCACTAATCTCTCCACCAGCAGTCCTCGTGAAATTAGCAATCACTGAATAATTATCCAATGATTTCTTCTCTATCAACTGACGAACAAAGGCATAGGTGAACATTTGATTGCCTAACCGTCCGGTATAATCTACACCTAATATTATACTCTTATGCTTCATTGACGGTGCAAAATTACATATTTTCTTTCGTTTTTGCAAATTTTTATATAACTTTGCAGAAAAATCAGAGAACCAGCATACATGACAATTGTATATGTAATAGAAAAGATGTCGGGTATAGGAGGCATGGAGCGTATCTTTGCTGACAAAATCAACTGGCTTTGCAAACAAAACGGCATTGAATTGACGCTATTACTGGTATGGAAGGATGCTCACCCAATAAAATACCCTATTGACGAACGGGTAAACATCGTCAAGTTGGAAGTACCGTATGTCAAAGGAGGTCTTTTCTACCCGCTTGCCTTATACAGATACAATCAGTTCGTCAAAAAAACAAAACAAGACATTACTGTGCTATGCTGGGTAATGGGAGCATTCTTAGGTGCCTATGGACATCACGTTGGAAAAACCATCTATGAGTCCCATCTTGCAACAACGATGATGAAGCACCAATGGCTTATCAATAAAATGCAATACCATGTTGATACAGTGGTAACACTAACGACTCATGACGCCATGAACTTCAACAAGGCACCAAATGTTCAGGTTATTCCGAATTTTACGCTATTAAACCCAGCACTTACGCCATCGTATGAATCAAGACATTGCGTTGCACTGGGACGTTTTGTCTACCAAAAAGACTACCCTCGCATGATCGCAATATGGAAAAAGGTTACCGAAAGCCATCCTGACTGGATACTGGATATTTGGGGAGACGGCGCAGACAGACCAATAATTGAACAATGCATAAAAGAAGCGCAATTAGATGACAAGGTTGTGCTACATGGTAATACGCAAGAAGTGGCAAAAGCCTATACCTCAGGAAGCATCTACCTGATGACTTCTCGCATGGAAGGATCGCCTCTTGTACTGATCGAAGCCATGACATGTGGTCTACCCGTTGTTGCGTTCAACTGTCCCTATGGCCCCCAAGACGTGATCCAACATGAAAAGACGGGTTACTTGATACCCTATGATAATGACAAAGCCTATATAGAAGCATTGTCTGCATTAATGGATAATATCGACTTGCGCAAACAGATGGGAAATGCCGCAAAGACAGTTGTATCACAATACTCTTGCGAAACCATCATGCAAAAATGGATGAACCTGTTTCAAGAATTATCACAATAAAACCACACTTTGAATATGTTGTTGTCTGTTATCATACCCGTATACCGTGTTGAAGCGACGCTCAATCGCTGTGTGGAGAGTGTACTCGCTCAAAACGTGGATGACATGGAAGTCATACTCGTGGACGACGGTTCACCTGACGACTGTCCGCGTCTTTGCGATGAATGGACGAAGAAGGACACGCGAATCATTGTCATTCACAAGAACAACGGCGGACTGAGTGATGCACGTAATGCGGCATTGGATATTGCAAGCGGACAATATATCACTTTCGTTGACAGTGACGACTGGTTGTCAGACAATACTCTGGCACCACTCATGGAAAGCATAGGCGACTGCGACCTGTTGGAATACAGTATTGAAGGACGGCTGCAACTTCAAGATAATATCTATAAAGATGTTGATGAGTATTGGATAAAGGAAAGGGCATACACCCACACGTATGCCTGTAATAAGATTTATCGAAAAGAATTGTTTGATGGCATCAGGTTCCCTAAAGGCAAAGTTTTCGAGGACGCATACACGCTTCCTCCACTACTGCGCAAATGCAAGATAGTCCGCACCAACAGCCATGGTTATTATCATTACACACGGAACCCTCAAGGAATTACTGCAAATGCCGACGGCAAAGCACTGAGGCAGTTGCTCGAAGCCAATCTAAACAACGGGATGCCCGTCGATGACTATTACTACATGTATATGGTTAATATCCAGATTGATGTCTGGGAGCATTACGGCTCCGACATCCTGCTGCCCAAAAGGAATATCAGGCAAAATGGACTCTCGGGAAATATGCGAATAAAGGCAATGTGTCTCAATACTTTCGGCATTCGGTTCTTATGCAGGATGAGCAAACTGCTTCATCTCTTCAAAACACCGACAAGAATTTAGAATGACAATGAAAATACTACTCATTGGTGAATACAGCAACGTACACTGGACGCTGGCCCAAGGGTTGCGTCAGTTAGGACACCATGTAACGGTCATTTCGAATGGTGACTTCTGGAAGGACTATCCGCGTGACATTGATGTTGCCCGTACACCTGGCAAAATTGGAGGTATCACGTTGATGACCAAACTCTACACACTGCTACCCAGACTACGGGGCTATGACATCGTGCAACTCATCAACCCCATATTCTTCGAACTGAAAGCCGAACGCCTGTTTTGGTTCTACGACTACCTGCGCAAGCATAATAAGAAGGTGTTTCTTGGCGGCTTTGGAATGGATTGGTACTGGGTACACACTTGCACTTACGACAAACCGCTCAGATACAGCGATTTCAACTTCGGCAGTGAGGTACGTACTGACCCTGAGGCTGTGCGCTTCCAACAGGAATGGTTTGGAACAGAGAAAGAACGTCTGAATAAATACATAGCCAACGACTGCGATGGCATCATCACGGGACTCTACGAATACTGGGTCTGTTACCACCCTGCCTTCCCTGAGAAGACCACCTATATTCCCTTCCCTATCCAGATGCCGGAATCATTCTCCGCAGAAAGAACCAACAAGTCGAAGGTGGTCCTCTTCATTGGCATCAACCGTGAGCGCAGTGCCTACAAAGGTACTGATATCATGCTCAGAGCCGCCCAAGACCTGCACACCAAGTATGCCCACTGCATGGAACTCAATATTGCGGAGTCCATACCCTTCGCCAAATACCAGCAGATGATGGAAGGTTCTGATGCCATTCTCGACCAACTCTATGCCTATACCCCTTCTATGAATCCCCTGCTTGCTATGTCTAAGGGCATTATCTGTATCGGAGGCGGAGAACCTGAAAACTATGAGATCATCCACGAGACGGAACTGCGGCCCATCATCAACGTTGGTCCTACCTACGAGAGCGTCTACCAAGGACTCGAAGAACTCATCCAGCATCCAGAGCGTATCCCCGAACTCAAAAAGCAGAGCGTCGAATATGTACGGAAACACCACGACTACATAAAGGTAGCCAAACAATACATAGATTTCTGGACAAAATAAAGGCTTCACATAAAAAAATAGAGACTCCACAGAAAACCGTAGAGTCTCTAATTTTTGGCGTAGAGTACATTTATGCCTCAGCGGGAGCCTCTGTTTCAGCAGCGGGAGCAGTCTCCTCTGCAGGAGCCTCGGCAGCAGCGGCCTCAGCAGCCTTTGCAGCCTCTTCCTCTGCCTTAGCAGCAGCCTCAGCAGCCTTCTTGTCAGCCACCTTCTTGGCAATAGCCTCGTTCACGGCCTTCTCTGCCTTCAATGCATTTGCAGCAGCATCCTTCTTGGCCTTAGCCTCTGCCTCAGCGATCTTGTTCAGACCATTCTGCTTGTCAGCCTTCCAGGCTTCAAACTTCTTCTGGGCAGCAGCCTCATCAAAAGCGCCTTTCTTCACGCCACCACGGAGGTGCTTCATCAGGTAGACGCCCTCACGGCTGAGGATGTTACGTACTGTGTCTGTGGGCTGGGCACCAGTCTCAACCCAATAGAGTGCACGGTCGAAATTCAAGTCTACTGTGGCAGGATTGGTGTTAGGATTATAGGTACCAATCTTCTCAGTAAAACGACCATCACGTGGTGCACGAGCGTCGGCGATTACGATGCTGTAGAAAGCGTAGCCCTTACGGCCGCCGCGCTGCAATCTGATTTTTGTTGCCATTGTGTTTAATGTTTAATTTGTTTTTAAAAATTTGAATTTCATGCTCTTATCTCGTAAAAGCGGGTGCAAAGGTACACATTTTTAATTAGAAATTCGAAATTAGTAATTAGAAATTGTGATTACCGAAGCGTTATTTAACGTTTTTTGGGGCTTGAGTGTAAGATGTTTGGCAAAAAATGTGTAATTTTGTCCTCCGATTATGACACAATGGAAGAAAACGGAACTCTCAATACTGATCCCGAACTATAATAATGTCTGTGTGGATCTGGTCACCTGTCTGCAGCAGCAGGCAGAGGCACTCGGTATCAACTATGAGATCATCGTGGTCGATGACCATTCACCCCAGCAGGAGAGCATTCACGAGAATGAAGCCATCAACGGTATCCTCCACTGTCGCTATATCGTAAAAGAACGGAATACCGGCAGTGCTGCCACCCGCAACTATTTAGGTCGCCTGAGTCGCTATCGCTGGCTGTTATTCCTCGACTGCGACATCACTATTCCAAATGATGATTTTCTGAAACGCTATGTGGCTAACGGAAACGAAGGCGTAATTAACGGTGGCATCTGCATCCTTGAAGACGAACGACTCCGTCACAATCTCAGGTATCTCTATGAGAAGGCGGCCGAACCGGCCCACACGGCAGAGAAGCGTCAACAACAGCAGTACCGGGAGTTCCGTTCTACCAATTTCATCATCGAGCGGACGGCCTTTGAAACCTGTCCGTTCGACGAACGTTTCACTCGTAGCGGCTATGAGGATGTGCTGTTTGGAAAACACTTGAAACAGCACGGCATCAGCATCACCCACATCGACAACCCTGTAATGATGACGGAGTTTGAGACTAACTCCAACTACATCAGCAAGATAGAATACAGCACAAGGACACTGTTTGCCTTCCGTCAGGAACTGAAAGGCTACTCTCGTCTGCTGACCTTAGTCGAGGGTATCCACATTCGTCTTGTCCGAAGTGTAATACGTCTTTGCTTCAAACTCTTCGGCAACCTAGTGCGCAGAAACCTCTGCGGGCAGCACCCTTGTCTCAGGCTGTTCAATCCATATAGACTTGGCTATTATCTCACATTAAAATAATCATTTCACTAAACAACTACGATTATGAAAGAACTAAAAGGAACAAAAACCGAGAAGAACCTGCAGGAAGCATTTGCAGGTGAGAGTCAGGCACGCAACAAGTACACCTACTGGGCATCGAAGGCCAAAAAAGACGGCTACGTGCAGATAGCAGCCATCTTTGAGGAAACAGCCGCCAACGAGAAAGAGCATGCCAAGATGTGGTTCAAATTGTTGGAGGGTGGTGCCATCAAGAGCACTCCAGAAAACCTGGAGGCTGCTGCCAACGGCGAAAATTTCGAGTGGACGGATATGTATGCCCGCATGGCAAAGGAAGCCCGTGAAGAGGGTTTCGACGAGATTGCCGAGAAGTTTGAGGCTGTAGGCAAGATTGAGAAGGAGCATGAGGCCCGTTATCGCAAGTTATTGGATAACATCAATAAGGAACGTGTGTTCTCAAAAGACAACGATGTCATCTGGCAGTGCAGCAACTGCGGACATATTGTTATCGGCAAGAAGGCTCCAGAGGAGTGCCCCGTCTGCAACCATCCACAGGCTTTCTTCCAGATAAAGGCTGAAAACTACTAGATCCTCCTAGGTCTTCCTAGGCTTTCCTAGGCCTTCCTAGGATATCCTAGCCTAGTTTAGGAGAATCTGAACTATTCGTTCTGCAGTGCGTCCGTCCCAACGATCGGGAAGGGCGCACTTCTTCCATTCACCACTGACCATCTTCCCGACAGCCTCACGCAGTTTGTCGGCATCCTCTCCTACCAACACGTTGGAACCTACCGTCACAGTCTCCTGATGCTCCGTATAATTGTTGAGTGTGATGCAAGGTACGCC
>JAFZNI010000171.1 GCA_017551005.1 Prevotella sp.
AACGGCGGTGAGGAAGGTGCCGGGGGGGTTCAGAAGGTTCGCGAGGGTAAGGGTGACTACGGTTTCAATGCCCGTACCGATGTCTACGAGGATCTGCGTGAGGCTGGTGTCATCGATCCTGCCAAGGTGGCCCGTGTGGCTCTGGAGAACGCTGCCAGCATCGCTGGTATGTTCCTGACCACGGAGTGTCTGATCGTTGATAAACCCGAGAAGGAGCCTGCTATGCCGATGGGCGGTGCCCCAGGCATGGGTGGTATGATGTAATTAAGTAACCCCATTTTAACCGGCTGTCGCAAGGCAGCCGGTTTTTTTTTGCTTTTTTTTCGTTTATTCCATAAAAATAGTGTACCTTTGCCGTCGGTATGCAAAAACTATTGGATCTCTATCGGCAATGGAAGGGTGCTGAGCCTGCCAACGTTCAGCAGATTCCTGGTGGCGGCAGTAACCGCACCTATTATCGTTTGACAGACAATGATGGCAAGACCGTGGTGGGTGTCGTGGGTACCAGCCGTGACGAGGATCATGCTTTTATCTACCTGACTGAGCATTTCTGTCAGCGAAAACTGCCAGTACCGAAGATACTGGCTGCCAGCGACGATAAATTGCGCTATCTGCAGACAGACCTCGGTTCCACTTCTCTTTTTGATGCCATTCGTGGAGGTCGGGAGGCAGGGGGCAGATATACGCTGAAAGAACAGGAACTACTGAAACGTACTATTCGTGAACTGCCGAACATCCAGATTCGGGGAGCAAGGGGCTTGGACTTCTCCAATTGTTATCCGCAGGCGGAGTTTAATGTGGATAGTGTGCTCTTTGACCTGAACTATTTCAAGTATTGTTTTCTGAAAGCCACAGAACTAGACTTTCACGAGTTGAAACTGGAAGCCGACTTCCGGCTGTTTGCGAAAGATCTGACCACTGATGAGTATCTTGTTGCAGGGGATTTGCAGTCTCCGGCTGTAGAGAGTTTCCTCTATCGCGACTTCCAGGCCCGTAACGTGATGCTCGTCCCCCTCCTACAGGAGGGGTCAGGGGAGGTCACTCTCCAGCCTTATTTCATTGACTATCAGGGAGGCAGGAAAGGACCCTATTATTACGATCTCGCCTCTTTCCTTTGGCAGGCATCGGCGCGTTATCCTCATAAACTCCGTCGCGAACTGGTCTATGAGTACTATAATTCGCTGAAGAATTATATCGAGGTACCGCCTGCCCGTCATTTTGTCAACCGACTCTCACTCTTTGTACTTTTCCGCACTCTTCAGGTGCTGGGCGCATACGGTTTCAGGGGCTATTTCGAACAAAAAAAGCACTTCATTGAGAGTATCCCGCCTGCCATCCAGAACCTTCGTGAACTGATAGACAGTACAGCGTCATTCCATTATCCATACTTGATGGATATTCTGCGCCAACTCACTGAATTGCCTCAGTTCCAGCAGGTAGAGACTACAGCCAGTCGAGCCGACGGATATAAGATCACAGTCCTCAATCCTTACAAGGCTCATCCCCAGGATGGTCCTGCCACCTTCTCAAAATATGATGCGCAGGGCCCTTTGGTGGTCAGGGTGTTCAGTTTCTCTTTTACCAAAGGTATTCCAGAGGATGAGAGTGGTAATGGTGGAGGTTATGTGTTCGACTGCCGTAGTACCCATAACCCAGGACGCTATGAACCATACAAGCAGTTGACTGGTCTCGACGAACCGGTGATCCGTTTCTTGGAGGATGATGGTGAGATACTGACTTTCCTTGACAGTGTCTATAAACTGGCCGATGCCCATGTGCGCCGTTACATACAGCGTGGATTTACATCACTGATGTTCTGTTTCGGTTGTACGGGTGGTCAGCACCGCAGCGTCTATTCCGCACAGCACCTCGCGGAGCATATTCATGAGAAGTTCGGCATTGAAGTCCGTATCTGTCACCGTGAGCAGAACATCACCCAGACGCTCGCAGCCAAGTCTAACAATAAAGAACAATCCAATTAACAGATGAGAAAAGAAAATAAACTAAAGACATTGATTCGCCAGATAGCGATGGTATGGTTACTGATGCTTTCTGGAAAGGGAACGGCACAAATACCAGCGGTGACGATTAAGGATATTAATGGCAAGGCTATAAGGACAGATACTCTGTCGAATGATGGCAAACCGATGATTATCGATTTCTTCGCTACATGGTGCAAACCTTGTAATCGTGAACTCTCTGCCATTAGTGAGGTCTATGAAGAATGGCAGGAAGAGACAGGTGTGAAACTGATAGCAGTCTCTATCGATCAGGCGCACCAGATTCATAAGGTGAAACCGATGGTTGACCAGTTGGGATGGCCTTACGAGATACTACTCGATCCCAACGGGGATTTTAAGAGGGCTCTTGGTGTACAGGTGATACCATACGTGCTAGTTATTGATGGCGAAGGAAAGATTCTTGGAAAGCATCAGGGCTATACCGATGGTGAGGAGGTACACTTGATAGAAGAGGTGAGAGGGGCTACTAATAAATGAAGGAGAATATGAAGAGGATTGCAATAGCGGCGATACTGATGATAATAGGTGTGCTGACCAGAGCCCAGTCTTTTGAGTTTCAGTATCAGGGTAAAAGTCTCATTGACGGTGCTACTGTGACGATAGGTGCAGAGGAAGATGCGTGGGGAGTGCTGTCGTGTGAAACAAATCCTTCCAGCAATCCGAAGAACGGCCTGATGCTAAAACTTCTCAACGGCAATAATGCAAATGTGAAGGCGGAATTGCAAATAGAGGAGAAGACTTTCGATGCACAGATGATTCAGTGGTGTATGGGAGGTAATTGTGTCATGTTGGGGGATAAGAATTATTTGAAAAAGGAATATACTTTGAGCGGTGAGGATCAGGTGCAGTTTGATGCCTCCGACATCACTACAAAGGGACATCTGTTGGCAAAAATCACTGTTACATGTTCCTTGGAGACTCATTCTATTTATGTAAGATTTACAAACGGCGAAGAATCTGTCAGGGGTGATCTCAATGGCGACGGCAAGGTTGATGCCAGCGATATTGTGACACTTGTGAACATCATTATGGGAAAGGAATAACAATATAAACTAAAAACAACATGATTATGAAAAGGCTATTTACTTTTTTGTTCGTTTTGCTGACTTGCATAACGGTTAGCGCACAGAGTGATGCTAAAGACGGCCAGATGTGGTGGGGCTATTTCAATGAAACCATGGGATATGGAGGAGTAGGTACAGGCAAATATGAAACGTTTGATGCTGCCATCTATATTCCAGCCGGCCATAGTTTTGTCGGGAAAAGCACGATCAAGGCCATTCGCATTTATTTTGATAAGGTATCAGAAGTTAGCGATGTGAAAGTGTGGATTTCTAAAACATCTCTTCCTGATAATGTATCGAATGCAGATTATGTCCAAGATGTTGAGATGTCCACGCTTATAAACGGAGCCAATGTTATTGAGTTGACAAATCCTTTTGTTGTGAATAATGAGGCCATATATGTCGGCTATACATTTACTTCCGGTGGCTATGAAATAATGCAGGGTGGTGAATTCGTAGATAATTCATTATTTCTCAGGAGTTCTCAGAGTTTAACATCATGGGATATCGTTGATTATCTTGGTTGTCTCGCCTTACAGGTATTGATTGAAAGTGATGGATTCCCGGAGAATATGGCCTCACCAAGTCATTTCAAGACTGCAGTTGTTGAAATAGGGAAATCAACGGATGTTTCAGTTGAGATATCAAATGGAGGAAGTAACACGATAGAAAACATCTCATACACCATTTCCTCTAACGGAAGCACATCGACTGAAAAAACAATTAGCAATGTATATATTCCATACGGAGGAAAGGTGAATGTCTCTGTCCCCTTCGAAGCAGATAACAGGGAAGGAAAGGTGTTGAAGACGCTGACCATTACGAAGGTAAATGGTAATGAAAATACTGCGACAGAGAAATCTGCAACAGGATATTTACAGACTTTGAATGAAATTAGAACCTATCCGCGTACAACGCTCATTGAGGAGTTTACGACAGAGTATTGCGGATGGTGTCCTACTGCAGCCGCTGAGATATCTTCGGCTCTTTCTGCCTATCCGGATATTGCAAAACAGACAGCAATGGTGTGTCATCATGCGGGATATTATACTGACTGGCTGACGATCGATGCATCTCGATATTACACATGGCTATATAATGAAGGTGGTAGCACTTATGCTCCTGCATTTATGTGGGATCGTTATGCTGAAGACGGAAAGACTGCGGTTACAGGGCGTCTTGGTATTATTGGCAATTATAAGTCAATGCTTGAAAGCCGTCTTGCAAGACCTGCTTATGCAAAAGTGGATTTGACAGCCAATTTCAGTGCTAATAAGGATAAGATTATCGTTTCTGCAAATTGTGAGCGTGCGTGGGATTTCAGCGATAACCCCGCTCGTATTACACTGATACTGACGGAAGACAATATTGATGCTCATTCCCAGTCAGGTGCAAATGGTAGTTTCACTCATCAGCATGTAGCCCGTGCCGTCAACGAGACATGGGGAGCCGTTCTTGAATGGGACAACAACAAAGCATCCTATAAATACACGTTTGATCTGGATGCTTCATGGAAGACTGATGACTTGAAGGTGGTGGCATTTATCTCCAATTATGACAGCGGTGATGCCACGAACTGTGCCGTTGAGAATGCAGCAGTCGTTGTCCCTGGAAATGATACGCCAAAAGTTGAAGTTGGCAATGCTGACGGCAAGGGTGGCGTGGATGCCAATGATGTCGTTGCCATCGTCAACTACTTGATGGGCAAGGCCCCCGTAGGATTTGATGAAGATGCTGCCGATGTGAATGGTGATGGTAAAGTGGATCTGGCCGACATCGTCATGCTCATTAACAAGATATTGCTGGCCCAATAATATATTAATAAGGTGAAAAAACTCTGGATGTTGTCGTTTGTGCTCCTTGGTGTTTCTATTAGTGCATCAGGGCAGGTTCATGTGAGCGGGAGCGTCCAGAGTGATGTTTTGTTACCGCAAAAGGATGACAGGATTGGAGCGGAGGAGTATGATGAGTTTGCACTGACGAATACATACGCCGATGTGAGTCTGATGAGCAAGTACATTGATGCTGGTGCAAGGATGGAGTTTATGCAGTATCCCCTTCCTGGTTTCGAGAAGAATTTCAAGGGGTGGGGTGTGCCACATGCGTATGTAAAGGGCCATTTCGAGAAACTGGAAGTTACGGCAGGCACCTTCTATGACCAGTTCGGATCAGGTTTTATCTTCCGTACCTACGAGGAACGCAGCCTTGGCATCGACAATGCTCTCCTTGGTGGTCGTGTGGTATATAAGCCTACGGCCCAGATAACCATAAAGGCTCTTACTGGGAAACAGCGGCAGTACTGGTCGCTGGCTGACTCTTGGATTTCTGGTGCTGATGCTGAATGGAACATAAGCGACCTGACCTTTGGCGCATCGTTCGTAAACAAGCACGAAGGACAGGAAGTCATTATGACGGATGTTACGCATAAACTGAATTTGCCAGAGAATGTCAATGCCTTCGACCTACGTGTTCAATTGCAGAGGAAAGGGTTAGGTCTGATGGCGGAATATGCGTGGAAGAGCCAGGATCCATCGTTTGACAATGGATACATTTTCCGTAAGGGATATGTGGCGATGCTCTCAGCCTCTTATTCGAAGCGTGGTTCGAGCATATTGATTCAGGCAAAGAGAAGTGATAATATGTCGTTCCGTAGTGAGCGTAGTGTCACAGGCACTTCGTCGTTCATCAATCACCAGCCAGCCTTTACAACAGAGCATACTTATACTTTGCCGTCCTTGTATCCATACGCTACGAACCCATGGGGCGAGTGGGCGTATCAGATAGAGACAGCACATACTTTCCAGAAAAAGACGGCGTTGGGAGGCAGATATGGCACTACAGTGAAAGTAAACTTCTCACATATTCACGATATTGACCACCATTGGAAGTACATTAATGGTTCCTTTGCAGGATCTGATGGCTATGGCTCGACCTTTTGGAAATGGGGTGACAGAATGTTCTATCAGGAGTGGAATGTGCAGGTGGACAAAAAAATGTCGAAGTCGTTGAAGATGAATCTTATGTATATGAACCAGTTCTACAACAAGACCGTCGTTGAAGGCGAGGGTGGGATAATTCATTCTGACATCCTCGTAGTTGAGGGAAAGTATTCTTTCAACAAGAAGGTGACGTTGAGGGCTGAGGCGCAATATCTCTTCACCAAGGATGACCTTGGTGACTGGGCTTTTGGCCTCACAGAATTATCGCTGGCTCCACATTGGATGATTTCCCTTTCTGACCTGTACAATGTAGGTGAGACGCATCTTCATTATTACAAAGGGTCTGTCACATTTGCTGCCAAGTCTCATCGTGTGCAGTTGGGATATGGAAGAACTAAGGCTGGTTATAACTGTTCTGGAGGTGTGTGCCGTTATGTGCCAGCCAGCAAGGGATGGATGTTGTCGTACAATTATAATTTCTGAGATGAGGTGGAGTCTGCTCATATATATTTTTTTCGCAGCGCTGCTACTTTCGGCATGCAGTCAGATAGATGTGTCAGATAGATTCATCTATGTTGAGCCATCGGATGTGACAAGAGCCGTGTTGATAGAGGATTTTACAGGTCAACGGTGTGTCAACTGTCCTACTGCCGCATCAGAAATTGAACGGCTTCAGAAAGAATATGGCGAGGAGAATGTCATAGCCGTAGGCATCCACTCTGGCCCTTTGGCGGTGTTCTCGAATGCAAAGGCAAAAGGGCTCCGCACAGAATTGGGCGATATTTATTATCGCCATTGGAATATTGAGTCGGAGCCTTCCGGACTCATTAATCGTAAACATGGGATAGCCCTTGTCCCCCAGTGGGCCGGTCAGGTGTATGAGGACATGCAGCAGCAAACCTCAATTGAACTCACCATGGCGTGCAGAATCATGGAGTCGGGTGATGTGGAGGTAAAGGGCAATTCCGTCGCTTTGAAAAATGATTTCAGGGGCAGGCTGCAACTATGGGTGACGGAAGATAGTATCGTTGCTCCTCAGATGATGCCCGATGGTAGTATGAACAACGAATATGTACATAACCATGTGCTTCGTGCAGCAATAAATGGCGCATGGGGTGATGAAGTAAACTGGACTGTCGGTTCTGAAATAGCGGTGGAGTATTCGTTCAGGCCTGAGAAAGACTGGAATATGGATAATCTGTCGGTAGTTGCATTTGTCTATAATGACGGTGGAGTTCAACAGGTGGTAAAGTCAAGAGTAAGATAACAATCCAATTAACAGATGAGAAAAGAAAAAAAACTAAAGACAATGATTCGCCAGATAGCGATGGCATGGTTACTGATGCTTTCTGGAAAGGGAACGGCACAGTCGGTAAAGACGGTCGTCATTAATGAGATCATGGCATCGAACGTCGGTGTCGTGATGAGTCCGGCATACAATTTTGACAGTTGGATAGAGTTCTATAACCCAACGGATAAGGTTGTTGACCTTTCGGGCATGTACCTCAGCGATGATGTCAACAATCTGAAACGCTGGAGGATGCCTTCCGACATCGGCACTATCCCAGCCAAAGGATTTCTTGTGGTGTGGTTAGGATCCGATGATATTAAGGACAATCAGGCTCCTTTTAAACTTGACTGCGACGGCGGGACTATCTACTTGAGCGATGCCAGCGGGAACATGATTGCCGGTCAGGATTATCCCAAGGCGATGAGTCGCACCGCTTGGGCTCGCAAAGTCGATGGAAACGGTGAATGGGGATGGACTGCCAATCCCACACCTGCTGCAACAAATGCCACCTCTGTCTTTGCTACCGAGCGGCTTGATGCCCCTGTCGTCAGCGTGGGCAGCAAACTTTTCACCGGCTCTATGACGATAAAAGTCGATATTCCCGAAGGAACCAGACTGATTTATACCACTGACGGCAGTGTACCCACGTCTGTTCCAACGTCAGGGTCTGCGTCACAAGGTGGCACGGAAAGCAATGAGCCGACATGGATAAACTGGATAACAAACAGCGACTGTGAGGGTGACGATGCCACTTGTTTTGTGTGTAAAGACGGCGATGACCCCGAAAATATGTATGAGGCTATTACCGATGGTGTGGGTGTCAACGGCTCTCGTGGCATCAAGGTTCACTCCGTTGATAACCCAGTGAATTCCTGGGACACACAGTTCTTCGTCTATACCCCGAATCATGTGTGGCAGGCCGGCGAGAGATACCGTTTCAGCATGAAGGTGCGTGCCGACAAGCCTGCCAATATCTCCGTGCAGACACAGAGAACACCCGGTGAATATATTTACTGGAGTATGCTCGACGGTGGCTATGACATCACTGCCAGTTGGAAGGAAATCAACTACGAGGGAACCATCACTAACGAGCAAGTGCATGTTAATGGGAATGGGGAACTTCGTGACCTTCAGACCATAGCCTTTCAACTGAACCAAAGTGCGGAAGAGAATAATTACTATTTCGATGACATCGTCTGGGAATCATTAGAAGAAGGAAATTCTAACGAAAATTATGAAATCGTCGTCAGGGATAATCCCGGCAAAGAAAGTAAGACAGGAAGATTCACCGTAAGAAATACGACAAACTATGTGTTCCGCCTGTTTAGGGACGGTTACCTTCCAAGTGTGCCTGTGACGCGCAGTTATATCAAAACCGATAATAACTATACAATCCCCATTGTTTCCATTGTCGGTGATGACAAGTATTACAACGATCCGATGTGGGGCATTGACGTTGATGGAGTAAACGGCAAACCAGGCAATAACCGGGACTATCCCGTGAACTGGAATATGGCGTGGGACCGTCCTGTCAACTTCAGTTTCATCAGTCCAGAGGGCGAAATGCTGTTCAACCAGGATGTGATGACCAGTGTCTCTGGTGGCTGGTCACGACAGGATACACCTCGTTCATTCAAACTGAAGTCGAACAAGGTGTTCGACGGCCTGAACCATTTGGACTATGCTTTCTTCCCGCAGAAACCATACATCCGTAACAAAGCCATGCTTGTACGCAATGGTGGCAATGACTGGTGTAGATTTATGGATCCGGCAATGACCACCATTGTCCATCGCTCCGGCATCGACCTCGATGTGCAGAGCACGCTACAGGTGGCAGAATACATCAATGGCGAGTTCCGAGGTGTGTTGAACCTGCGTGAGACGAACAACGACAAGTTCGTTTACTCCAACTGGGGATACGATGACGATGAGATCGACTATTTTGAGAACTTCCAATTCACCGACGGCACTGATGAGGCGTGGAATCACCTCATGGAATTGAGTGAGCGCGTTGATGGCAACAATTTCCCTGAAGAGATCAAGACGCTGTTAGACATCGACGAGTTTACCAATTACATGGCTGTAGAAATGTTTCTTGGCAACAGCGACTGGCCTAATAATAATGTGAAGGGTTACCGCAGCCGGGATGATGGTCGGTTCCGTTTCATTCTCTTTGACTTGGACCAGATTTTCAACCGTTGGTGTCCGATGAACCATCTTTCTACGCTTAATGATGATGGGCAATTTGCCGATGAGCAGTTGGTGGTGCTGCTTAGGAACCTGCTCAGCAACGACGCGTACCGCAAGAAGTTCATCGACACGTTCTGCATTATCGCTGGCAGTGTCTTTGAGAGTGAGCGTGTCAAGGAGATGGTGGACGAGATTGCTGACAATATGCGACCGATGCTGCAACTCGATAACCGTAATCCCGACGGAACAGCCGACGAGATAAAGAACAAAATGAAGACGCGCCAGGATGATATACTGGGGCCAAATGGACAACTGGAACAATATCAGCCTGCACAGATTAGTGGGCTTCAGAGACAGACCGTTATATTGAGTGCTGATGCCCCAGGCGCCCATATCACCATCAATGACATCGACGTGCCTTACGCTGACTTCAATGGTTACCTCTTCCAGCCTGTCAGACTGGAGGCCAAGGCACCTGTCGGCTACCGCTTTGCCGGATGGACCGTTGGGGCGGGCGCTGCTTCCAATTGTCTCATCGCGACAACCGACTCTTGGAAATACTATGACAAGGGTGCGGCCCCATCCAACTGGAATACCAGCGGTTTCAACGACAATGCCTGGGCTTCTGGCAAGGCTCCATTGGGCTATACAATGGAAGGAGTGACAACCACTGTCAGTTACGGTTCTGACTCCAGCCAGAAAAATCCGACCACTTATTTCCGTAAGAAGGTCAGTCTGAAATCTACGCCCTCAAGTAACGACCGGTTCCTGTTTAATTATAAGATCGATGATGGTTTTGTCGTCTATGTCAACGGAAAGGAAGCGGGACGCTTTAACATGTCATACGGAGATGTAGGCTTCGACAGTTTCTCTTCATCCTATGCAGAAGGTACTCCCTTGGAAGGGACTCTTGAACTGTCACCTTCACTCTTCAAGAGCGGCAGCAATGTCATCGCCGTTGAGGTTCACAACATTAGTTATACTTCCAGCGATCTGTTCTGGGCTGCCGAACTGTATACGACCGTAGATGCCGCATCAGAAGGTTTTGTTTCGACAGAGCCTGTCATAGATCTGCCTACTGGTACCACTGTGGCTCTCCACGCTTCCTTCACAAAGCTCTCTGACGTGGACTTGATGACGCAAGGTGTCGCCCCGCTGCGCGTCAACGAGGTGAGTGCCGGTAATACTGTCTATGTCAATGAGTGGTTCAAGCACAACGACTGGTTTGAGATATACAATACCACTGACACGGATATTGATGTGGCTGGACTCTACGTCAGTGACGATGAGGACAACCCACTGAAGTACCAGATTCCAAACAACGGTGTGATAAATACTATTATCCCTGCGGGCGGACACCGTATCGTCTGGGCTGACGAGATGGAGGCCAATACGCAGTTGCATGCCAATTTCAAACTGAATAATGGCGATGACAAAATGGTTCTTTTATGCAGTAGCGATGACTTTGTGGCCAACAATAAGACCTACTTCGACAAGCATCCTGAAATGAAGGATTTTGCCGACGGTATTATCTATTCTGCTCACAATGGTGATCAGAGCGTAGGCAGGTATCCAGATGGTGGTAAGTCATACTATAAGATGAACCGGCCAACCATCGAGCGTCCTAATGTTCTGACAAGTGCAGATTCGTTCTTGGGAGAAGACACGGGGCTGACAGATATCAATAACGGTGAGTTCATATTGGCCTTGTCTGAGGGCTGGAACTGGATATCGCATCCGATGGTTGAACCTATTGCTGCATCCAACCTGTCAAAGTACACCAATCGTATTGTCGGCAAGGACAAAGAGACCATCCGCGACTCGAAGTTTGGTATGACAGGAGCGTTGAAAGAGTTAGAGACAGGTCATCTGTACAAGGTGAATATGCAGCAGGTTGACGAATACAAACAAGAAGGTTTCTTCTGCGAGGATGGCAGACCCATTATGTTACAGCCTGGTTGGAACTGGATCGGCTATACTGTGAATGGCCAACAATCATTGAGTGATGCCTTGGTAGACTATATGGCAGAGGAGGGCGAAAAAATCGTGGGCCAGAGTGGTTTTGCCACTTATGAGAATGGCATATGGCAGGGCACACTCTCAGCGTTAGAGACGGGTATGGGCTATATGCTATATACGAAACAGGCAAAGGCTCTGACGTTCAGGACACCATCGGTAAAGGTTAGGCTACATCACAGAACGAGTCATGCTGCCCGTACCCGTTCTGCCTTTCTCTTTCGTCCTGTTTCCAAGCATGCCTACCCCAACGTGATGGGTATCATTGCTGAAGTTAAAAAAGATGATGAGAAAGTGGAAACTGACCGCTTCACATTGTACGCTTATGATTCCGACGGTGAGTGTCGCGGAGAGGGCAAATGGGCGAATGGTCTTGCATATATGACCCTTTACGGTAAGGGTGGGGAGACACTCTCCTTCCGTGCAGTAGACCTTATGGACGGTACAATCTATACCGTTCGGGAGACAACACCCTTTGCAGAAGGCATCACAGGTAGCGTCAATCAGCCCTTCCAGTTGAAACTGGGTATGGTGGAGGACAATATCACTATGATGGAAGGCCTGCCCGTTGCTCCTGTCTCATCTGAGATTGACGGCTACTATAACCTGAATGGTTCCCGCGTGTCCTTCAGAGCGGCCAGCCGCGGCATCTATCTCGCGAAATACAAGGATGGCTCATTCAAAAAAGTAATTGTGAAATAAATCAGATAATAGAAATGAAAAAGATATCGAATATATTATTATTGCTCACGCTGGCATTTTCCCACCTGTCAGCCCAGGATGTTATTAAGATAGAGTATAAAGGCGCTACGGCCACTGTCAACGTTCCCAGTAGCATTACTAATGTCGTGTCGTCTGTAAATGGTGCCAACGTCACCATTACCTCTAATTCAACCAATAAGGAGTATACTTATCAGGTAAAAGGAACTTCTACGGACGGTTCGCTGACCATTAATGGCGATTACAAAATGACGCTACAGTTGGCTGGTGTGACGCTTACCAATGCTCACGGAGGTGCTGCCATAGATGTAGAATGCGGCAAACGCATTGCCGTGGAGTTGGCTGACGGTACGGTGAACACGCTGTGCGATGCAGCCAGTGGCAGTCAGAAAGCAGCGCTTTATTTCAAAGGGCATGCAGAGTTTAAGGGCAGTGGAACACTCAATGTTTCCGGAAAACTAAAACACGCCATCAGCGCCAAGGAATATATTGAGTTGAAGAGTTCCACAGGCACTATCAACGTGCTGGAAGCCGTCAGCGATGGTATCCATTGCGGCAAGGGTAAACAGAACAATGAGAACAACTATTTCTTGATAAAAGGCGGTGTTGTCAACATCACTAACGTGGGAGGTGATGGTATCGACAGCGATGATTATGGTGTCGTCAGGATCGAAGGGGGAACCCTCAGCGTGAACATCAAGGATGACGCATCGGGACTCAAGGCCGACAGCACGGTCACTATCAAGGAGGGCATACTCAATATCTCTGTAAAGGGAGAAGACAGTAAGGGCATACGGGCCAACCATACTGTCAATATTATGGGCGGAAGGACGACCATTATTGTAGAAGGCGATGGGTCAAAGGGCATCAAAGCCAAGAGGTATGAATCTGGATCAACCGTACTCAACGGCGGATTCCTCAACATCAGTGGCGGTGAACTATCTGTTCAGTGTACTGGTGGTAATCTGCCCGCTGAGTCAGGATTTACCAAATGTGTTGCTGTCAGTGTTGATGCTGACCTAAAACAGACGGCAGGAGATGTTGATATCACAGTGACAGGTCCAGAAACCGTGGCATACACGGTAGACGGCAGTGATACTCACACAGATGGAACCTTTGTTATTAGGCAGATACCATGGACGGTTATGACCAGCGGCTACCTGTATGACATGACGGTCTATGTAGCCGTGAGCGATAACGGTGAAAGGCTTTCCACCTATGACGATGTCGCCATTGGTGCATTCATTGGCGACGAATGTGTTGGCTATGGAATCTTTGAGAAGGAAGGTTATGGTGTCATTCGGGTAAGAAGCAATGACACTTCGGCTCAACCTGTTACTTTCAAACTCTACCGTTTCAGTGATCAGTCTGAACTCATTCTCATACCCAGCAAAGACGTGACTTTCCAAAATGATGTCAATGTAGGTGAGCCCAGTAATCCTATTGTGCTAAGTAGTAAGAAGGAAGGCGATGCCAATGTCGATGGTGAGGTGAATGTGGCTGATGTAGACTTTGTCATTGAACGAATTGGCGAAACAGTTAATGAAACGAATAAGTCTGCCGATGTCAATGATGATAAGAAAATCGATGTTGCCGATGTAGACTTTGTCATTGTTTGTATTATATAATACCATTACAAGCAAATAAGTGCTAAAAATAGTTAATGTATTTTGTGGTATAATTAATTATTACTATATTTGCAGTGTCAAAATGAATTCGTATAGAATATTATTAACAAATAAATACTTAAAGGTATGAGAATTAAAGATTTACTACTGCTTGCCGCTTTTTTGATTACATCAGGAGAGGCTATGGCTCAGACAACTATTACATCAGGAAACGTGAAGTATGTATCTGGCAATGATGCCTGTTTGTCGTACTATTACACAAACAAAGAGGCAATTGGAGGCTTTCAGATGGTGGTTTCACTTCCTGATGGTGTGACACTCGAAGAGAATGCACAGAAAACTGCTAAAGGTCTGTCCATTAATGGTGGAGAGGCTGCTCCAGCAACATTCTACAATGTTCTTGTTCCTGAAGGATTCGAGTGTATTGGCGTCAAGGCAGATGTTAAAGGACAAACATCTGACGGAACTGCTTACGAAGCTGGTGATGTGTTGCTTGTTTGTTTTCCTGTAAAGGCTGGTGTAGCATATAAAGGAACTAGTACGCCTGAACAACTTTGTAAACTTACATTAACGGTTTCTGGGGGAAGTCTTGAGGATGTTGCCATCAAAGGCTTTGCTGGTAGTGATACTCAAGGTACTGGTGGCTCAGAGGCTGCAGCCAAATACGCTGCATCAGCAGATAGCAAAACTTCACCTACAAAGGTTTTGAAGGAAGGTGATGCCAACGACGATAAAAAAATCAATGTTGGTGATGTTGACTTTGTCATTGAACGAATTGGCGAGGCAGACTTTTTCTCAAATGAGGATGCTGATGTCAATGGAGATACAAAAATTAATGTTGGTGATGTAGATTTTGTCATTGAACGAATTGTATAATATTTAAATATTTGGAAATACAATAAATTAGCCGAAAGTTTTGAACTTTCGGCTTTTTTGTGTAATTTTGCAGGCGATTATGAAGCAAGCGATGATATTGGCCGCAGGGTTGGGAACGAGACTGAAACCACTGACAGACACGATGCCGAAGGCTTTGGTGCCTGTGGGTGGTATGCCATTGATTGACCATACCATCCGAAGGTTGATGGGCTTTGGTTATGACCGTTTTGTGGTGAATATCCATCATTTTGCCCAGCAAATAGTGGATCATGTGGCGATACAGGACTATGGTGAGATGGTGTCGTTTAGTGATGAGACTGACCAACTGCTTGATACAGGCGGTGGGCTGAAAAAGGCATCCCCATTGTTTGATGCCGATGAACCAATCCTGATACATAATGTCGATATTCTCGACAATGTAGACTATGATTGGTTCTCGTGCCAGCATCAGGAGAATGAGGGGGCTGTCTTGTTGGTGAGCCGTCGGCAGACAAAGCGCTATCTGCTTTTTGATAATGCCATGCGACTGATGGGATGGAAGAATGTCGAGACGGGTGAGATCAAAAGCCCCTATGAGTATATTCGTCGCACGGGACTCTCCCAGTATGGTGAGGAACTGAATATGTTTGCTTTCAGCGGCATCCACTCGTTCTCTCCACGCCTGTTCCCCTTGATGGAGCGCTTCCCAGACAAGTTCAGCATCATTGACTTCTACCTTTCCGTCTGCCACCGTTCAAATATTGTGGGTCTGATCAAGGATGACTTGCAGGTGCTTGATGTAGGTAAGTCGGATTCCCTCAAAGTGGCAGAGGACTTTTTAGTGAATAAACATTTGTAATATGATATGACACAAAAGATCATTATTCTGGACTTTGGTTCACAGACGACACAGTTGATTGGTCGTCGGGTGCGTGAACTGGATACCTTTTGCGAGATTTTACCTTACAACAAATTCCCGAAGGATGACTCCTCGGTGATTGGCGTGATTCTGAGCGGTTCGCCCTATTCGGTACATGATCCTGAGGCTTTTAAAGTGGATCTGTCGCAGTTTGTGGGTAGGATCCCTGTCTTGGGTATTTGTTATGGGGCGCAGTTCATTTCGCACACCCTTGGCGGTAAGGTGGAGAAGGCTGACAGCCGTGAGTATGGACGTGCAAATCTCGAAATGGTAGACACAACAAATCCATTATTTAAATGGTTCGAACAGCATTCCCAGGTTTGGATGAGTCATGGGGATACGATTACGGCTATTCCTGAGGGCTTCAAGGTGATTGGATCTACGGCGGATGTTGTGAATGCTGCGTTTGCCTCGACCACGCAGCCAATATGGGCCGTACAGTTCCATCCTGAGGTGTTTCATACGTTGCAGGGTAAGCAGTTGTTGAAGAACTTTGTGGTGGATATCTGTGGAAGTCGTCAAGAGTGGAGTGCCGCCTCGTTTGTTGACTCGACAGTGGCAGAATTGAAGGCACAGTTGGGTAATGACCGTGTGATTCTCGGTCTGAGTGGAGGTGTTGATTCCTCTGTTGCTGCCGTATTACTGAATCGTGCCATCGGTCAGAACCTGACTTGTATTTTTGTGGATCACGGTATGCTCCGCAAGAATGAGTTTACGCAGGTGATGAATGATTATAAGGTCTTGGGACTGAATGTGATTGGTGTTGATGCCAGCGAGAAGTTCTTTGGCGATTTGGCCGGAGTGACAGACCCGGAGCAGAAGCGCAAGATTATCGGTCGCGACTTCGTGGAGGTGTTTAATGCTGAAGCGAAGAAGATTACTGATGCGAAGTGGTTGGCTCAGGGCACAATCTATCCAGATCGTATTGAGAGTCTGAACATCACAGGTAAAGTTATCAAGAGCCATCACAATGTGGGTGGTCTACCGAAGGAGATGCGTCTGCAACTCTGTGAGCCGTTGAAATGGCTGTTCAAGGATGAAGTGCGTCGTGTGGGGCGTCAGTTGGGTATGCCGGAGCATCTGATTACTCGTCATCCCTTCCCAGGACCTGGATTGGCTGTACGCATCCTTGGCGATATTACCCCCGAGAAGGTGCGTATTCTTCAAGATGCCGATGATATTTATATCAGAGCATTACGCGAGTGGGGTCTTTATGACCAAGTTTGGCAGGCTGGTGCCATCTTGCTGAGTACCGTCCGCAGTGTGGGCGTAATGGGCGATGAGCGAACCTATGAGCATCCGGTTGCCCTTCGTGCCGTGACCTCGACAGATGCCATGACTGCTGACTGGGCTCATCTGCCATACGACTTCATGGCGAAGGTTTCTAATGAAATTATAAATAAGGTACGTGGCGTGAACCGCGTCTGTTACGATATCTCCTCCAAGCCCCCCGCAACGATCGAGTGGGAGTGAACGAAAAGAATAATTCCCACTCGATGGTTGCGAGTGGGAATTTTTATTTTACTTGTTTTTCAGTAAGTCGCGAATCTCAGTAAGGAGTTCCTCCTGACTGGGTCCCTTTGGAGCCTCGGGCTCTGCGGGCTTCTCTTTCTTCATCTTGTTCATGCCCTTAATCATCAGGAAGATACAGAAGGCGATGATGATGAAGTCAATGATGTTCTGGATAAACTGACCATAGGCCAGAACTGCTGCGCCAGCCTCTTGTGCCTCTGCCAAAGTTTTGTATTCGCCATCACCCAGATTGACGAAGAGATCGGTAAAACTGACACCGCCAGTAGCCTTGCCAATCAGTGGCATGAGAACGTCGTTGACGAGTGAACTTACAATTTTTCCAAATGCACCGCCGATGATGACACCGACAGCCATGTCCATCACGTTGCCCTTCATGGCAAACTCCTTGAATTCACTAATAAATCCCATAGTTCTAAATGTTTAATGTTTAACGCTTATTTTTAATATAAGATTTGTCATCTTGGTTTTACAAACACCAGCCCTTTTCCGCTGATTTATAGTCTTTTCACTTTTTGCTTTTTACTTTTTAGTTCTTTTTATAAAGAAATACAGTGCAAATATAAGAAATAATTTGTAATTTTGCATCCGAAATCAGAAAAAAGTTTCAAATAGGTGTAAAAAAGTTAGTAAATTAGGTATAAACCCATTTAATTTTTAAGTAAAATGACAAAAGTTGCAATTAACGGTTTTGGCCGTATTGGTCGCCTCGCTTTCCGTCAGATGTTCGAGGCTGAAGGTTATGAAGTAGTAGCAATCAACGACTTGACAAGCCCTAAGATGCTTGCTCACCTCCTGAAGTATGATACCGCTCAGGGCGGTTTCTGTGGCAAGTTCGGTGAGAACAAGCACACTGTAGAGGCTGGTGAGGACTTCATCGTTGTTGATGGTAAGAAGATCACTATCTACACTATTCCTAACGCT
>JAFZNI010000172.1 GCA_017551005.1 Prevotella sp.
ATTCTGCCCAGCACCTCGCGGTGCATATTCATGAGAAGTTCGGCAGTGAAGTCCGTATCTGCCACCGTGAGCAGAACATCACTCAAACCCTGTCTGCAAGGACATAATTCTTACAGACATTTTTTTATTCGATTATTTGCGTATTTCAAAATTATTGTCTACCTTTGCCGCAGAAATTGATAACTCTAACAATAAGAACAATCAAATTAACAAATGAAAATAGTTATGAAGTTAAATACATTATTCCGTCAGGTAACGATGGTATGGCTGTTGATGCTTTCTGGAAAGGGAACGGCACAGTCGGTAAAGTCAATTGTCATTAATGAGATCATGGCATCGAATGTCGGTGTCGTGATGAGTCCGGCATACAATTTTGACAGTTGGATAGAGTTCTACAATCCGACGGATAAGGTTGTTAACCTTTCGGGTATGTACCTTAGCGATGATGTCAACAATTTGAAACGCTGGAGGATGCCTTCCGACATCGGCTCTATCCCAGCCAAAGGATTTCTCGTGGTGTGGTTAGGCTCCGATGACATCAAAAGCAATCAGGCTCCTTTCAAACTCGATTGTGATGGAGGTCTCATCTGCTTAAGTGACGCGAGTGGACAATACATCAGTCAGGATTATCCTAAGGCTATGAGTCGCACTGCTTGGGCTCGCAAGACAGATGGAGGCAGCGAATGGGGTTGGACCGCCAATCCTACACCTGCCGCAACAAATGCCACCTCTGCCTTTGCCACCGAGCGGCTTGACGCACCAGTTGTCAGTGTAGGTAGCAAACTCTTTACCGGTTCTATGCAGATAAAAGTCGATATTCCCGAAGGAACCAGACTGGTTTATACCATCGACGGAAGCGTACCTACGTCCGTACCAACGTCTGGGTCTACATCGCAAGGCGGCACGGAAAGCAATGAGCCGACATGGACAAACTGGATAACAAACAGCGATTGTGAGGGTGACGATGCCACTTGCTTTGTGAGTTATAACGGTGATGAAGGGGTAGATGTCAACCGCATCACGAAAGGGGCAGGGGTCAATGGCTCGCGTGGCATCAAGGTACACTCCATTGATAACCCAACGTACTCATGGGACACGCAATTCTTCGTCTACACCCCCAACCATATATGGAAGGCGGGAGAAAACTACAAATTCAGTATGAAGATGCGTGCCGACAAAAACGCAACAATCTCTGCGCAATCGCACAATGAGCCACACGGTTGGATCTGTAGTAATATGCTATCCACCAATTATGACATTACCACAACGTGGCAGACAATCAACTATGAAGGCACTATCACCACTGAGCAGGCTGGGACTTCTGGGATGAATACCATCGCCTTTAACTTGAACGAATTAACGGAGTCAAACAATTACTACTTCGACGACATCGTCTGGGAATCATTAGAAGAAGGTAATTCAAACGACAATTATGAAATCCTCGTTAGGGACAATCCAGGAAGGGAAAGCAAGACAGGAAGAGTCAGTATTAGTAAAACAATGGTCTATGTATTTCGTCTGTTTAAGGACGGTTACCTGCCCAGTGTGCCTGTGACACGCAGTTATATCAAGGAAGACAATAATTATACTATACCTATTGTTTCCATTGTCGGCGATGATAAGTATTACAACGACCCGATGTGGGGCATTGACGTCGATGGAGTAAACGGCAAACCAGGCAATAACAGGGATTATCCCGTGAACTGGAATATGGCGTGGGATCGCCCTGTCAACTTCAGTTTCATTAGTCCAGAGGGCGAAATGTTGTTCAATCAGGATGTGATGACTAGTGTCTCTGGTGGCTGGTCTCGACAAGATACTCCCCGTTCATTCAAACTGAAGTCGAACAAGGTATTCGATGGCCTGAATCACTTGGACTATGCCTTCTTCCCGCAGAAGCCACACATCCGCAGCAAGGCTTTGCTTGTACGCAATGGCGGCAATGACCCCTCGTGTCGTTTCATGGATCCGGCAATGACCACTATTGTTCATCGCTCTGGCATTGACCTTGATGTGCAGAGCACGTTACAAGTGGCAGAATACATCAATGGCGAGTTCCGAGGTGTGCTGAACCTACGCGAGACAAACAACGACAAGTTCGTTTACGCCAACTGGGGCTACGATGACGAGGAGATCGACTATTTTGAGAACTTTCAATTCACCGACGGCACTGATGAGGCGTGGAAGCACCTCATGGAATTGAGTGAGCGCGTTGATGGCAACGATTTCCCCGAAGAGATTAAAACGCTGTTAGACATCGACGAGTTTACCAATTACATGGCTGTAGAAATGTTTCTTGGCAACAGCGACTGGCCTAATAATAATGTGAAGGGTTACCGCAGCCGGGATAATGGTCGGTTCCGCTTTATCCTCTTTGACTTAGACCAAATTTTCAACCGTTGGTGTCCGATGAACCACCTCTCTACGCTTGATGGGCAATTTGCCGATGAGCAGTTGGTGGTACTGCTTAGGAACTTGCTCGGCAACGACGCGTATCGCAAGAAGTTCATCGACACGTTCTGCATAATCGCAGGCAGTGTCTTTGAGAGTGAGCGTGTCATGGAAATGGTGGACGAAATAGCCGACAATATGCGACCGATGCTGCAACTTGATAATCGTTACCCTGACGGTACCGCCAACGA
>JAFZNI010000173.1 GCA_017551005.1 Prevotella sp.
CTTACAACGAGGGTCTGGCTTACGCCAAGGAGCGTCAGCAGTTCGGTGAGGCCATCATCAACTTCCCCGCTGTCTATGACATGCTCTCGCGCATGAAGGCTAAACTCGATGCTGGTCGTGCATTACTTTATGAAACGGCTTGCTACGTCGATATCTACAAGTGCCTCGAGGACATCGAGCGCGACCGTAAGTTGGAGCCCGAGGAGAAGCAGGAGTTGAAGAAGTATCAGCGCTTGGCTGATGCCTTCACACCCCTCGCCAAGGGTATGAACTCAGAGTACGCCAACCAGAACGCTTACGATGCCATCAGCATCCACGGTGGTTCAGGTTTCATCATGGAGTACAAGAGCCAGCGTCTGTTCCGCGATGCCCGTATCTTCTCCATCTACGAGGGTACCACGCAGTTGCAGGTGGTGGCTGCCATCCGTTACATCACCAACGGCACGATGCTGAACAACATCAAGGAGATGGCTGCCAACTTGCAGACTTGCGATTGCATGGCAGGCTTGAAGGCCCGCGTGGAGAGATTGATCCCCGTCTATGAGGAGGCGCTCGCCGCTGTGAAGGCGCTGGAGAATCAGGACGCTCAGGATTTCCTCGCCCGTCGTCTCTACGACATGACCGCCGAACTCGTGATGTCACTCCTGATTATCCGCGATGCCAACAAGGCTCCAGAACTCTTCAAGAAGTCTGCCAACGTCTATGTCCGCATGACCGAGGAGGATGTCTATGGCAAGTCGGCTTACATCAAGGCCTTCCAGGTAGAGGATCTGGCAAGTTTCCGCGCTGCCGAGTCCGAAGAAGCAGAGGCATAATTAGATTTTATATTACCATTAGTAAAACGGTGCACCCAATGGGTGTGCCGTTTTATCGTGTCAGGGAGAACTTCATGGAGAGACCGAAGTCCTGTGTGGTAGTGGGATAACTTGAAGATGAAAGGAGCGGTGTATTCGTCTGGCGGTCATAGTAGGCAGAGAGCGTCATCAGACGACTCAGGGTATAGTCTGCCATGATGGAGATCTTCAAGGCAGAGTTGCCTGAAGAGGCAGCAGATGTGCAGGTGGCAATGTCGCGGGTGATGGCAGCCTGTTGGCGGAAAGAGACATCGCAGCGCAGGTTCAGGTCGTGGTTCACGCCACGAGAACTGCTGGTATTTCTGGCGTTTCTGGAATTGTTGGCATTATTATCGTCATTATTTCCAGCACCCTTGCGCGACTGCGCCTTCTTCACCTTCCTACTACCACCAGCGCCGAAGAGATTGAAGTCTTTCAACTTATAGGCCAGTCCTACGACGATATCGTTGGAACGCTGCTCATTGATCTGCACACTCGTCATCGAAAGGTTCAGGACACGGGTGGTACGATACTCCAACTTCGCGGTCAGGTCGTTCTGGAAGGTGGCATCAATACCAATCAGCGGCGAGAACGACTCATTGATGCTCACCGTCGAGACATTATATATCGACGAGGGTTGTAACATACCCGTCATCTGGTCGGTGGTGAAGCCCAGTCCACCCATATACTCCTGCCAGGAACTGTAAGAGGCATACGAACCGATGCTGAATACCGACTTATAGGCGTGGTTGACGTTAAACGACTTGAAATGGGCACTGAACCACGTAAGTTTTGCCAGTCCGGCATAACGGATGGTCCAGTTGGGAAGCAGTTTCGTCAATGACGGGAAGATGTCGAGCGATCCACCGCCACTGGATGTGTAGGCCGATAGGAAGGCGGGAATCATCACGTCGGCACTGTAAGGATTAACCTCACCCACGGTGGCACCACCAAACGAAGTGCCAGCCTCCGGATACTGCGAGGCAACGCGCTGACGATACTCTGGCAACAAGGCACAGAAATTCTCGAATGTCTTCGAGCGATAGCCGCTGTTCGCATCGCCCATCCCCTCCAACACACCTTTCAACGAGATCGTGGTCATATTGAAGGTACCGCTTTTGGTGGTCGGCATGCCCGCATACATATACTGGATACTCTTAGCACGCGTCTCAGTACGCGAGGCATTGAGGTCTATCTTCAGGTCGCGCAACGGTTCGAGGACGGCTCGTATCTGCAAGTCGCTGCTGTTGTTGATCGTGGCAGGTGTGGCAACACTATCGTTAGAGAGCAGCCAACCATTGTCATAGGCCTTGTTGAGATAACTGTCGTCGATGGTACAGAAGGCGAAGTCGAGTCCTGGCGAGAGTCCGCCAGAAGAACGCTGTCCAAAGGCATCGCCGATGTCCGGCATGAAGCCAGGCAGCATCATCGCATACTGGTCTCGGTAGGAGAGGTTGATACTACGCAGCATCATCAGCAGTCGGGCCGCACTCTGGGCTGGCTTATACCACCACAGTTTCTCGGAAGGCGTCTTTGCCACGACGGAGAGTTTGATATCCACCGTATCCTTCGTCTTGATAAGGATCTTGTTCTCGTCGATGACCTTGTATTTGATGTCATAGGGCTTGCCATCCTTAGTTCGGGCGGTGACGATGAGACGCTTCGACTTCTTGTTGTGGGCCACAGTGACGGTGGTATCGGGTTTGAGGGTTATCTCGCGCTGATAGGTTCTCTTGGCCACGGCTGCGGACTTCTGAGCGGCAGCGATGGAGTCCTTGGCCTGTCTCGTTTCCTGTGGATTATCTGGTTTACCAGCATCACTCGTATCACTGGCATCACTTGGATTCTTAGGATCCTTGGAGTCCTTGGGTTTGGTGGTAGTCTTAGGTGCCTTCGGCTTCGGCTGATTCTTGGGGATAGCCTTCTTGAACCGCTCATTGACTGCTTTCAGGAAGGGGAAGTGGTTGTAGAGTGTCTCCATGTTGAAGGCACCGTTGATGTTCAGGTTGCGACGACTGTTGACAGTATTACCCAGCGAGGTACCGTCTTCCAATTTCGTACCACGCACCCAGGAATAGTTCGAGGTATAGGAGATGTCGCTGCTGACCCAGTCGAAGATCGGCATTTTGCTGAGTGGCACCTGATACGAAGCCGTTGCCTGCTGTTGGTAGTCGAGGGGCGTACCCAGGTTACGAATGCTTTGGAGCACCGAGTCCTTCCACGCAGCATAATGATCAGGATAGAGATCCTTGTTCACTGGTGTGTACGGCTCCTCTATCTCCGCGTGGGTGGCACTCTGGAAATTGAAATGCAGGTTCTTGGTGAAGTCCCAGCGCAAGGAGAAGTCACGGTTCCAGAGGAACTGCGACGAGAAGTTCAGGGGCAACTTCTGGTTTTCCAGACTCTCCAAGTCGCGCTCCTGCAATTCGGAGTAGACACGTGAGATATCGGAATTAAACGAGATGCTCTGTGGCAGATAGTTCAGTCCGATGGCCTTGGGGAAGTTCAGC
>JAFZNI010000174.1 GCA_017551005.1 Prevotella sp.
AACAGCATTTTTTCAAAGGGAGAATAGTTCGGTGGACACCAGCCGTAATTGGTAAAGTTGCCGCCGTCCATCAAGTCCCACTCGTCTACGATGGAGAAATAACCTGTATTACCACCCGTCGGGTAGGCATCTGGCAAACCCAAACTGTGCGAGAACTCATGGCAGATGGTGCCTATACCACAATAGATAGGCTTTGAACTTGGCCACAGTTCAGCACTGATGGTGTAATTGGATATTTTCGTTCCGTCAGGTGCTGTGATGGTTGTAAAGGAACTGGTGTTCGGCCAGATATGTCCATAAGATAAGGAAGAGGTTATGTTGCCTGTCACACCTGCATTGACAACGACCACTTGGTTCACATTCCCGTCTCCGTTCCAGTCATATACGGAATAATCTATTTCAGGATTCTCATCCAGCATCATCTGCACAGCCTCCATCATGGCTTCTCTCCCATAATTACGGGTGTTTTCGTTTGCCTCCTCATAAGGATTGGCAGCGCTGCTGACCTTATAAGGGCCAAAGATGTCGAACTGAAGGTTGAACAGACCGCCAGACTGGTCGCGAAAATAGTCAGCCACACAACCCACGCCATTGCGGTCATTGAAGCCAGGCTCGTTGAAAACCTGGTCGTAATATGTTTTCGGATCTTCTTTTGTGAAATCAGTATCGCTGAACGACAGGAGGATGACCATCTGACGATAGGTCTTTCCCGGATCCCATTTTGCGTTGACTGCAGGCAGTCGCTTCATACCTGGGCCATGTGGGGCGTTCACATTCAGAGACAGTTCCTGTGGCAATCCGTCTGGAGTACAGTCTCCTCTGACAATTTTCAAATCTTCCTGTGCTGCCACGGTCAACGGCAACAAAAGAAGAATGATGATAGACGTGATGTATTTCTTTATCGCTATTGACATTTTTGGTTTCAGGAGGTGTTGGAGTCTGCTCTTGTAGGCCTTGCGGAGTTTGCGCACGGCCTTGTCGCGTATCTGACGGACACGCTCACGTTTCAGGTCCATATCCTCGGCAATCTCTGCCATCGTCTCATGCTCCTGGTTGATACCGAAATAGGCGTTTACCACCCTACTCTCCCGCTCATCCAAAGTGCCTAAGGCAAACTCGACGGCATCCTCTACATCCTCGGAATGAACACGCTCATCGGCCAAGGGGGCATCCTGGTTTACCAAGATGGACAACAGGCTCATATTCGTGCGGTGACCCAGGGGCGCATCAACAGAGGTTGACTTCTGGTTCAGTTTACGAGGCGGCTCCGTCTGTTGGTCCAGTGCCTTCTCTATCTGCTGGCGCACATGCACCACCGCATAGTTCACAAAGCGGGTGCCTTTCGAGGCATCAAACTTCGTGGCGGCCTTCAACAGTCCGATATTACCCTCGCTCACAAGGTCTTCCATCTGCAAACCCTTACCTTTGTACTGGTTGGCGACAGACACCACGAAACGGAGATTAGCCTCCACAAGTTTGTTGAGGGCGCGCTTATCGCCCTTTTGAATACGTTCCGACAAAGCCCGTTCCTCCTCAGCCGAGAGCAACGACTCGCGCCCAATCTCGTCCAAATATTTGTTTAAACCTGATTCTTCCATCTTAAAAATTGTTTCTTGCTTGCAAAGATAATGAAAAAGTTTCATATACAAACATTCTTTTTGTTATTTTTGCAACCGAAATGAAACTACAACGATTATTCACAATCCTCATAGCCGTTTTCATGGTTTCCGTGACGATGGCTGACAGGCCCAAGATCGGGTTGGTGTTAGGTGGTGGCGGAGCCAAGGGCGCTGCCGAGGTGGGTGTGCTGAAAGTGATCGAACAGGCGGGCATTCCCATCGACTATATCGCTGGCTCGTCGGTAGGGGCCATCGTAGGTGGACTCTATGCGGCTGGCTATACGGCGAGCGAACTCGAAACATTGTTCCAAACGCAGGAGTGGCTCTCGCTGCTGACAGACCGGAAGGCGGCTTTCAGCAACGAGCCGTATAAGACTGACAATGGTGTGACCTACGTCTTTGGTTTTCCCGTGATGGACAGGAACAGCAGTGGTTTCGGCATGATGCGGGGCGGAAGGATCGAACAAATGCTCGACTCGATGGTGTCCGTACGCGGATGCCCGGAGTTTGAGAGTCTGCGGATTCCCTTCAGGTGCGTGGCTGCCGACATGCGAACCGCCCAGGAGGTGGTACTCTCAAAGGGTATCCTCGCCACAGCCATACGGGCCTCGATGGCAATCCCCGGCATCTTCAAACCTGTGAGCAAAGGCGACTATATGCTGGTGGACGGCGGTCTGCTGAACAATCTGCCTGTGGATGTCTGCAAAGCGATGGGTGCCGACATCATCATCGCCATCGACCTGCAACAAGAAGAGAAACAGCCCAAGCCGCAGGCAGACACCTCGCTGTTGACCAGCCTTGGGGATTTCCTCGGACTGGGCGGAGTGATAGAATGGCTCATCAACCGTCCTGACATCCGCAAATACGTGGACAACAAGAGTCTGGCAAATATCTGCATCTGTCCTGAGATCCCCGACTACGACGTCACGAGTTTCGGCAACAAGAACAGTGCCCGGATGATCAAGGCCGGCGAAGAAGCCGCCAAACAACACTGGGAAGAACTAATGAAACTACGCCTCTCTTTGGGGAGTACAGAGTAGTGTTTCCTCCTCCGCACTCGAAAACTATTTTCTCCGCAGAGGAGAAAGTTTTCCTCCGCACTCGCGGAAAAGCGGGCTTTATGGGTATATTTTCTGAATGCGTGATTCTCAAAAAATATTTCCTGTTTTTCTTTGAGGTTTCAGTTTTATTGTGTAATTTTGCAAAATAAAACTATAGTTTCATTTACGATAAAACTTAAAAACGATATGAAAAAGGAACTACTATCCATCATGATGGCACTGGTTGCCATGATTATCCCCACGAATTCCTGGGCACAAACTGTTGGTGACGAAACAGCAGAGCCGTATGCCGTATTAAGCCAAAACAATACCGTGCTGACGTTCTACTACGATGACCAAAAGGCGGCACGTAACGGCATGAGTGTCGGACCATTTTATGGCTCTAACAATTTGTACGAACAAAGAGAGAGCATAACAAACGTGGTGTTTGACGCTTCGTTCGCAAATTGTACCACATTAACAAGTACTGCCCATTGGTTCGATGGCTTAAAAAATCTCTCTACTATTACGGGCATCAGTAACCTCAAGACCAACAACGTGACGAGCATGTACTGCATGTTCCGTGACTGTTCCAGCCTGACGAGCCTTGACGTGAGCAACTTCAAGACGGACAACGTGACTAACATGGATTTGTTGTTCTATGGATGTTCTAGTCTTACGAGCCTTGACGTGAGCAACTTCAAGACCGACAACGTGTGGGACATGGGCAATATGTTCTATGGCTGTTCCAGCCTGACGAGCCTTGACGTGAGCAACTTCAAAACGGACAACGTGGAGGACATGCATTACATGTTCTCTGGCTGCTCCGGCCTGACGAGCCTTGACCTGAGCAACTTCAAGACCAATAAAGTGACGCACATGTATGGTATGTTCAGAAACTGTTCTGGCCTAACGAGCCTTGACCTGAGCAATTTCAACACGACTAATGTGACGGACATGAGCCATATGTTCAATGGTTGTTCCAGCCTGACAAGCCTTGAAGTGAGCAACTTCAAAACAGACAACGTGACGAACATGGGTTGGATGTTCGAGGACTGTTCAGGCCTGACGAACCTTGACCTGAGCAACTTCAAGACCGACAACGTGGAGGGCATGAATAATATGTTCGAAGGCTGTTCTGGCCTGACTAGCATTAGTGTGACAGGATTCAAGACGGATAAAGTGACGAGCATGTGGAGCATGTTCGAAGGCTGTTCTGGCCTGACGAACCTTGACTTGAGCAACTTCAAGACCGACAACGTGGAGGGCATGGGTTACATGTTCTATGGCTGTTCTGGCCTGAGAAGCCTTGACTTGAGCGGTTTCAATACGGGTAATGTGACAGGCATGGGAGGTATGTTCGACGATTGCTCCAGCCTGAAAACAATTTATGCTAGCAGCGAATGGAATACCTCAAAAGTAGAGAATGGCGAAAGCATGTTTCATGGTTGCACCAATCTCGTCGGTGGTGCAGGCACGAAATACGATGCCACTCATACCGACTACACCTACGCCCATATCGACGGCGGAACCAATAATCCTGGCTACTTCACAGCGGCTGGTGCAGAGCCTTGGGCTGGATCTGAGCCCATCGTCGTCAGCCTGATTAACAATGGCGACATGGAGGGTGATGACAACGGCAACTTCTTTGTCAGATATGAAGCCATGGGTGATCAATTTAAGGACGTTTCAAAAGCAACAATTACCAATGGCGTGGGTGTAAATGGCTCACGTGGTGTCAAGGTTGAGGCGAAAGCCAAGATGGTGGAAAAATGGGACAACCAGTTCTGGTTCCGTCTGAATCAGCCTGTTAGCGCAGGTACGAAGGTTCGCTTATCGTTCGACTATCATGCCAACACGGAGGCAACCATAACCACCGAGTCTCATGAGGAGCCATCCGTCTATATTAACGAGAATCCTTTCGGTGGCGACATCAACTTCTCTGAGGAATGGAGCCATTTCGAGTATGAAGGTACGATGGACTCCTACAATTCTACCGACCAACTTCCATTCCAGTCGATGGCTTTCACCCTCAACAGTTATTTTGAGGAGCCCAACAACTACTACTTCGACAATGTTAAGTTCGAGGTCATTATGGAAGACCAGTGTCCCAAGCCGACATTTAAGCGAACAGACAATAATGTAACAATCCAAAGTCCTTTTGATGCCACCATCTATTATACTCTTGATGGCAAGGAACCGACGACGAACAGTTCTGTTTATACTGCGCCACTTTCCTTTACTCAGAATACAACCATCAAGGCCATTGCTGTCGTTGAGGGCTACGAAGCCTCTCCCGTGGCCATATACTTATTCGAGCCTGCGGAAAACAATCTGGATCAGAGGAAAGAAGAGTTGCGCAATATGATTACGCAACTTCAACAAGAAGTCCAAGACTGCGAGCGGCAACTGCAAATTATACAATCTGGGGATATATCCTATTTGCAGCGACAACTGGATGACATCAAAACGGCAATTATGGTTGTGCAGGAAAGAACCGAGGCGGCTACTACTGAAGCTGAACTGGATGAGTGCGAAGAAAATATTATCCAAATAGCCCACAAACTCGATGAATTGCGTCATGAGATAGAGCATTACAGTGTCCTCCCAGACCCAGAGCCGTATGAGCCGTATGCCGTATTAAGCCAAAACAACACCGTGCTGACGTTCTACTACGATGACCAGAAGGCAGCACGGAACGGCATGGACATCGAAGAATACACTTTATGGTGGGATTCTGAAATAGAAAGAGCAACAACATATTCCGGATGGGATGATGAGAGAGAGAATATTACAAATGTTGTGTTTGATGCATCTTTCGCCAATTGCACAACACTGACCAGTACTGCTTTCTGGTTCTATGGGTTCACAAGCCTCACTTCTATTACAGGCATCACCAATCTCAAGACCGACAACATGACGGATATAGGTAGTATGTTTGAAAATTGTTCAAGCCTAACGAGTATTGACATAAGTAGGTTCAACACCTCCAAGGTAACAAACATGAGTCGTATGTTTTCTGGCTGTTCAAGTTTAACAAGTCTTGACTTAAGAGGATTCAACACGACAAATGTTATATATTTTAATGCGATGTTCCTTGGTTGTTCTGCCCTGACAAACCTTGATCTCAGCAACTTCAATACAGCCAATGCAAAAAATATGAGCGAATTATTCGAAGGTTGTTCTGGGCTAACAACCCTGAATGTTATCGGTTTCAAAACAGACAACGTGACGAGCATGGATTATATGTTCTATCGTTGTTCAAATCTAACAAGTCTTGATCTAAGCAACTTCAATACTGCTAATGTTATAAGCATGAACTTTATGTTCTATGGCTGTTCAAATCTAACAAGCCTTGATCTAAGCAACTTCATTACAGGTAATGTAGATTCTATAGCAGAAATGTTCCATTTCTGTTCAGGTCTGACAACCATATATGTTGGTGACGGATGGAGTACCGAAAAACTAACAAATGGAGGATGGATGTTTGATGGATGTACAAGACTTGTTGGAGGTCGAGGGACACGATATGACCCTGATCATGTTAACGCTGATTATGCCCATATCGACGGCGGAGCCAATAATCCTGGCTACTTCACAGGTGTCGATAACAGTCTTGTGGCCTACTACCCGTTCAACGGCAATGCAAACGATGAGAGCGGGCACGGAAACAATGGAACGCCAATGGAGACCGTAACACTGACTACAGGTGTACACGGTGATGCCAACGGCGCATATCAATTCGGAGGCACGGATAATCCTGGCAGCATACATGTGCCAAACTCAGAATCCCTACAGATAGGCGACAAATGGAGTTTTGCCACATACGTTAAGCCGCTTAGTTATGCAGGCATGGATTTCTATGGATTAAATTCAGACAATGGTGTTTTCGCCATTTTTGGACATGACCATGACCAACATGGTTTTTCCATACAGTATATAGTTACTGAGAACGATTTCCACACATGGATTGGACACTATGGCGGAGGGTGGAACGAAGGTATTGAGGCAACAGTAAACGGCAAATACATGAACAAATGGATTCACGTTGCCTATACTTACGCCAACAACACATTCCGCATATATATAAACGGTAGGATGATTTCCGAGATGAATGCAACCCCAGATTTTGCGGAAGCAAATCTAAAAGACTGGTATTTTGGCAAATACGATGACGCATGGTATCCCTTGAACGGCTTGTTGGATGAAATACGCATCTATAACCGTGAACTGAGTGCTAACGAAGTGTCGGAATTGGCGAGATATGCCGATGCTGTGGATCAAGGTGATATAGCAGATTTCGACGGACTGACGGCTTGGGTGAGCGGAGGCGCAACCCTCGACGATGCCTTTGCTGAGGCAGGAGGACGTGAGGAGGCTGCCAAGACCATTGCTGCCATCATCTGGGAAAACACGACAGCACTGACAGCCGACATGTTGCAGGGCATCAACAATCCGAACCTACTCGTCTATGTCAACGAGGCACGTCTGGCTCCACAGGGCATCCAGAACGTGATAATCAATGGCCAGGCGAAGGAGATCATCCTCACAGATACCACCTCAGGCAACAACAACTTCTTCTGTCCGCAACTGTTCATGGCCGAGAAAATCAGTTACACCCGCAATTTCAGGCAACAGACGGAGATTGGCATCAGCAGAGGATGGGAAGGCATTGCCCTACCCTTCACCGTGCAAAGCATCACCCACGAGACGAAAGGAACCATCACGCCCTTCGGCTCAGGAAATGGCAAGCACTTCTGGCTCCGCGCCTACGACGGAGAGAACATGTATTCAGCACACGAGATGGAGGCCTATGCTCCATACGTCATTGCCATGCCCAACAGCAACGCCTACTATGCCGACTACAACCTCAACGGGCGCGTCACCTTCTCTGCTACGAATACCGAGGTATATGAGACACCAGACTTCTCATTCTTAGAGAACGAGCCAAACATGCTGTTGATGACCATCCCCGCCTTCCAGACGAAGGTAAGGTCTGAGCGTGTCTATGCCATCAACGTCGGTCAGGCACGTGGCAACCATGCCGAGGGCAGCGTCTTCGAGCAGAATCTCCGCGAGGTGCGTCCATTCGAGGTCTATACCGTTCACAACGGTCAGGGTGCCCGTCCGCGCTTCATTCCCATCAAGAACCAGACCAATGGCGAGTCCACAGGCATCGTTTCAATGGAGAATGGAGAATGGAGAATTGAAAATGGAGAATGGTTCGGTCTTGACGGTCACAAACTCTCTGGCAAGCCCCAGAAGAAGGGTGTCTATATCCAAAAGGGCAAGAAAATCATGGTAAAGTAAAACAAGGTCATGATAAAGTAAACTAAGAGGACTCCCGCTGAAATGTGGGAGTCCTCTTCTTACGATATAGAGTGCAAAATTCTAACCAATAGTTCAAATTGTCCATTAAATGCGTTGGGTAATTTCCTGAAACTGAAATGTTACCCATCAAAAGCGTTGGATAATTTTCCGAAACCAAAATATTACCCATCAAAATCGTTGGGTAATTTTCCTATGCCAAAATGTTACCCATCAAATTCGTTGGGTAATTTCCTAAAAGCAAAATGTTACCCATCAAATTCGTTGGGTAATTTTCCAAAGCCAAAATGTTACCCATCAAAATCGCTGGGTAATTTTCTGAAATCGAAATGTTACCCATCAAAATCGTTGGGTAATATTTTGTGATGAACTTTTTATGAGAATGTTTGGCTGTTTCTATTTTTATTGTTACCTTTGCAGCAGTATTATCAAAAAACATCAAACAAACAAAGATTATGAGTGACATTAATAAGCCAGGAGATTCCTGGAAACACAGGCATGGCTCCTACCCGACTTTCAAGGCAAAGGCACAGAAGACTCGTGTGCTGAAGATGAAGGCTCCTTTTACATTCGACGAACTCTACTGCTCGCCATTGCACGAGGAGCGTTGCTATGAGTTGAATGACAACGGTGTAGGGAAGCCTCAGGTGGAGGAAAAGTATGTGGCGCGGAATATTCCAGAGGTTCGTTTGACTGGTATTCAGGCTATGGACGAGTTTGTCGGATTCTTAGCAGATGGACGTTCTGATATTCAGGCCTTTTGTGAGGAGAGAGGACTGAAACTTAGCGACATCGACTCACTGGTGTTCATACTTACAGGCATACGGGGCATTGATTTCCGCCAGCGCTATCAGGTAAAGATGATGGATGAGTTGCTGCGCTACACGTCGCTTTCGCTTGCTGAGGTGGCTCGCCGTTCAGGTCTCGGCTCGGCCCATAACCTCTATCTGACAACAAAACGCGAATTTGGCGAGGCTCCCGCAGAGCACCGCAAAAACCTCCGCGAGCCAGGCGACGAAGGACGCTACAGATAATCTATAAAAAACTAACTGCCATCTGTCAGAACTGCCATCCGTCAGAACAATTCAAGGGACTTTTAGTATTTCCCAAAATCTGACAGATGGCAGATGGCAGTTAGAATATCTGGTACTGAATGACAAATCCTCAAGCAAAACCATCATGAAGGAGGACTGTTTACAAGAATTTGCCGTATTTATTTGGTAATATCAAATAAAACCTTTATCTTTGTCCCCGAAACAATATATTCATTTTAAAATTGACAATTATGAAGACAATGAGATTTATCTTAGCGATGCTGTTGCTCGGAATGCCCATCAGCGTGGCAGCCCAGGGTGAGAAACAATGGATGAAAGATGCCAAGAAGGAAGAAAAGCGCCTGAAGAAGGAGGGTTGGCAGATCACACCAGGTAGCATACCCATGATCCAGCAGATCTATAACTCTTACAAGTTAAGAAACGAAATGGGCATGAACCTCGCCCCCAAATATGTGTTTGGCAATTCACAGAGTATCGGCACATTCTTCGATGCAGCCAAGACGGCAGCCACAGAAGTAGCCAAGGCAGACATGGTAGGCCAGATTTCTACAGAGATTACCCGTCTGGTGTCTGAACAGATCTCCGCCAAGCAGATGTCGAGCAATCAGGCAGAGGCCGTGATGGGTGTTGTTGAGAAGAGCAAGTCGATCGTCACCCAGAAACTGGGTGTGACGACTCCTGTCGTACAGTTCTATCGCAAACTGCCCAACGGCAATACGGAAGTGATGATGAGCATCGCCTACGACCTGGAGAAGATCACAAACCAGTCGAAGGGTGTCGTCAACGACATGATGCATGAGGCCGGACTCGATATAGAACTCGCTCAATGAAGAAAGACGGCGGCTGGTTCTGGCATCATTTGGTGTCCACTGCCTTTGCGTTCGGCATTGTGGCCATCTATGCATTGCTTGCGTTCAACCTGAAGATATTCAACCCCCTGGTGCAGGTGTTGAAGGAATACTCCATCACCGACTTCTATTATCAGGTGATTGACTCGAAGGCTGAGCGCGACACAAGCCGCATCGTCTCTATCGTTGACATGACGGAACTGACAGACCGTCGTGACATCGCATACGCTCTCAGCGAGGTACAGGAACAGCATCCGAAGGTGATTGGCGTCGACATCATGTTTAATGGATTGAAACCAGATAATCCACAGGGTGACAGTCTGATAGCAGCCGTTGCCGCCAGTGATACTTCTATGGTTTTCGCCTTACAGTATTTCGACGACTCTTTCGACGGCAAGCAGTTCAACAAGGTTAAACAATCGTTCTTTGCCGACTCCATTCCGCAACTGAAAGAGGGACTTGTCAACATGCAACTGGACAAGGTGGACGGCTTGAGAAAGAAAATGAGCCTCGGCAAGACCGTGATGGGCAAGTTGCGCCCCTCGATGATCAAGCAACTGTCGGATATCTACGCCGAACAGGAAATCATGCCACTCCTGGACAAGGACATCAACATCAACTGGGCTGCGGTGGATTTCAGGGTGATCCCTTACGACTCCATTGCTGACTACGGGCAATACCTGACCGACCACATTGTGCTGTTTGGTGCCATTGACGACGAGACCGATATGCACTACACCCCGCGGGGAAAGATGGCTGGCATCAAACTGCTGGCATACGGCATTGAGTCGATGGTGAAACAGACTACCATCACCATTGCACCGTGGTGGGTGAATGCCATCCTATCGTTCATTGCCGTGCTGCTCACCAGGATATTGTTTGAGGTGGGCGACCAGTATGCGAAAGGCCGCAGGAACCTCTTTGCACGTATCGGTCTGAAGGCCGCCCTTGCAATGGGTATCCTGAAATTCCTTTGGATAGCCTTCCTGATGTATCTCGGCTTTATCGTATTCGCCAAGTACAACATCAGCATCAACATTGCGCTGGCACTGGCTGCCATCCCATTCATCGGACCTGCTGAGGATCTGTACAAAGTAATAACCAATAGTTTTTCAAATAAAGAGAAATAGTATATGAAAAAGAGATTGTTTCTGATTCTGTCTCTGACGATGGCCTTTGTTGCCTTGGCACAGGCGGCAAACCAGTTAAGGGTCACCAGCGTCAAAGGAAAGATCACGTTCATGACCAATAATGGTCAGCGTCTGCCATTGGAGGTAAACGATATCGTAGATAATACGACCATTATCAATATGCCATTCCACGGTGTACTAGAACTGCTGGATCAGAGCAGCAACAAGCGATACACCATCAATGCGCCAGGACGGGCCCCCATCTCTGCCCTGTTGAAGGACAACCGCAATTCACTGGAGAATCTGACTCAACAATATGTAAAGACTCTGGTGAACGAGGTGACCAATGGCGGAAAAGTGAAAGGCAACGTCATCTCTGAACCAGCAGCCATCACGAGGAAACTGGCGAAAGTGAAAGAGTCGGACGGTATGGAACTGGATCTGGACATGGACATGGATATGGACATGAGCCTGAACATGAATTTCAGCCAGAAAGACCTGATCAACGAATACCGCCAGTTCAGACAGCAATGTACCAATACATACACCAACTGGATGCGTGAGGCCTGGCAGTCGTATACCGGTGAGGCTCCTAAGAAGGTGCCACAGGTGAAAGATGCACCTCCCGTATTCATCCCCATCGACGACAATGGCGATGAAGGCAAGCCCATCACCTACGAAGAGGCTAAGGCAGAGATCCAGAGAGGAACGATTGCCACTGCCGAAGAGAGCACAGCCTCATTTTTCTCTTTCCTCGGTAAGATTGTGAAGGGAAAAGGCAAGAAAGAGAAGAAGATCAAGGAGAACAAGGATCAGAAACTGGCCGTAGAGAAAGTGCATGACGATGTGGTAAAGGAAAAGCCAAAGGAGTCGAAAGCCCTTGTTCCCATTGCCGCTGCACCCGTGCAGGAAGGTGGTGTGAATACCCCCTTCCTATTCAGCATCTTCGGCACGAAATATCAGGTCAGACTCAGCGATGCCTGCCGTTTCAAGTTGAACGGTGTCACGGAGAACGATGTGGCAGATGCCATAGAACTGCTGTCGGACATCAAGTATGACAACCTGCTTTTCGACTGTCTGAAAATCCGCAAGGAGAACAAACTCTCCGACTGGGCCTACTTCCAGGCCTTGGAGGCATTGACAAACGAGTTCTGTGGCGAGGGCACCAACGAGGCCACCCTGCTGATGGGCTATATCCTGTCGCAGTCGGGCTACAAGGTACGCCTGGGACGTGACAACAACAGACTTGTGCTGCTGACAGCCAGTCAGCATACTATATATAATAAGGTGGCCTATCGTCTTGACGGCGAGACATTCTACCTGCTTGAGGGTGGCGTGCAAACACTGAGCATCTGCCGTGCATCGCTCCCCAACGAGACGAGTATCTCACTTTACATCCGGAATGCACAGAAGTTTGACATGGATCAGTCGGAGAAACGTACCATCAAGTCGAGAGACTACCCCGACTTCGAGGTAACCATCCACACCAACAAGAACCTGCTGAAGTTCTATGACACCTATCTGCCGTCCTGTATGAACGACGAAGTCATGACACGATGGGCCATGTATGCCAATACACCGCTTTCAGAGGATGTCAAAGCAGAACTCTATCCCCAGTTGCGTTCCAAGTTGCAGGGTCTGTCAAAACTGGAAGGCATGCGCAGGCTGTTGAACCTGATACAGACAGGACTGGTCTATGAGTACGACGAAAATATCTGGGGTGCCGACCGTGCCTTCTTTGCAGAAGAGACGCTCTACTATCCCTATTGTGACTGCGAAGACCGTTCCATCCTGCTGTCGAGACTGGTGAGAGACATCCTGGGGCTGAAGGCTATCCTCATCTACTATCCAGGGCACCTGGCTATGGCCGTACACTTCCCGGAGGAAGTGACGGGCGACTATATCATGCTTGAAGGTGAGAAATATATTGTCTGCGACCCGACATATATCGCTGCCACTGTGGGCAGGACCATGCCTGGCATGGACAACAATCAGGCACGTGTCATTCTGTTGCAATAAAAAGAAGCAGACAAGATCATGAAAAAGTGGTTAATAATTGTAGCCTGTCTGTTGCCGATGGGAGCAATGGCACAGGAAGAGATGGAGCAGGTGAACCGTATCAAGGCTGATCGCGACACCTACCTCTACGGTGAGGGCTATGGCGAGACGGAGGCCAATGCTGACAAGGAGGCGATGGCCAACCTGATGAGTAAGATCTCAGTGCAGGTGAGTAGCGACATCGAGATCAACGAGCAACAGGTGAACACGGCTGAGGGCATTGATGCCACATCAGTGGTGGAGTCAGTGGTCAAGACCTACACCGCAGGTACATTAAAGAACACCCAGAGCATCATCGTCACACCGGCTCCCAAGGCCTACGTGGTGCGATACATCAAGAAGACGGAGATAGAGCGTGTATTCAAGGCCCGTGAGGAATTGATCTACGACTATCTGCGTGGTGCCAAAGAGGCAGAGAAAGTCTACCGTATCGCTGATGCCCTGCGCTATTACTACTGGGCATCGTGCCTGCTGATGAGTATGCAGCATCCGCAGGAAATCAGGTATATGGTAGACGGGGAGATGCATCTGCTGGCCTCGTGGATTCCCGAACAGATACGTGGCATCCTCAGTCAGTTGAAGGCAGAAGTCACCAAGATTGAAGACCTGGAAGTGAGTCTGCTGTTCACCTATCAGGGTAAGCCTGTGACCAACCTCGACTTCTGCTACTGGGACGGCATGAACTACAGTAACCTGTGCTCCGTGAATAATGGTGTTTCCCAAATAGAGATGCGCCCGGGTGCTGATACAGGAAAACTGAAACTGCAATATGAATACGCATTCGAAAGTCAGATGCAGCAGGTTCCTGAACTGAAACAGTTGATGCAGATATTCAAGAGGATCCCCTATCGGGAATCGGATGTGACAGTTGTGGCAGGCAAGAAGGCTGAACAGAAGAGGGCTATGCAAGTCTATCAGGCATCAGTAGCCACAGCGGGCGCAGCCACTCATGCCGTCGTGGTGGAGCAGCCGAAAGAGTTTACGAAGACGATTGACAAGATCATCACCGCCATCAAGACCAAGAACTATGCCTCGGTGAAGGATCAGTTTACAGAAGGCGGCTACGAGATGTTCGACAAACTGCTGCATTATGGCAATGCCACCGTATTAGGTAATCCCCAACTGAACTTCTATCAGATGAACGACCGCGTCATCTGTCGAAGTGTTCCCATGCGCTTTACCTTCAAGAACAACAACCGTACCCTCATCGAAGACGTCACCTTTACTTTTAATAAAGATGATAAAATCGAGTCGGTAGCCTTCGGACTGGACAAGGCGGCCCGTGATGACATCTTCAACCGAGATGCCGCTGCCTGGAACGACAGTGTGCGCATGGTCATTGCCACCTTCCTGGAGAACTACAAGACAGCCTTCGCCCTGAAGCGCCTCGACTATATCCAGAGCATCTTCGACGATGATGCCATCATCATCGTGGGACACATGACCAAGCAGGCCAAGAAGAACATGGAGAACGGGAAGTATATCGACAACCAACTGGTGAAATACACCCGTCTGGACAAGAACACTTATATCAAGAACCTGGAGCGCAGTTTCAAGAGCAACCAGTTTATCAACATCCGCTTTACCGACAACGAGGTGAAGAAGATGGGCAAGGGCGGACAGACATACGGTATCCTGATCCATCAGGACTACTATTCCTCGACCTATGGTGATACGGGCTATCTGTTCCTGATGGTCGACCTGAACGACATGGACCAGCCCATCATCAAGGTACGTACGTGGCAGCCTAACCGTGATCCGAACATCAATGGCAACTTCTCGAAAAACGACCCGTACTACGGTTTGATTTATGGCGGTAACTTTGATTAATTCATGAAATTATCAGAGTTAAAGACAGGCGAGAAAGGTATCATCGTCAAGGTATTAGGCCACGGTGGATTCCGCAAGCGCATCATTGAGATGGGATTCATCAAGGGAAAGGAAGTGGAGGTGCTACTCAACGCTCCTCTGCAGGATCCCGTGAAATACAAACTGATGGGCTATGAAGTGTCGTTAAGGCACCACGAAGCAGAATGCATCGAAGTGATCAATAGTGAAGATTTGAATGCAAACACTGAAGAACTCTCCACGCTCCACTCCCCACTCCACCACAACGATTTCCTACAACATATTGCCTGGAAGGAGCGCCGCACCATTAATGTGGCGCTCGTAGGCAATCCCAACTGTGGAAAAACCTCACTCTTTAATTTCGCCTCTGGGGCCCACGGACATGTAGGCAACTACTCTGGTGTCACCGTCGATGCCACTGAGGCACATGCCTCCTTCTTCGGTTATGAGTTCAATCTCACCGACCTGCCCGGCACCTATTCTTTGAGTTGCTACTCCCCCGAGGAACTCTATGTCAGGGAGCATCTGACGGAGAAGATGCCCGACGTGGTGATCAATGTCATCGATGCCTCGAACATAGAACGTAACCTCTATCTGACGACACAACTGGTGGACATGAACATCCGCATGGTGTGTGCGCTGAACATGTACGACGAGTTTGAGCAGCGTGGCGACCAGGTAAATCTCGACACACTCAGCCGTCTGTTTGGTATCCCGATGATTCCCACCTCGTTCAAGAGCGGTGAAGGTGTGAAGGATCTCTTCCGTGCCGTCATCCAGGTGTATGAGGGCGCCAACAAATGGTCACGCCACCTGCATATCAACTACGGACACGAAATAGAGGACGGTATCTCCCACATTCAGAAATACCTGAAGGCCGACGAGCATATCACCCAGCATTACTCTACCAGATACCTCGCTTTGAAACTGTTGGAGCACGACAGTCAGGTGCTCGACTATCTGGGTAAGCACATGGCTGGAGAACAGCGCATGCAGGACTTCCGTAATCTGACAAATGCACGTGACAAGGCCTCGGCCCGTGTGAAGGAAGAGACAGGCGACGACTCCGAGACCGCCATCATGGACGCGAAGTACGGATTTATCAACGGTGCATTGAAGGAGGCAGGTTTTAAGACTGGAACGAAGAAAGACACCTACCGCACCACACACATGATCGATGGTGTACTGTCACACAAATACTTCGGTTTCCCCATCTTTTTCCTGCTGCTCTACGTGATGTTTGAGACCACCTTCTCACTGGGTCAGTACCCGATGGACTGGATAGAAAAACTGGTGGCTTGGTTGGGTGACAATCTGACTGTTACCATGCCCGACGGTCCTTTGAAGGCCATGCTCGTGGATGGTGTCATCGGTGGTGTGGGAAGCGTCATTGTGTTCCTGCCACAGATCCTGATTCTCTATTTCTTCATCTCCCTGATGGAAGACTCAGGCTATATGGCACGTGCTGCCTTCATCATGGACAAACTGATGCACAAGATGGGACTGCACGGCAAGTCGTTCATCCCCCTGATCATGGGCTTTGGCTGTAATGTACCTGCTGTGATGGCTACGCGCACCATCGAGAGTCGCCGTTCGCGGATCATTACGATGATGGTGCTGCCCTTTATGAGTTGTTCGGCGCGTCTGCCCATCTATATCATGATTACAGGCACCTTCTTCTCATTGCAATGCCGTTCGTGGGTCATGCTGTCGCTCTATGCCATCGGTATTGTCATGGCTGTCATTGTCAGCAAGATATTTTCTTCCTTGGTCATCAAGGGCGAGGACACACCGTTTGTGATGGAACTGCCACCCTACCGTTGGCCAACCGCCAAAGCCATTGGGCGTCATACGTGGGAAAAGGGCAAGGAATACCTGAAGAAGATGGGAGGTATCATCTTGGTGGCTTCAATCATCGTGTGGGCACTCGGTTATTTCCCCCACAATGAGTCACTGCCTCGCGAGCAACAACAGGAACAGAGTTATATCGGACGCATGGGTAAGACCATCGAACCGATCTTCACCCCTCAGGGGTTCAACTGGAAACTGGATGTGTCGCTTCTGGCAGGTATTGGTGCTAAGGAGATTGTGGCTTCCACCATCGGTGTGTTATACAGTGGCGACGATTCTTTTGGAGAAGACGAGGAGTTCAGTGATGACAACGAAAAATATACGCACCTGCGACAACTGATGCTCAAAGACGGCATCAACCCACTCGCTGCTTACGCGTACCTTATATTTATATTATTATATTTCCCCTGCATCGCCACCATCGCAGCCATCAAGAACGAGACAGGCTCCTGGCGCTGGGCCGCGTTTGCTGCCCTCTACACCACTGTCGTAGCCTGGATCGTGAGTGCAGCAGTCTATCAAATCGGAGGATTGTTTGCGTAATTCAAATTAAATTCGTAATTTTGCACCCAATATGGAGAAAATCATATTGGGCATTGACCCTGGAACAAACCTGATGGGATATGGCTTGCTGAAGGTAAAGGACGGCAAGGCAGAAATGATCACGATGGGTGTTATCGACCTGCGGAAGTTCGCTGATGGTTACCTGAAACTCGGACATATCTTCGAACGGGTGACGGGGATCATCGACGGCTATCTGCCCGACGAGATGGCCATCGAGGCACCATTCTTCGGGAAGAACGTACAGTCGATGCTCAAACTCGGACGTGCCCAGGGGACAGCCATTGCTGCTGCCATCCATCACGGTGTTCCTATCCATGAGTATGCCCCGATGAAAATCAAGATGGCAATTACAGGTAATGGTAATGCTGCCAAGGAACAGGTGGCTGGGATGCTACAACGATTATTGAAGATTCCCAACGAGGAGATGTCGAAATTCATGGATGCCACAGACGCCTTGGCTGCGGCCTATTGTCACTATATGCAGATGGGACGGCCCGAGAGTGAAGTGAAATACCGGGGTTGGAAGGACTTCGTGAACAAGAACAAGGAGAAGGTTTCAAAAAGGAGAGAAGGGGAAAGGAGAGAAGGAGGGAAGGAAAAGGATGAAGACGATTGAGATGATCAACGCAAGAGCCAGAAAACCCGAATGGTCGATGGCTGAGCCCGTGAACTTCTGTTTGGAGGAAGGTGAGCATATCGCCATCATAGGCAGAAACGGAGCAGGCAAGAGTATGTTTGTGGATATGATCACTGGACGTCATCCCGCCTTTCCTGGTATGGTGAAGTATGCCTTCGATGAACCATACAACAACCTGAAACATATTTCCTTCCGGGATACATACGGTGGCGACAATGACCGTACCTATTTCCTCCAACAGCGTTGGAACCAGATGGAGATTGACGAGGAGACACCCACCGTAGGCAGCAAACTCGAAGAGATCTTCTGCCTTGCGAACCCCGAGGAGGCCAATTCTTCTGTTGTCGGAGAATCCCCGATCTCAGAGCGCAGAGCATTGCAAAAGCACATCTACGAATTATTTCATCTGGAGCCTTTGCTCGACAAATACATTATTCTCCTCTCAAGTGGAGAACTGCGAAAGTACAAATTGGCCTCATCGCTCTTCACGAATCCCCGTGTGCTCATCATGGAGAACCCGTTCATAGGGCTGGATGCGCAGACAAGAGATCAGTTGAAGAATCTGATGGCGATGCTGGTCAAGGAACAAGGACTGCAAATCATACTGGTACTCGCGAAGACAGACGAGATTCCTGATTTTATCACGCATATTGTGGAGGTAAAAGACCTGCGGGTCATGCCAAAGTACAAGCCCCCTAAGTTAGGGGGATGGGGGTCTGAAGAGGCACATATACCATTGTTCAGACCCCTGTTGCCCCCTAACTTAGGGGGCATTATCATTCGCTTCAATAAGGTAAGCATCCGCTACGGGGAG
>JAFZNI010000175.1 GCA_017551005.1 Prevotella sp.
ACTGATGCACAGATCCAACCGCCCCATAGAGCCGGAGGCCGTATTCGGACAGATGAAGTACGACATGCAGTACAAACGCTTCCGTCATTTTGGCAAGGACAAGGTCTTTATGGACTTTGCCTTCTTCGCCACCGCCTTCAATATCAAGAAATTGATCGCAACGATGAAAAGGGCGGCATAGAGACCCGTTCCCGGCTCACTTATGGGCCATATACGGAGCAATTAGAACCCATCACGACTCATCTAACGGTACATAATGTAGAAAAAGAAAAACTGTAGTCAAGTATTATACTAGGCTCTTGACTGCTGATGATAGAAATCAAAAAGAGGATGTGCCTATTTTGACACACCCTCATGTATAGAGGGGGCTGCTTAGCATGGCAGCATGATGACCGCCACACGGCCGCTTTTGTCCAACACCTTCTTCACAACACGCTGCCGCTCAGCGGCATCAAACACCCTGTAGTAGTACTGCTTCTGACGGATGCCGCTCAACCCCATCACGCGCTTCTCCAGTTCGTCGTAGCCCAACGAGGCCGCTCCGCCCATCGCCGTGTCAAAAAGTTTCCGAAAGTCCCAGGGCAGGTACGCGTCGCTGGCTTGTTCGTCGGTAAACTCCTTGTTGAATGACCTGTTCTCATCCTTGCCTGCCGACCCGTCCTTCCTGCCATTCCTGGCGCCCTCGGGCTCGTCGGTGACGATGGGCAGCCCGCTCTCGTCATACTCATAGTACATCGGATCTTCCAAATAGTACCGGCGCGAGAAGGTGAGGCCGATTGAGAAGGTCTGTTTCTTTGGCACCTTGTCGCAGTTGAACACCTCATACGACTTCTGTACCATCACCGTTCCGATCCATCCCCGCAGGTTCAGTTTCTCGCCCGAGCGGTTCAGGTGGATCATGGCCGTGATGTTGCATTTATTTACCGATGCGATTGTCAGCAACCGCTGCATCAGTTCCACCGAGGCAGGACCGCTGTTGATGTCGTCGAGCAGGTCGGCGATGCCGTCGATGATGCAGATGTCGGGCTCGTAGGTCTTGATGGCCAGCGCCAGCATCTCTATACGCTCCTTGGGCATGTGACCTCGGACGTTGAACACGAAGAACTGCTCGTCGGGAAACAACCCGCCGCCGAGCAGTCCGCCGATGCGGTCGGTCAGGATGCGCTTCGTGGTGCAACGGCTCTGCTCGGTGTCGAACCACATCGCCTTGAGCGGCTCCTCGCCGATGCGCTCGAAGCCGAGGACACGGCGGTTGGCGCAGCAGGCCATCAGCATGGCGGCCACGTTGGTCTTGCCCGTCTTGGCGGGACCGGTCATCGTGCTCAGGTCGCCACGCGGACAACAGGGTACGCCATTCAACTTGAACAGGAACTCCTCGTCGGAAATCTCACTCTCGCTCGTCACGCGCTCCTTGTCGAGCGCAAGCAGTTCAGGGGTCACTACTGTGGGCTCTCCAGCATGCTGAAGCGCCCCATTTACTGGGTCTTTCTTTTCTTTCATACCTTTACTTTTTAATAGTGAGTGCAAGGACGGTGCAAACCGAATGCAGAAGAGTTTACTCTTATGCTAAGGTGCAGCCCATCCTCGCATGAGTTTACGAATGCAAAGGTATGAAGACAAATGATTGCCGCCAAACTTTTTCAGATGTACTGGGTACCGCCAGGTAACAGATTTGAGTACCCGGGTACAAAGGTACAAGAGTCTACCGGCACATTTTCTTATAGCGTTTCAGTTGGACGTAGAGGGCGTTCTTGCTTTTGCTCAGGTTAGAGTGGCTGAACATATAGGCTGCAAGATTTGACATTGGAACAATCAGTGCCCCATGGCAAATGAGACGTGCAAAGTCAATATAGACCGTCGAGGGTTGCATCTGATCAAGGTCGAAGTGAAAGGTACTGAGGCACAAGGCATCCTTTTCCGGCTCAACATCTTTCAAATATGGTCGCCAAGACTCCATGACCGTTTTCAACTCTTCATGGCATTCCTCCCGAAACAACATCGATAGCGGCGTGCCCCCCGTGCCGTCGCTTCCATCCGTGCCGTCGTATTTGCAAATCGACGGTTCTGGCTCAGCCGAATCTGCTTCCGCCTCTGACAGTTGCCGTACCACCTCGTTGATTTGGTTGAGCATCTCGTCGAGGTAGAAGATGGCCTTGATGTCGCTCTCGGTGAGTTCGTCCCAGTGCTGGAAGATGAAGAGACCGGCACAGTCGTAATTGGGCACAAGGATATCGCCCCGCCAACCGATGGTGCGGTTGAAGATGGTGCAAAAGATGTCAAAATCTTTCACACAGGGATAATCGTGAGGCAGTTGCTGCTTGAACTGCTCCACATCCACGTCGCCCAACTCGATGTCGCACGACCCGAGGGCCAGTTCCAGGATACCACTGTTGATGAAGTCGGCAATCTTCTCTGCCCGCAGCATCTTCAACTTGACGAGCGAGGGCACTCCCGACTGCAACTGCCAGTACCTGAAGTCCTTCACCGCCTGCTCTCCGTCGTACTGCGCCCGCAGATAGTGGTAGTAACCGCCGTAGAGCGTGAGGGGTGCCTTCGCCAGTTTCTCCTCCACCTCTCCGATCAGGTCGGCTATCTCCATGAGGTTCCCCTCGATGGCATGGTAGAGGTCGGCGGTGGTCTCCAAGCCGGGCTCCTTGGTCAGGGCATAGCCGTGCTCCGCCATCGGCACCGTGCCCAGCGCCTCCATGTCGCTTTTCATTCTGGTACACTTCTCCAGCCAGTACGCCCGTCTCGCCATCTGGATAAAGTCGATGCAGAGCGACTCCCGGCACACGCCCCTGTCGAGGTCGGCACTATACGCACGCAGCAGGACGGCGGTATCCCGCGAAGTGGAATGGTGGGACATGGCAAAGGGAATCAGCACATTCTTCTCGTCCTCGTCCAGATGGCGATAGACGTCGAGTCCCCTGTCCAACCCTTCAACCTTTTTTTTTACTGATAATGCTTGTGTTTTCTTTTCTCTTGAAACAATCTTTTCTTCAAATACTACTTTCATAATTAAAACTAATACCTAAATTAAACTAAATTATAAACACACACGATAAGGAGCCCACATCACTGTGAACTCCCTATTTACTATATGATTCCTCGCCGAGTGGCGGGGGGATAATCATTCTGTTTCAGGCTATCACCGGGCCGGCTATCACCGGGGCCTGGCCCGGTGATAGGTGCCTTACGCCAGGTGCTTCTCGTCCTCAGCGATGCCGGGGAGGTAACTGATATCACCACCACTACCGACAAGTAACTTCGAGGGCTGATTTAGTTGATACACCTCCATCGAGGGCTTTACATAATTCTTCTTTTTCATATGGCTTAACTACTTAACTACTATTTTATTTCCATTATTGATATACACACCCTTTGCATTGGGCTTGCCATTGAGACGGCGTCCGTCGAGACTGTACCACTCGTCACCGAAGGTCACTTCACCCGTGCGGGTGTCGAGCGAGCCGACGGCGGTGGTCTCACCGCTGGCACTCACCAGAATCACTTTCATGCTATCCGGCAACTGGCTGCCTGCCTTACTCACATCGCGCGCTGCTGAAGGATCGGGTGCCCACAGGTAGCAACGGAATGGATTGGCATGGCCATAGTCGAAGCGGCGGAAGGCACCGACCTCGTTCAGAAGCGAACCGTCAGACTTTTTGAAGTTGGCGGCAGCAAAGGCATAAAGGCGTGTCTGACCGTCAGGCCATGTAATCTCCTCATAGGTGCCTTTGAACTCCCAGCCGTTCGCATCGGTTGTCTTACCGGCTGGCGTGAAGCCGGTTGACGGCACGGTGTAGGCCGTGTTCTGGAATGACAGATCAGTTGTTGCAGGCCTGATCATATATGGTGTACCGGCTGTCAGTGTGGTAGCCGTCACCTCGTTCATCGTTACCACATACTCGCCCGTAGCGTCTGACACGCCACCGAAGGTGTAGAAGGTGCCGACGGCAGACGAGGGCTTGGCGAGATCGAACGGCAGGCACAGCGTCGAGGCCTTGCCCTCACCACTGGAGAGTGCTTCAAATGTGCGGGCGAAGGAGATTTCTATCGTCTTGCCCTTCAAGGTCTCGTTGACGGCATCGGTGATGCCGTCGCCATCGACCATCGTCAGAGCCTTGCGGGCACCGACTCCATCGGCACCAGTGGTGGAACTTGCAGCGCCGATGCCGCCGAATCCTGTAGAAGTATAGAAGTTGCTCTTCAGGGTGCCACCGTCATTATCGCCAACTATTGCACCGATATATTCATTAAGAGCACCGGTGATAGTGCCTGTAAAGATATTGTCGGTCAACGTAGAATTAGAAGAAGTAAATGTAGATGCTGCGCCGACGATACCTCCAAGACTGGAAGCGATCCAGCCACTGGCTTCTATACCTGTTATAGTAGCGGCGCTGGTACAGCCTTTAATTGTTCCCCCTTCGCTTTCACCGACAATACCGCCGACATAGGCATTACCACTGAGGGTGACATCGCTACCGACGTGGCAGTTCTCGATGGTGCCGCTTTGTAAACTTCCAGCGATAACACCTACCCGAGAAACGCCCACAATACTGCTGTTGCTGACAACAAGGTTCTTCACTGTTCCATTTACAAACCCAAAGATGCCTTTATATTGAGCACTCGAATTTATATTGATGCCGCTGATGGTAAATCCCTGTCCATCGAAGGTGCCATAGAATGGATGAATGTTATATCCGATGGGCGTAAAGTTGCTGTCGTTGGTGCCGTCATTGTCGTTGTCGATGGTGAGAACGGCTGGGTTGTAGGCAATGTTGGCACCTAACTTAAAGTACTTGCCGCTGTAGCCCGTGGCGGCGTTGCCGTCGTTCACGCGCTGTGCCAGCAGGTCGAGTTGGCTGGAATATAATATAATGTATGGGTCATCAGCGTTGTCTCCGCTGCCTGTCCAGGGGGTAACGTCGAAGTCGGCGATGACGGTCACATTGTCGTTGGGCATGGTGAGGGTATATCCGTCGGTAGCGTTGCCGCTGATAGTGCCAATGGCGATGTAGTTAAGGGTATAGCCCTCGGGCACGGTGCCGCTGTAGGCGAGGGTGAGCGTCACCGCTTCGGTGGCACCGGCGTAGAGCGTACCGCCGTAACTCATGCCTGTGTTACTGGCATAGACGGTGATGCCGCTGACGTCGTAGGTCGAAGGCGTGCCCTTCGGGGTGAGGGTCACGTCCGTGCCAGCGCTGATGGTCAGGGCCTGGCGGGCACCGACTCCATCGGCACCAGTGGTGGAACTTGCAGCGCCGATACCGCCGAATCCTGTAGAAGTGTAGTAGTTGTTCGTCAGGGTGCCATTGTTATTCTGACCAACAACTGCGCCGATATATTCATTAAGATTATCGGTGGTGATAGTACCTGTAAAGATGTTGTCGGTCAGCGTAGAAGAAGATGATGATGTAACTGTTGCACCGACGATACCTCCAAGTTTGTCAGCATTTATGCCACTTCTTATTGTACCTGTAATAGTAGCGGCGCTGGTACAGCCCTTAATTGTTCCCCTTTCGCTTACACCGGCAATACCGCCGACATAGCCATTACCACTGAGGGTGACATCGTTACCGACGTGGCAGTTCTCGATGGTGCCGTTTCGTAAATATCCAGCGATAGCACCTACCCTAGCGAAGCCCACAATACTGCAGTTGCTGACAACAAGGTTCTTTACTGTTCCATCTACATAGCCAAAGATGCCTTTTTCAGCAGAACCTGAATTTATATTGATGCCGCTGATGGTATATCCCTGTCCATCGAAGGTGCCATAGAATCCATAATTATTTTTTCCGATGGGCGTAAAGTTATTCTCTGTGCTCTTGTTGTAGGCAATGTTGGCGCCTAACTTAAAGTACTTGCCACTGTAGTTGCTGATGCCGTCGTTCACGCGCTGCGCCAGCATGTCGAGTTGGTCTTTGGTATATATCATGTAGGGGTCATTAGCGCTGGTTCCGCTGCCAGTCCAAGGAATGTCGGAGAGGCCGCAGTTGGTGACGGTGCCGCCGTCTGCGTTGTAGCCGACGGCGCTTTCGGCGTTGGTGAGAGCGTTGTGGTTGTTGTCCTTGCCCTGAATGGTGGTGCTGGTGAAGTAGCAGTTCTCGACGGTACCGCTGTTGTCGCCAACGATGGCACCGGCCCGGCTATAGCCTTCGAGGGTGGTGCCGAGGTAGAGGCAGTTGGTGACGATACCACCGCTGTTGTTGCCTGTGATGCCGCCGACATAACTTGAACGAAAATCTGTATGGGTGGTGAGGGCAGCGGCGCTGGTGCAGCCAGTGATAGTGGCAGCGCCGGTGCCGATGTTGCGGCCTGCGATGCCGCCGTGGGACGACGCGCCTATAGCGGCGTGGATGGTGACGTCGCTGGTGACGTGGCAGTTGGTGACTTTGCCGCGGTCGTTGTAGCCCACGATGCCACCGGTGTCGTCGCAGCCGGTGATACGGGTGTCGGCGAGGATGACGTTCTTCACCTCAGCGCCGCTGCCGATTCGGCCGAAGAGACCTTGATAATCGTCGGCGTTGCTATTGCCGCCCTTGTAGATGCGGATGCCGCTGATGGTGTGGCCCTGTCCGTCGAACTTGCCATTGAAGTAGTGGCTATTGTCGCCGATGGCCGTGTAGTTGTTCTCGGTGCTCGTGGCATCGTTCCACGCCTTGGTGTAGGTATAGGCAATGTCGGCAGTCAGCACAAAGTACACGTAATAATAGGTGTTGCCGCCGTTTACGTCGGCAGCCAACTGGTTAAGGTCGGCGGTGCTCGCAATCTGGTAGGGGTTGCCCGACGAGCCGTCGCCACCACTGAAAGTACTAGCCCACGCCGTCACGGTCGTGAGCATCATCACGAGCAGCACTGCGGCCACCCGTCGTGCGCCAGACAGCATCCCAGCCGTCCGCGCAAGGTAAAGATCAAAAGATTTTCTTTGTACCATATTGTTTATAATGATTAAAATTTCGGGTGCAATGATGCGATTAAGCGAGAGCCATGATGCTTGCATCAATGGCCGAGCGTGAGCATCTTCGCCGCGTTTTGCGCGGCAAAGGTACAAAGATTTTTGTTAACAACCGTTACCCCCCCTTAAAGTGTGTTAAAGAAGTGTAGAATTAACATTTTAGCACAGGTATCACAAAAGGGTCAGGAAAATCTGTGACTGTCACAAAGTGTCCTGACCCCGATGTGACGAAGTCAACATGAACGCCAGATAGAAGGGTATCGTCAATAATGCATCATCTCGTCCGACATTATAATCCCCCACCTTCAAGGCATGATAGACATGATAATGCTCTGGATGCTTCAACACCGTTTGAAGCGACTTCGCATTACCCGTTCTGGCCTTGCATTCCAACGGGGTACACTCACCTTTATAACGGATAAGGAAATCCAGTTCGAGCCCTCCCTCTTTTTGGAAATAATACAACTTCCTGCCCATCTTGCCAAGTATGTCGGCTATCAGATTCTCGAAAATTGCTCCTTTGTATCCCAGTAGATTACCCTGCATAATATCCCAAGCCGTGCCTTCATCGAGCATACTGACAAGCAGTCCTATATCCGTCATATACACCTTAAATGTGTCAGCAATAGCGTTTCCACTGAGTGGCAGTTCTGTGATCGACGTGTTGTAACAACGCTGTATGATGCCTGCATCTTCAATCCACTGGAGGCTTCCTCGATATTCACTCGACCGTGCTCCCTTGCGAATAACAGCGTATTGGAATTTTTTGTTGTCCTTGGCCAGTTGTTTGGGGATGGAGTCGAAACACTCACGGATACGTGCTTTATCCTCTTGTAGCGCATATTTCAGCATATCGGATTTATAAGTTTCGATAATCCCATGTTGTACTTGAAACACATCGTTCATATTATTGGTCTTGAAGAAGGTGGCCACTGCCTCAGGCATTCCTCCAACAACAACATAGCGTAACAGCAGTTGTCGCAGACGCTGGTGGATAGCCTCGTTGACAGGTTCTTCTGCCTCGAAACAGTTGCGAAGATATTCGAAATGTTGGGGCTGTATGTCATTAGCCCACAGCCATTCCTCAAAATCCATCGGATACATATTGACAATTTCCTCAAAACCCACAGGAATGGAAGCATTCTGCTCTTCTTCTTTTTCTTCTTTAGTCTTGTAGCCGTTTACACCCAGCAGTGAACCAGTACAGATGACGTCGTAGCGGCCATCCAGTTTAAAAAACTTCAGCGAGGAGCGTGCATTGGGACAATCCTGAATCTCGTCAAAAATGATGCACGTCTTTCCTGGGACAAACTGGGCACCCTTTATGCCAACGGACATGTTTAGTGTCAACGTATCGACATCTAATGCTCCTGCAAAGAATGCCTTGTATTCCTTATGCTCATGAAAGTCCATATAAACCACATGCTCGTAGTTCTGTTCTGCGAAACTGACCACAGAACTTGTTTTACCACACTGGCGACAGCCTTTTATGATCAACGGCTTGTGGCCTTCCTTCATTTTCCACAGGCGTAGCACCTCTTCTATTTTCCGCTTATACATAAGTTTTTTATATGATTTTACACTTTTCTGGACGACTTTTTTCTTTGCTCAAACACTTTTCCAGGCGACTTTCCGCTGCAAAGATACACTTTTCTTTTGATACTGCCAAACTTTTCGGCAACAATTTACGGACAGACACAATCATCGGCCGCCGGACATGCCGACAGCCGATGATGCTATCACTTATAGGCTATCATTGGGGCCTGGCCGGCCTGGCCAGGCCCCAGTGATAGCATTTACGACCTGAAGATGACCTTGCTACGGCAGACCTCAACAGGTTCTTCGGAATTTGGTGAGATTTTTACGATACGGATGTTGAAGGCATTTGGTTCTTCGGCAGGCTCCTTGTAGAAAGAGAGTTGGTCGCCGGCATGGGCCTCAGCCACGTAGGCTATCTCGAAACGACGGATGCTGTGCTCTTTGTACCAGTCGAGCGGCCAGAGGTCGAGCACATGCTCGATATACTTCACGGAGTTGATATGGCCGTTGATATCAACATCGTTGTATTGGGTGTCGATGGTGCGGACAAATGCTGCATCCTCCGACATCTTCACACGTCCTCCCTTGTCGATGGGACATTCCTTATCCTTTACAATCCAATTGTTGATGGCTCCGTTGTCAATGGAAAAGATATCCGTAGGCTGACGGCTCTCTGTGTCGATCATCGCCCAGATACTACGACCGTAGCCGTATACTTTAGCCGGCGAATTCGGAAATTCGCCGGAACCAGGCTCAGGAAGGGCGACGACACGGAAATTACGACTGGTGAAATAGCGCATGGCCGACTCCACCCAGGTCTCCACATTGAACTTGGTGTACATCTGAGGCATCTCGTCCATCTCGATGGCAAGACGCGAAAGAACCCAACTACGTTGGATGGTCATCAGATACTTCATGCCAAAGCCACGGGCAGAGGAATGGAAATCGGCTGCATTGAGCATGTGATTGCCCAGATGTCCCATAAAGAGCCGCTGCGAGAAGTCGCAGTGGAAGGGCTCTGCCATAAATTCGTATGATCCTATCTTATCCATTGTTCAGACCCCCAGTCCCCTATCTTAGGGGGTTTGTTCTCTCTCTTCTAAGAATGCACTGACCTGCTCCTGCATGCCACGAGTCACGGCAATGCGACCGGAACGGGTATATTGCAACACACAGCCGAAGGTATCCAAAGCACGGAAAAGTGAGATGATATCCTCCGTGATGCCATGTTTCATGACGATGGTGTAGGTGGGGTTTACCTCGATGATATGCGCATCAAAACGCCGGATGGTACGGGATATCTCAGGATTCTCCAGCACTTTGTCTGTGGCAAGTTTGTAGAGACCAGACTCACGGATAAACAACTGATCGTCAGTAAAGTAGTTTGCCTTCACCACATCAATCTTCTTCTCTATCTGACGGACAATCTTTACGATCTCATCCTCGTCGCTGCTCCAAGCAGTGATGGTGTACTTATGCACGCCAGGAATACTCGACGCCGACACGTTCAGACTCTCGATATTCACCTGACGACGGGTGAACACAGCCGTCACCTGATTCAGAATACCGGCCACGTTCTCAGAATAGACCAATAAGGTATAGAGTTTTCTTTCTTCCTTTTTCATAACCTTAAATCTCTAACATCATTTTATCGATATCCATACCCGGAGGCGTCATCGGTAACACATTGTCTTCTTCAAGAATCGCACATTCGAGGATAAACGGGCCATCGGTGGAAAGCATCTTCTTGATGGCATCGGCAAGATCCTTTCGGTCGGTAACAGCCTGATAAGGGATACCATAGCCCTGCGCAATATAACTGTAATCGGGATTCATCATCTTGGTGAATGACTTGCGACGCAACCAGAACATATCCTGCCACTGGCGCACATTGCCCAAATAGTGATTGTTCATGACAATCATCTTGACAGGCGCCTTCTGTTCCATGATCGTGCCGAGTTCCTCAATACACATCTGGAAGCCACCGTCGCCCATAAAACAACAGACGGTGCGCTCTGGAGCCGCAAAGGTGGCACCGATGGCAGCAGGCATACCATAGCCCATCGTGCCGAGACCACCACTGGTGCAGATGCTGCGCTTATGATGGTATTTGAAATAACGGGTGGCAAAGAGTTGGTTCTGACCCACATCCGTCACGAGGATGGCATTGTCGGGTGCCTGCTCTGCCACAGCATTTACCACCTCACCCATCAACAACGGACCCTCCTTGGGATGGATGGCGGGTTCAATCACCTTCGTACGTTCCTGCTCATCAAGAGGCTTGAACGAATCGCGCCATTCCTTGTGGTTATTCTTATTCAGCAAAGCCGTGATAGCGGGGAGCGACTCTTTACAGTCAGCCACCACAGCCACGTCGGTCTTCACATTCTTATCTATCTCGCTACGGTCGATGTCAAGATGGATAATCTTCGCCTGCTTGGCATAGGTCTTTAGGTTACCCGTCACACGATCGCTGAAACGCATACCGATGGCGATGAGCACGTCGCACTCCTGTTCCTTCAGGTTTACGGCGTAATTGCCGTGCATGCCGAGCATACCGACATTGAGCGGATGATTGGACGGCAGTGCAGAAAGACCCAGCATCGTACGACCTGCAGGAATGTCTGCTTTCTCAAGGAATGCTTTCAGTTCACTTTGGGCATTACCCAGTTCTACACCCTGTCCTACGAGTGCCAATGGCTTCTTGGCATTGTTGATCAGTTCTGCGGCCTGACGTACTGCCTCCTTTTCAAGTTTCGGATAAGGCACATAAGAACGGATGAAATCTACTTTCTGCGGATTATAATCTATTTCCTCAACCTGTGCATTCTTTGTAAAGTCAAGCACCACCGGACCTGGGCGTCCTGTCCGTGCGATATAAAAGGCTCGACTAACGGCCCACGACACATCCTCAGCATGACGAATCTGATAACTCCATTTCGATATGGGCTGTGACACACCCACCAGGTCTACTTCCTGAAATGCATCAGTACCCAAGGCAGAGATGGGTACCTGTCCTGCGATGACAACAATCGGTGTGGAATCCAACATGGCATCTGCGATACCTGTGAGGGTGTTTGTCACACCAGGGCCACTGGTCACCAAGGCCACTCCCACCTTGCCAGACACTCTGGCATAGCCCTCAGCAGCATGGGTGGCACCTTGTTCATGACGCACCAAGATATGGTCGAAACACTTCTTCTCGCCTCGTGTATAATCGAAGAGCGCATCGTAGACTGGCATAATAGAGCCACCAGGATAACCAAAGATGGTCTTCACACCTTCTGCCTGTAAGGCTCGCATCAGCGCCTTCGATCCCGTAATTTTATCTTTCATTTCCGTTTGTTTTTTTATAGGTTTTCCTAGGACAGCCTAGGACAGCCTAGGACATCCTAGTCAATAATCCTAATACCACCTTTATCAGCCGAGGACACGCTCTGGGCATAGGCTCTTAAAGCCTTGCTCACGGTACGAGTACGCTTCAATGGCTGCTGCGGACGGGCAGCAAGTTCTTCATCAGAGAGTTTCACACTGATACTGCGTGAGGGAATATCAATGACGATGATATCGCCATCCTTGATCTTTCCGATGTTACCACCATTGGCAGCCTCTGGCGAGATATGGCCAATACTCAGTCCGCTGGTTCCACCAGAGAAACGACCATCGGTGATCAACGCGCACTCCTTGCCGAGATGCATACTCTTAATATAAGAGGTGGGATAAAGCATCTCCTGCATACCAGGGCCACCCTTCGGACCTTCATGGGTAATGACCACGCAGTCGCCGCTCTTCACCTTGCCACCCAGGATGCCCTCGCAGGCATCTTCCTGAGAGTCGAACACCACAGCAGGGCCTTCGAAATGCCACAGGGATTCATCGACGCCGGCGGTCTTTACCACACAACCATCCTGGGCAATATTACCGAAGAGCACAGCCAGACCACCATCCTTCGTATAGGCATGCTCAAGGTCACGGATACAACCATTGGCACGATCGGTATCAAGGCTCTCCCACTCTTCCGACTGTGAACCCATCTTCGTAGAGAAGCGGTTACCCGGAGCAGAGTAATAAAGACCTACCCCCAACCCCTCCCTAGAAGGGATGGGAGTTGATAGTTCCTGCTCTTGGGAGATACCACTTCCCTCGCCGCCGTAGGCTTCCCCCTCGCCCTTTGGAGAGGGGTTAGGGGTGAGGCTGTATTTCTCCATGGCCTCAGCCAAAGTCATACCATCAACACGGATGGCAGAGCCATCAATAAGGCCTCCCTTATTCAATTCATTAAGTATGCCGAGGATACCACCGGCACGACCGCATTCCTGCACGCTGTACTTCTGTGTATTGGGAGCCAGTTTGCAGAGACAAGGCACCTTACGACTGAGTGCATCGATATCCTTCATCGTGAAATCTGCACCAGCCTCCTGAGCCACAGCCAACAGATGAAGTACCGTATTGGTTGAGCCACCCATAGCAATATCCAGCGACATCGCATTCATAAAGGCCTTGCGGGTTGCTATCGAACGAGGCAATACGCTCTCGTCGCCGTCCTCATAATATGCAAAGGCATTCTTTACCACCTGACGGGCAGCAGCCTTGAAGAGTTCAATACGATTAGTATGCGTTGCAAGAATAGTACCATTGCCAGGCAACGAAAGACCGATAGCCTCTGTCAACGAGTTCATCGAGTTGGCTGTGAACATTCCAGAGCAACTGCCGCAACCAGGACAAGCACAGGCCTCTATCTCTTTCATCTCCTCGTCGGACACTGAGGGGTCTGCACCTTTCACCATTGCTGTAATCAGGTCGGCATTCTCACCACGCCAACGGCCTGCCTCCATCGGACCACCACTACAGAAGACAGTAGGAATATTCAGCCGCATAGAAGCCATCAGCATACCAGGCGTCACCTTGTCACAGTTCGAGATGCAAATCATCGCGTCAGCCTTATGGGCATTCACCATATATTCCACAGAGTCGGCAATGATATCGCGACTCGGAAGGCTATAAAGCATACCGTCATGCCCCATGGCAATACCGTCATCGATAGCAATGGTATTGAACTCAGCGGCAAAACATCCCATCTTCTCAATCTCAGCCTTGACAATCTGACCAATCTCATGCAGGTGCGTATGCCCCGGCACAAACTGTGTAAACGAGTTGACGACTGCTATAATCGGCTTGCCGAACTGTTCCTGTTTCATACCTGTAGCCACCCATAATGCACGGGCACCAGCCATTCTTCTTCCTTCCGTGCAAACTGCACTTCTCAGTTGATGTTTCATTAGTCGTGAGTTTAATTAGTTTGCAAAGATACACTAAAATCCCCTAATTCCCAACATTTTAATCTTTTTTTTGAAGAAAACATTTGGAATATTGAGATGAAAGTATTATTTTTGCAAACGAAAAATGATAATATCAAACAACTAAATAATTATATTTATATGAATATCGGACGGAGCATTAGGGAAGTGATGAAGAAAAAAGGAATGAGTGTGACCCAGTTGTCTAAAGAAATTCCTTGTGAAAGAACGAATGTCTATAATATCTTCAGTAGGAAAGATATCAGCACAAAACTGCTCTGGAGAATCTCACAGGTGTTGGAACACAATTTCTTTGAAGATTTCTCCAAAGAGTACACCAAGAAATCCCAGAAATAACAAAAGGAAAACGGCCTGAGGATTTGCTCAGGCCGTTTTCCTTATTAATCTATTCGAACTACTCCTTAGTTATATCGGTGAATGTAGCCACACGATTGAAGTCAATCTCATCGAAGAGTTCATCGGTAGCACCCATGCCCTGGGTCGTCAAACGACTGGCTGCAATGCCATATCGACTGACAAGTGCTTTCCTTACAGATTCAGCACGAGCCTCTGACAGTTTCTGGTTCAATTCAGGATTACCCTCAGGAGAAGCATAACCCTTGATCAGAATCTTCGACTCAGGATGATTCTTCATATACTTTGCAATCATAGCCACACTGGCCATCTGGGCTGCATCTACACTACTCTTTCCCTGACCGAAAATCACTGTGGGCTGAAGCACATTATTCTTGACATTCACCACCTTCGTAACCTTGTTCACTACAGTTGGCTTGACATTTCTTGCCGCTTCCAAAGAGTCCTCAAGAGTACCAATCATACGGATTCCCTGAGCGATACGTTTGTCTTTTGCCACCAACTCGCCCTTCAACTCGTTGACAAACGTATTCAAATCGTCAATCTCAGTCTGGTCACGTAAATTAGCAATCTTAAAGTTATGTGTACCATTGCTATTACCAAACTTGTAGTTAAGACCCACTGACACCTGGAATGCCGCTGTATTCAGATTATAGTTACAACGTGAATTAGATGTCAGATTATAGTTGATAGCAGGCTCTACATAGATTTGCCATTCGAGAGACTCACCAAAATTATAGGCAAAGTCAAGACCGAACTTCGAAACCAGATCCTGTTTGTGATCTAACTTTGAGTCAAAGATACATTCCCATCCCAGACCTCCGAGAGCACTGACCTCAAAGGTACGGGGCTGTCCCAGATAGCCACCAAACCAGTTGCTTAGGTTCAGTGTACCCAGAAAATCTATATTCACACCCTTCAGTCTCTTTGCATCACTAAATTCATAACCTCTTTCACGAAGATAGAGATCACCCGTCACAACCCATCCAACGACAGGGGTCCAGTATCGTCCTACACGAAGACCAAGCGAAGGATTGAGATTCTTAAAAACACTATTGTGAGTTATCTTTGAACTGACAGCACCATTAACACCAATATACCAGTTATCTGTGTTTTTGCTATCTTCAAGTGCCTGCTGCGAATATGCCGACTGCAACGACATCAGCGTTACAGTTAACATCAAAACAATTTTCTTCATATTTACCTTATTATTTAATCTCTTCAATAATCTTTGCGCCTTCCTTCAAGGCTTCCATATTCAGAGGGATAAGATCGTGATGGCGCTCGGGGAGTGTCTTCTTCAAAGCCTTTTCCACACCCTTGTCGCTCACAACGGGAGCCACCTTCAAGAGTCCACCCAGCACAATCATATTAAACACCTTGCCATTCTTCATCTCGGCAGCCTTGTCCATGGCATTAATCTCGTAGATGGTGATGTCCTTGCGAGTTGGCTTGTTGATGATACCAAAGCCATCGTATATCAGAATACCACCGGGTTTTATCTTCGGCTCAAACTTCTCCAATGAAGGTTGGTTCAGCACCACAGCGATGTCATACTTGCTAAGGATGGGCGATGAGATACGCTCGTCGCTGACAATCACAGTCACGTTGGCTGTACCACCACGCTGCTCAGGACCGTATGCAGGCATCCAAGTGACCTCTTTATCCTCCATTAGTCCACTATAAGCCAGAATCTTACCCATTGAGAGCACGCCCTGACCTCCGAAACCTGAAATAATTATCTCCTTTTTCATAACTATTCACTTTTCACTATTCACTTTTCACTTCAAAGACTTGTAGTGTCTTTGAGGTCACCTTTAGGATAGAAGGGGAACATATTCTCCTTCATCCACTCATTAGCCTTAGCGGGAGTGAGTTTCCAACCACTGTTACAAGTAGAAACGAACTCCACGAGACTTGAACCCTTACCAGCCATCGAAGCCTCGAAAGCCTTGCGCAGTGCCTTCTTCGCTTTCAGAATAGAGGCAACACTCTCCACACTCTGACGAGTGACGTAACAGGTGCCTTCCAGACCCGCTGCGATATCAGCCATCTTCAAGGGATAGCCATGCAACTGCGGATCACGGCCATAAGGACAAGTAGAGGTCTTTTGACCAATCAGTGTGGTAGGAGCCATCTGACCACCCGTCATACCATAGATGGCATTGTTGACGAAGATGATCACAATGTTCTCACCACGATTCAAGGCGTGGATGGTCTCGCAAGTACCAATACAAGCC
>JAFZNI010000176.1 GCA_017551005.1 Prevotella sp.
AGAACTGTCGCATGCGCACCAACGAGGAACCAGACTTCTGTCCCGTCTGCCAACAAGCCCTCACTACCCTCATCAACCTCTATACGCTGAAAGAAAACGAATAATCAAAACTGGCAGGTTTCCTTGAGGCGAAATTTGTAGTGGTTGTCGGTGTATTCGACGGCCATTACCTGACCAGAATGGCACTGTTGGGAGAGCGCGAGGGCCACATGTCCCATAGTGCGACGGAGGTTGATCTCCACGCAGGGATGGAGAAGATATTTACCATTTGACAATTTACCATTGACGAGCATCATATCAACGCCAAAGGGACCCTGATAGCGATCTTTAAAAACAGGACTGAGCAACTGGCAAATACTCGATTGAACAGCATCGAGCAAATCGGTTGACACATAACGACTTATCATTTCGCGTTTTTCTTCCTCAGAGGCGAGAATGTTGCCCGTATAGGCACCGTTGGAGGTATGGAAAAGGGAGAGACCCAGACAGATGACTGAGCCACTGCCGTCGCTCTGGAACTCCATCGCAAAATCCTTCATCTTATCATAATGGGGCTCCACGACAACTGCCCCCTGACGCACCAACACATTTCGAAGCCAACGCATCTGGTAGTCGTCGAGCACGGTATCGACGAAGCGGATACCCCGACCGCTACTGCTCCAAGGAGCCTTGAGCACTACCCTGCCCCAACGCTCCACCTGAAGGGCTACTGCCTCGGGTGTTTCGAGTACGACGGACTCGCCCACCGTACCCTCTATGGCGAGGGAACGCAGGAGCCCAACAGCGGTCTTGCGGTGAGAGAGGTCACGGATGACGGCTATCTCCTGCTCTGACGGTAAAACCCCTTCAGGCACACCATAACGGAGCAGGAAACTGCGCAGTGCCAAATCCCAACCCCAAGGCTCGACAAAACTGATGGGGAGACTGGCTAACTGACGCTTCTCGACAAAGCCAAGGAACGGGCGATGCATGAGACGGACAAGGGCCGTCTGCGCATCGTCGGCATGATCCACCAACACATAATCGTCAGAACCTGCCCAGAGCGCTGGCAAATAACCGACATCGGCCCTCAGCACACGACCCGCATGAGGGGCTGTGAAATTGCTCAAGTTGGAGGCCAAGGCAATGTCGTGTTCGGGGTTGAAAATGTGTAATGTGGCCATAAACAATATGCAAAGTTACATAAAAAAAAACAAATTAACGACTACACGTAGGAAATAAACAGACTTTTTGCGCCATTTTCGTGGTTTTTTCCATAAGAAATTTGGTTATGTTGTTTTTTTGCCGTATTTTTGCATCAGAAATATTATACCTAATTTTATGCCAGTCAAGATACTAAGTGTTGACGACGAGATGGATCTCGAACTGTTGTTGACACAATACTTCAGAAGACAAATCCGAAAAGGAGAGTACGAATTCAAGTTTGCCCACAATGGCCTGGAAGCACTCACGATACTGCTCAAAGAGAAAGACTTCGACATCATCCTGAGTGATATCAATATGCCGGAGATGGACGGGCTGACGCTGCTGACGAAGATCAACGAGATGCAGAACCCTGCCCTGAAGTGCATCATGGTGTCGGCTTATGGCGACATGGGCAATATCCGCCAGGCGATGAACAACGGCGCCTTCGACTTTGCCACAAAGCCCATCGACCTCGACGACCTGAGCGTGACCATCGAAAAGGCCATCGAGCAGATACGCTACATCAAGACGATGCAAAAGGAGCACACCCAGTTGGAGAGCATCAAGGGCGACCTCGCCGTGGCCCGTGAGATACAGCAGGCCATCCTGCCACGCATCTTCCCTCCATTCCCAGAAAATGCACACCAGTTGGACATTGCCGCCTCGATGAACGCGGCCAAGGATGTGGGTGGTGACTTCTACGACTTCTTCCGTATTGACGACGACCACATCGGTTTCGTGATTGCCGACGTCAGCGGCAAGGGCGTGCCTGCCGCCATCTTCATGGCCGTCAGCCGTACGCTCATCCGCGCCACAGGCATCAGGGGAGTCCTGCCCTCGGAGTGCATGACCTACTCGAACAGCCTCCTGGCGAAGGAGTCCGTCAACAGCATGTTCGTGACCGTATTCTATGGTATCTATAATATCCAGACAGGCGAGGTGATCTACACCAACGCCGGGCACAACCCGCCCTATCTGATGAAGGCCAACGGCACTATCGAGCAATTGCCTTTGTCGAAGGACATTGTGGCAGGTGCCATCGACGAATACCAATACAAGGACGTGAAGTTGCAGATGGAGCACGGCGACACACTGCTGCTCTATACCGACGGCGTGACAGAGGCCACCAACACCGTCTTCGAAGAATATGGCGAGGGGCGTCTGAAGGCTCTGCTGGAAAAGCAGACAAAGGCTGACTGTCTGCAGATCATCGACAATATCAAGGCCGACGTGAAGGTGTTTGCCGGGGATGCAGAACAAAGCGATGACATTACGCTGCTGGCATTGAAAAGAAAGTGAAAAAAAATACGATCATATCGGCATGCGCAGGAGTGCTCTTGGCAGGCACTGCTGCTACAGGTATCTATGGCTGGCTGTCGGAGCGCAGGAAGGTGGAAGGCCTTCAGGCTCAAATAGAAGAGTTGAAAAAACAGGAGATGCGCTCGACAGTGTCCAGAAGCGTGAGTGCCCAAATGGAGGAAATTGCCAACGAGCAGAGGGAGATCTCCGACGAGAAGCGTGAGGAAGCCCTCCAGCAGACAAGGGTGGCCAACGAGATGCGTCGGCAGTCGGAGATAGAACGTATGAACGCCATCGAGGCGGAGCGTAACGCCGTGGCCTCGGAGAAGAAAGCACTGGAAGCCTCATCCGTCGCAGAAAGCCAGCGACAGATGGCAGAGCACCAGCGCATTCAGGCAGAGTTCTCGAAGCGCAAGGCAGACACCTTGAGTTACATCGCCTTGGGGCGCTCATTAGGCTCCATCTCCACCATTCAGGCACAAGCCGGCAACGATGAGATGGCCAACATGCTCAGTTATGCCTCGTACCTCTATACCTCACGCTACGGTGGCGACATCTACAACCCTGCCGTTTTCCAGGCACTCATGCAGTCGAGTAAGAGTATGGTGTCGTGGACAGAGCATCAGGGAGCCATCATGAACATCGAGTATTTGCCTGGCTCTGACAACAGGCTCGTCAGCATCAGCAACTACGGCGAGGTGATTCTCAGCGAGCGACAAGGCAACAGGTTGAAGACGACCACCCTCTTCAAGGACAGCCGGTATGACTTCCGCGACGCAGACATTGATGAAACCTCCGGCAGCATCTATGTCGTCAGCCGTACAGGGCATCTGGTCTTCATCGGACAAGACCTCAAGACCGTCAAGATCTATGAACTCAACGACATAGGGCACCCAATGCAATTGCACGTCCTCAACGACAAAAACATACTGGCAGTCGGAGAAAACGGTGTTGCTCTCATCGATATCAAGCGCAAGATGGTCAGGAATACCCACCAACTTCCTTTCCGTGCCATCGGAAGCGCGAGGAAGGACGGCCAGATCGTGATCTTTGATGATCAGGGCATGATGCACTTGCTGAAGGGCATCGATCAATTCACCACCGAAAAAGTACCGGTTACAGGAAAGATAACCGCCTATACTTATTCGAAGGAGTTAGGCATCGAAGCCTACGGCATGAGCGACGGCACCATCTGGATTGTTGACAAAGCAGGGAAGATGCTTAAACTGATCGGTCACCGTTCACGCATCTCCAAGGTGCAGATTCGTGGGAACCTGCTCTACTCGTCCAGTTACGACGGCAGCGTGAAACTCTGGGTACCTACCAACGAGAAGGTTGAGCCGATGACGCTGGTGGAGACCAGCAACTGGATCATGCACTTCGACTTCGACTCAACCAGCAAGACCTTCTGGATGGGCGACGTCAAGGGTAATCTGACGGCTGTGAACATCTTCGTCCCACAGATGGTGGATGTAATCAGGACGAAGATAAAACGGAATCTGACAACTGAGGAATGGAACTATTACATAGGACAAGAAGTACCATACGAAAAATATATAGAATGAAATGAAGACTATGGATTACGTCAATAGATTGTTGTCATTGTTTTGCCTCAGAAAGGATGATTTCCGTGCCTGGGCTTGCATGGTAATCCTCATTTCTCATTTCTCATTCCTCATTTCTTATTCCTTCGGGCAGGGTATTCCCTTTATCCGCAACTTCACGGCGGAAGACTATCATGCCAACAGCCTGAACTACGACGTGGAGGCCGACGAGAACGGAAATGTGTTCGTGGCCAACTTCGAGGGCCTGATGTACTATGACCATGCCAACTGGAGAATCATCCACACCCCAGGCATCACACGCGTGACCGTTGTCGTCAGGACTTCTGACAACACCATGTGGGTGGGCGGATACAACTATTTCGGAAAAATCCAAAAGAAAGCCAATGGCGAGATCTATCTCCAGCGGATAGGAAAGCCAGACCTCTTTACCGGTGAAGTGAACGAGATCTTCGAACGTGACGGTAAAGTGCGGTTTATCGCCAACAACGGTAATATCTACCAAGTAGAAGGTGATGAGGTGAAGGTATGGAAAACCATCGACTCCCAATCGCTCAGGATAGGCGTGCTTGATGTGGTGGATGTGGATGCAGTGGAAAGAGGTGACAAGGATGTGGTGAAGAACGACATCGTCATTGAAGAGCCTTTAGAAAACGGGTACATTGCCGTCATCAAGAAAGGGACAGGTGTCGTCATTCGTAATGACAAGGGAGAAGACCTCTATACCATCTCCGATGCCAACGGACTCTGCTCCAACGACATCGTCTATCTGTCATACGACCGTCGGGGACTACTGTGGGGAGCCACCGCCAAGGGTGTGTTTGCCGTGCAAGTACCATCGTTATTCTCTCGTTTCACCTCGCATGAAGGGCTCACAGGCACCGTTCTCTCCATTGAGAAATTCGGTGGCAGGATCTATGCAGGCACCGACGACGGACTCTTCCGTCAGGAGGGGATGCGCTTCGTACGTGTCGCTGGAGTCAACTATGCCTGCTGGGATCTAAAAAGAAGCGGTCAGGAATTGTTGGCAGCAACAGCAGACGGTATATTCCGCCTGTCAGCAGGAGGCGGTGTCAGTCGTCTGACAAGCACAAGTTCTATGGCCGTATTGGCTGAAGGCCCTGAAATCTACAGCGGTGAACTGGACGGCGTCTACCTGTACGATAGCAATGGCCATAGCAAAAAGAAGAGTCTCAGTCTGGAGAACGTCAGGAAGATCGAGAAGGATGCCCAAGGCACCATCTGGGTACAGAGCCTCTACGGAATAGTATGGTACAAGAAGGCTGGCACACAGGATTTCACCCAATACAAAACTGGCAACAAGGCCGAGAGCATGTTGACATTTGTACTGACAGACGGAAAAGTGGAAGTTGTCAGTGCCGAAGCCACGCAACCATTCCCCTACCCGCTCTACTCTTTCTCAGACAGTAAAGGTATCACATGGCTGACAAGCAATGAGGGGAAGGCACTCTACAGATGGAAAGACGGCAAACGGCTGGATGATATGGAGCAGATACTGTCTCCCATCAAGGATATGCCGATACGAGCCATGTATGTCCAGCAGAATGAGATATGGCTTGGCCATGACAACGGCCTGACCATTATCAACACCCAGGCCCAGGATGTCTCCCAGAGCATCAAGCCAAAACTCTGCATCCGTTCCGTCACGTTAGGGAGTGACAGCATCCTCTGGGGCGGCTTCGGAGAGATGCCCGAAGCACTGCCTGACCTCGGTTACAAGGAGAACAACCTACACTTCACCTTCTCGCTCGACTGTACGCCCATTGCCGGGCAGACACTCTATCGGTACCGTCTGAACGACGGCGACTGGAGCGGATGGAGCGTGAACACATCGGCAAGTTTCCTCAACCTCGCCCACGGCGACTATACCTTCAGCGTTCAGGCCAGAGATGTGATGAACCGTACAACTGACATCACAAGCATCAGGTTCCATATCAAGACCCCATTCTATCTCAGATGGTACATGAATGCACTGTATATCCTGCTCCTGCTCGCCATTGCCTTCATCCTCTTCCAGATGCGGCTACGAAGGCTTGAGAAAGAGAAGATACGACTGGAGAAGATTGTGCAGGACCGTACCGCACAGGTGGTCAGACTCGAAAAGATGGCTACGGTCGGTAAACTGACCCAGGGACTCATCGACCGCATCCTGAACCCTCTGAACTATATCAACAACTTTGCCAAACTCTCCGAAGGACTAATCAAAGACGTCAAGGCCAATGTGGAGGACGAGAAGGAACACATGGACGAAGAGAATTACGAAGACACGATGGATGTACTCGACATGCTCACAGGCAACCTGCAGAAGGTAGGAGAACACGGACAGAACACCTCCCGTACATTGAAGGCGATGGAGGAGATGCTGAAAGATCGTTCGGGCGGTGTGGTGGATACCGACGTCGCTGCTATCCTCAGGCAAAATCTGGAGATGACAGAGAATTACTATGCCAAGGAGATTGCCGAATATCATATCAATCTGCGCTTAGACATTCCACAGCAGGAGGTACCCGTCCGCGCTAATCCAGAGCAGTTGAGCAAGGCATTTATGAGTTTCCTGGGCAACTCTATCTATGCCCTCGTCAAGAAGAAGCAACGCGCCGACTACCAGCCGGAACTCATTACCACCGTCAGTACCCACGGCGATACCATCCGCATCGTATTCCACGACAACGGTATCGGTATCGAGAGTACAATCATCAATAAGATCTTCGACCCCTTCTTCACGACAAAGACCACGAGTGAGGCTGCGGGCGTAGGTCTCTACCTCACTCACGAGATTATACAGAACTACCGCGGAGACATCAGCGTGAATTCCGTCAAGGATGAATTCTGCGAGTTTACCATCACATTGCCCGTTCTAAAGAAATAAACGTATGGAACAACAGATCAAACAACTCCAAGAGCAATTGAAGAAACAGGAGAAACTGGCCTCTTTAGGCATGCTCAGTGCAGGCATTGCCCACGAAATCCAGAATCCACTGAACTTCGTCATCAATTTCAGTAAGATGTCTGACAAATTATTGAAAGACTTGACAGAGATCGTTGAAAACAATGAGGACAAACTGCCTGAGGACGATCGTGAGGACATCGAAGACATCGTAGCCGACCTGCGTGAGAACATGGCTAAAATCGTGGAACACGGTGAGCGGGCCATCAGCATCATACAGGGTATACTGCTCGTCTCAAGAGGCAAAGAATCGGAATTCCTTCCTACAGACATCTGCAAACTCGTGAAGGAATATGTATGGCTGTCGTATCACGCCATGCGTGCCAACATCAAGAACTTCAACATCAACATCCACGAACAGTACGAGGCCGGCATGCCGCTGATAATGGTCATTCCACAGGATCTGAGCCGTGCCGTACTAAACGTGATGAACAATGCCTGCTATGCCCTATGGAACAAGAAACAGAAGGTAGGAGATGGCTATAATCCCGAGGTGACTGTCGACATTAAGACTGAAGGTCCCAACATCATCATCAGCATCGCAGACAACGGCGAGGGCATGACAGAAGAGGTGAAGCAACGGCTTTACGAGAACTTCTTCACCACCAAGCCCGTTGGACAAGGCACAGGACTGGGTATGGGCATCACCCGCGACATCATCGAAAACAAACACGGCGGAAAAATCTCATTTGAATCAACTGAGGGCGAAGGCACTATCTTTACATTTACGATTCCCATCAGGAAGTGAGACGACACCTTAGTATATATATAGTATGAGAGTCAGGTTTTATCTTATATCAATCTTCATCTGCCTGTCGGCACTTTCGGTACAAGCACAGGACAGTTCTGTCCGACAAATATACAATGAGGCAGAAAGAGAATACGACATCGGACGCATTGAGCAGGCTGTATCTATTCTGCAAGAGAATATGGACAATTTCCATGGCATTCTCCGTCAGAGTGCCTTCCGCCTGATGGCTCTCTGTAACCTCAGTCTCGACAATGTGGAAAAGGCAGAAGAGGCCACCAGAAGCCTACTGAACGAAGACCCCTACTACACCGCCTCGCCACAAGACCCCCAGCGGTTCATTGATATGGTGGAGAACCTGAGGTCGGGTCTTACCGCTACCATCACCACAGCCTCGAGCCAGGCAGAGAACCTGAACGAGGTGCCTGTGCCCACCACCTTGATTACTGAAGAGATGATCCGCAACTCAGGTGCCCGGAACCTGCAAGAGGTGCTGGCCATCTACGTACCCAGCATGAACATCATCGACTGCAACGACGATATCAATATCAGCATGCGCGGTATCTACAGCAATGGTCAGGAAAAAATACTTATCATGTTGAACGGACACCGTCTGAACAGTTACAGTATCAATATCGCTGCACCTGACTTCAGCATGAGTCTTGAGAAACTGAAACAGATAGAGGTATTGCGCGGACCGGCTTCATCGCTCTACGGCGGCGTGTCGTTGACGGCTGTCGTCAACCTCATCACGAAACAGGGTGCCGACATCGACGGTGTCAAACTAAGGGCTGGTGCTGGTAACTACGGTCAGTTTCGCGGAGACTTACTCTTTGGCAAAAGGTACTTCGACCTCGACGTGTTGATCTGGGGCAGTTTCTTCAAAGCCAAAGGAGAAAAAAGGTATATCACCAAAGATGAGACCGCACTGCCTCAATTATATAGCCAAGGTGGCGACATTATCATCGGCGGTATCGGCAACAAGCCCTCATACGACTATGGCGTATCCCTTAAATACAAGAACCTGAAATTCCTCTACAACACGCAGTTCTCACAGATACAGTCGCCGATGGCGATGACTTATCTCTATGCACCTTATGAGATTGAGAAATATAAGACCTACGATGGTGTGCGGCCCAGTTTCACAACCACCTCACGCCATGCCGACCTCAATTATGGACAACAGTTCCATAATGTCTATCTCAAAGGCACTTTTGCCTATGACAACAGCGATATGGCCCACTACCAAGTGATCAGCGACGTACAGATTCCCGGCTTTGTCGATTTACTTCCACTCCCGGAGATATCACAGCAGATGCTTAAGGAATACGGGGAAGGCGGCTACTCCAGATATATGAGCGGACAAGAGCATACGTTCAGCGCCAAGTTACAGGGCGACTGGAGTTACCTTAACAACAAGAATCACAAGGGACTGTTGTCGGCCGGTATGGAGTACAACTACTTCGAGATGGAAGATGCGCGCTACACCTTTGGCTATAACTTCAAAACGAACCTGCCGGAGACCATCCCCGTCTCTGACCTGGGAAAAGGTCATGAGAACAGTTTCAATACATTCCTCCAACTGAAACACCATTGGAAATCATTCATCGTCAACGCCGGTCTGCGCTTCGACTACAAACACCGTTTTGACTCCACCACCATCAAGGAGTTCTCACCACGACTGGCATTGATCTACGTACAGCCCAAATGGAACGTCAAACTCAGTTATTCCAAGGCCTATATCGATGCACCGTATTATTATAGGAAGACAAATGTATTCCTATATGCTTTTGCAGGTATCAAAGAAACATCTGCCCTGTTGGATCCAGAAACGATGCACTCCTACCAGTTGACCTTCGGTGCCACCCAATGGCTGAAAGGTCTGAACTTCGAGTTAAACGCGTTCTACAACAAGGCTCGCAATAATATCCACATGTATCTGCTCGACTACGGTAATGATGCCCAGAGTGATATATACGGTCTGGAGTTTTCCGGCCAATATGAGACATCACGTTTCTCTGCCCATCTGTCGTCATCCTGGCAGAAGGCGCACATGTATGAGTATAATACCGATCCTGTTGAACATCCCTTCAACACACCGGCGTTCTCTGCCAATTCCGTATTGACATGGAGAGCCACCAGACAACTCAAACTGCATACCCGTCTCGGCTATTATAGTAAGCAACATACGCAATACTACAATA
>JAFZNI010000177.1 GCA_017551005.1 Prevotella sp.
AGCGCTGACGATACAGAGACCGCAACACCGGCATACGCTTTGCTCAGTCTTTCGGCAGGTACCGATTTGCAGATAAATGGAAAAAAGGTTGCCGAACTGTATATTACAGCCGACAACCTGTTGAATCGTGCTTACCAGAATCACCTGAGTCGTCTGAAATATGCCGACGAGAACATTGTGACTGGTCGCCGTGGTGTCTACAACAAGGGTCGTAACATCACTTTTAAAATCGTGGTGCCGATATCACTTTAAAGTGGATAATCCTCAAAGGCGTAGAGCACCGTCGAGAGGTAACGCTCACCAGTATCGGGCAGGAGGACAACAATCTTCTTGCCCTTGTTTTCCGGGCGCTTGGCCACCTGAATGGCTGCGTAGAGGGCTGCACCGGCACTGATGCCTACCAGCAGACCTTCTGACTGGGCAATCTCACGACCCGTACGGATGGCATCGTCGTTCTCTACATCAAACACCTCGTCGATGACGTCAGCATCGTAGGTCTTGGGTATGAAGCCGGCACCGATGCCCTGGATTTTGTGCGGACCGCTCTGGCCGCCGTTCAGCACTGGGCTTGATTTCGGCTCTACGGCGATGATCTTTACGTTGGGATTCTGCTCCTTCAGATACTTGCCTGTGCCGCTGATGGTACCGCCAGTGCCTACACCACCGATAAATATGTCTACCTTCCCGTCTGTGTCGCGCCAGATCTCAGGTCCCGTGGTGGCATAGTGCTTGGCGGGGTTAGCAGCGTTCTCGAACTGTTGCAGGATGACGGCACCAGGGATGCTGTCACGCAACTCCTCAGCGGCGCGGATGGCGCCTGGCATGCCGTCTTTGCCAGAGGTGAGACGCACCTCGGCACCGTAGGCCTTTACGAGATTTCTGCGCTCAATGCTCATGGTTTCGGGCATGGTAAGGATAAGATGGTAGCCCTTGACGGCTGATACCAGTGCCAATCCTACGCCCGTGTTTCCACTGGTGGGTTCGATGATGGTGGCGCCGGGCTTCAGGATGCCCTTGGCCTCTGCGTCCTCAATCATCGCCAGTGCGATGCGGTCTTTCACGCTGCCGCCGGGATTGAAAAACTCTACTTTGGCAATGACCGGGGTTTCCAGACCCTTTGCCTGTGAATACTTGTTGAGTTCTAAGAGTGGGGTGTTGCCGACGAGTTCGGTCAACTGTTTTGCAATCTTTGTCATAATCCTTACCTTTTTAAATTAAATAATTAATAAAACTTTTCTGGGTGCAAAGGTACGGCGATTTCTGCATACCCACAATCCCACTTACATGGCATTTTAAATACCATAAGTTTGGTATGCCTATTTGGTGTATCCACTCTCAGGGTTCTCGTACATAGTGATGGGGATGCGGAATTTCATCATCTCGTCGAGGTTGTGTACGGGATGCTCCATGTCCGATGGGATAGGACGGTGCGAGAAGGTCTGGAAATAGAGCAGGCAGGCATCTCGCCACCATTCGGAATCGCGGACTTGGATGCGGAGTTTGTGCTGTACCTCGTTGAAACGCTGCTGATCTACGTAGGGCTGCATGGCATCCCAGATGGTGAGGAAGCGACGGGCCTCGCGGACTCCGTCGTCATATTTGTGGCATAATTCGTCCCAGAAGGTACGTCCGCTTTTCATTTTATGATCCCAAGGCACATGGTGGAACCATGCCAACAGGTTTTCAGGACAGGTGTTGATGTCGTTGTAGAGACGGCAGAGTTCGTCGGGATACTGCTTGACGTTGGCCGAGCCTGAGAGAGTTCGGTCAAAGCCCAAGCCGATGCTGTCGGCCTTGTGGTAGTAGGGTGGGGTCCAGTCGGCCCTCAGTCCGCGTGGTGCATACCAAGGCTCTGGTCCGTAGTGGTGCGTGCCGGCAAAGATATGATGGATGCCCAGCGGCATCATATAGTTCACGCAGGCCTCTCGGCTGGACATCATCAAGTCAACGAGGGTTCCCCAAGGTTCCCCGTATCTTGCCGGATAGAGGGCACTACACAGATTGACTCTGGTTCTGAGAAGGGGCCTCTTAGGATTTGAGATGGGATCCCATGTTTGTCTGAGCCACTCATAGGCAATATCCGCCGACCTCAGATTGGGGTTCCACGCCAGACGTCCGAAGGCGTACCAGTTGGCTTGTGCAAAGTGGTGTCCGCACCAGTTGGTATCGTCGCCGATATTCGCTACGCCCGCCATTGCTTTCAGGCTGCCGGGCTTCACAAACGAGAAGAACTCCTGCCACATCGGGGCGAGGTAGACCAAATGGTTGGCGGCACCGAGATACTCCTGTGTAATCTGGAACTCCACCATCATCTGCGTCTTCTGCATAGAGGTGAACAGAGGACTGTATGGCTCGCGTGGCTGGAAGTCCACGGGGCCGTTCTTAATCTGTATGATGACATTGTCGGCAAACTGCCCGTCGAGTGGCATAAATTCCAGACTGGCCTGGTTGGCACGGTCAGGACTCTGGGGCGCATAGACGAAAGCACGCCACATCACAATGCCCTTGTGGGGCTTCAAGACACCAGCCAGCATATTGGCTCCATCGGCGTGAGTACGTCCGAAGTCCTGAGGGCCCGGCTCACCCTCAGAGTTGGCCTTCACGAGGAAACCACCGAAGTCGGGAATCAGTTTGTAGATTTCGTTCACCTTATCCTTCCACCATTTCACAACCTCTGCATTGAGCGGGTCGGCAGTTTCCAGTCCACCCACCTTGATGGGCGAGGCAAAATTAATAGATAGGTACACGCGTATACCATAGGGCCGCAACTGGTCGGCGATGGCCTTGGCCTTCTCCAGACTTGCGGTCGTGAGTGCCTCCGGCTTGGCATTCACATTGTTGAGCACGGTGCCGTTGATGCCGACAGAAGCATTGGCGCGAGCGTATATCCTGATCCGTTCCGGATCGGGATTGAGGAAGATGCTCTTTCCCGCAAAACCGCGTTCCACGGTGCCGTTGGGGTTGTCCCAGTGGTTCAGGATACGCAGTTTCCAGAAGGGTGCGGAATAGCCTTGTTCGCCTCTGAGCAGGGCATAGGCACCATAGAGCAGTCCCTGTTCGTTCTTAGCGGTGATGGTACTGCCATTGATGCGGTAGGCATCATCGGCCATCTTGGGGTCGAT
>JAFZNI010000178.1 GCA_017551005.1 Prevotella sp.
CCAGTGCCTGGTCGTGACTCTCGCAGTAGGAGATAGTCTTCTCGTCAGGACGACGGTTCTTGACCTCCCAGAAGATGGAACACACATTGATATCCTCGTCGCGTACCTCTTTGATGGTCTTGATCCAGTAGTCGGGGATGTTCATGGCCATACGGTAGTCGAAGCCATAGCCGCCAAATGCCTCACCCAGTCCGTGAGAATAATACAGCATCGAGGTGACACCATCGAAGCGGAAACCATCGAACTTGAACTCTTCCAGCCAGTATCTACAATTGGAGAGCAGGAAATGCAGTACATCATCCTTGCCATAGTCGAAGCAGAGGGAGTCCCAGGCGGGATGCTCATGACGGTCACCAGGATAGAAGAACTGATTCGGATCGCCTGCCAGATTACCGAGACCCTCCACCTCGTTCTTCACGGCGTGGGAGTGGACGATATCCATGATGACGGCAATGCCGTGCTTGTGGGCAGTATCGATGAGTTCCTTCAGATCCTCGGGGGTGCCGAAACGAGAACTCGGAGCGAAGAAGGAACTGACATGATAGCCGAAGGATCCATAGTAGGGATGCTCCTGGATGGCCATCACCTGGATGCAGTTATAGCCGTCCTTGATGACACGTGGCAGCACATTGTCCTTGAACTCGGTGTAGGTGCCTACCTTCTCGGCATCCTGTCCCATACCCACATGGCACTCATAGATGAGCAACGGGTTCTTCTTGGGTTTGAAGTTCTTCTTCTGGAACTCGTATGGTTTCTCAGGATTCCATACCTGAGCAGAGAAGATCTTCGTATTATCGTCCTGTACCACACGACGGCACCAGGCGGGAATGCGCTCACCTTCTCCCCCATTCCACTTCACCTTCATCTTATAGAGTTGTCCGTGCTTCAGGGCCTTCTCACTGAGTTTCAACTCCCAGTTGCCTGTGCCGGCAATGCGCTTGCAACGGTACTTCTCTGACTCCTGCCAGTTGTTGAAGTCGCCAATCAGATAGATGTCCGTAGCATTGGGAGCCCACTCACGGAACACCCAGCCCTTGGCGAGTTTGTGGAGTCCGAAATACAGATGGCCCGAGGCAAAGTCGGAGAGGGATTTCTTACCGTTTCTCGTCAACTGGTTGAGTTTCCACACGGCGTGATCATGTCGTCCGCGGATGGCTGCCTCAAAGGGTTCCAGCCAACTGTCATTACGCACCAGTCCAATATGCTGGGACTCTGTCTGATTCACGATTTTCGCTGCCTTCTTGGCAGCAGGTTTCTTAGTAGTAACTTTCTTTGTTGCCATAGACTATATATTTTTAACCTTAAATATTGCTTTTTTGATTTCGTTTTCTTCGATAATGCAGGGAGCATGTCCGTCCTGCGGGAAGAAGATCACCATCATACCAGGTGTCAGCGTCACGAATTCCTTCGGCTTCACACCCTCGTAAATGGTCATATCCTTCTCTTCGTCGTATGCTGCATCAGGCAGTTCTTCCAACGGAGAGTAGCCATAGGTTTCCTCACACGAGAGAGGAATCTGGATATCAATCATCTGCACATGCGACTCTATGAAACAGGTATCCTTTGTACGCTGCTTTGCCACTTGAAGATTGACGAACAAGTCTTCGCCCTTGATAGGGTGTTTGCCTGGTCCCAATGTCTTGAGGTCATGATTCTTCAAGAAATCAACGACATCAGCAAAAAGCGGATTTAATGCCACATACTGGCAGAGATTCTCTATTGTATCAATAATCATCTGGTTCTTGTTTAAGTTTCTAAAAGACTAATCCAACTGTCTGTGACCACGGGTATAGGTGCCAGAGGCAATAACCTTGCCGTTGCGGTCTTTCTCCACGAACTTACCGTCGCGCACATCATCCACATAGGAACCTTCAAAACGCTTGCCATCCTTATCCTCCTCAATGGCAGCACCATTACGCTTACCGTTCTTGAAGGTACCTTTGAACTTCGAGCCGTCGGCATAGCGGGCAATCCCCTCGCCTTCTATCTTGCCGTTCTTGAACTGACCTTCGAATACATCACCGTTCTTGGTGGTGAGTTTACCCTTGCCGTTCATCTTGTCGGCCTTCCACATGCCGATATACTGATCGCCGTTGTTCCATACCATCGTACCCTGGCCCTGCTTGTCGCCCTCGAAGAACTGACCCGTGTACTTGTCGCCGTTAGCATACTTCGAGATACCCGTTCCCGTTCGCTCGCCGTCCACATAGTCACCTTCATAGACATCGCCGTTCTGGAACTTATAGATGCCACGTCCATTCTGCACGTCGTTGGCCCACTGTCCGATATACTGATCACCATCGGCATAGCGGAAAGTACCCTTGCCAGAACGCATATTGTCGGCCCACTGTCCATCATAACTGGAACCGTCGCCCCAGTCGTAGAAACCGTTGCCGTTCTTCTGGTCGTCCTTCCATTCTCCTTTATAATAAGCACCGTTGGAGAATGTATAGGTACCCTTGCCAGAGCGCTTGTCCATCTTCCACTCGCCATCATAGACATCGCCGTTGAAGTAGTACATCACACCGTGTCCATGCTGATAGTCACGGAACCAGAGTCCTTCATAACGGTTGTTGTTGGAGAAATAATAGACACCCTGGCCATGCTGCTGGTCCTGGAACCACTCACCTTCGTACTTCTCACCGTCGAAGAAGGTATAGGTACCGAAGCCCTGGCGCTTACCTTTCACGTATTCGCCTTCATAGGTATTACCGTTCTTATAGACGGCCTTGCCTTTTCCCTGAGGCTTCCCTTGCATCATTTCCCCTTGATACTGGCCACCGTCCTTGGTAGTGGCCGAACCGAGTGTTATCTTCTGTGCACCTGCTGAAAAAGGATGCAGGAAAAGGATGGATGTGAATATTGTGATGATATATTTCTTACTCTTCATTGCTTTCAATTTTACATAAATCTTTGCAAAAGTACGAAAATAAAGCGAGATGGACAAATCTTTTAAAACTATTTTGAACCTATTGTTATGTTTTACATATTTTTTGATTAACTTTGCAACCGTTATGAAATATATCGCCATCATCCCCGCCCGTTACGCCTCTACGCGTTTCCCGGGCAAACCGCTGGCTATTTTAGGCGGCAAGACAGTCATCCAGAGAGTGTATGAGCAGGTGAGCACCCTGCTTGATGAGGTTTATGTGGCTACCGACGATGAACGAATCTTCCAGTGTGTCGAGGCGTTCGGAGGTCGGGCTGTGATGACTCGCAGCGACCATAAGAGCGGTACGGACCGTATCGAGGAGGCTGCCACGAAGATTGGCACTGATGCCGACGTCATCATCAATGTGCAGGGCGACGAGCCTTTCATCCAGCCATCACAGGTAGAGACACTGATGCATCTCTTCGACGATCCGCAGACACAGATCGGTACCCTCGGAAAGCCTTTCGAGAGTATCGAAGCCATAGAGAATCCCAACTCACCGAAGATTGTGGTGGATCATCGCGGCTTTGCCCTTTATTTCAGTCGCAGCGTAATACCTTTCATAAGAGGTAAGGAGCGCAGTGAGTGGTTTGGCGAATATCCTTTCCTGAAGCATTTAGGGATCTATGCCTACCGCCGCGAGGTGTTGGCCGAGGTGACACAGTTGCCACAAAGCAGTCTGGAGAAAGCCGAGAGCCTGGAACAACTGCGCTGGCTCCAGAACGGTTACCGCATCCGCGTGGGACTCACCGACGTGGAGACCGTTGGCATAGACACCCCAGAGGATCTCCAACGTGCAGAGGCCTTTTTGAGAAGGAGAGAAGGAGTTGAGTAATAAGGAGAGAAGAACAAATCTCTAACCACTCAAAAGGGATCGCTTATGCGGTCCCTTTCATTTGTCTTAATAGTTCTTTCTGCTTTTCAGAAAGGTTTGTCGGCAGTTTCACCTGATAGGTGATGATGAGGTCACCGAAAGTACCGTCACCCCTGTCATAACCTTTGCCACGCAGACGCACCTTCGTGCCCGGCTGTGTCTCCGGTTTGATCTTCAGTTTCAGTTTCTGCCCGTTCGAGAGGGTTACGATGATCTCACCCCCCAGCATCGCCGTATAGAGGTCGATGGTGACATTGGCGTTCATCTCGCCTGAGTGCGTACGATGGCCCGTACTACCGGAGAATCCGGAATTTCCGGAATGTCCGGAGAAGCCGGAATGTCCGGAGAAGCCTTGGAACCCGCCGAAGCCTCCACCCGGCTGCCCCTTACGCCCAAAGAGATCCTCGAAGAATGAACTGAAACCGCCTCCGCCACTGAAACTGCTGAAGTCAAAACCGCTGAACGGATTAGCACCACCAGCACCTCCTCCACCGCCGAAGCCATGGAACTGTTCTGCCTCCTTCCACTGTTCACCATACTGGTCATATTTCTTCCGCTTCTCAGGATCACCAATCACGTCGTAGGCCTCCTGCAAAGCCTGAAACTTGGCCTGCGCCTTCGGGTCATCGGGATGCAAATCGGGATGAAACTGCTTGGCGCGCTTCAGGTACGCCTTCTTCACATCCTTCTGCGGTATTGTCTTATCAACGCCTAAAATCTTGTAATAGTCTATGAATGCCATATTCTTATCCTCCTTTTCATTTTTGATTACTTCTGACAGACAACCAGCAAAAAGTGTACCAAGAATTTGGAGATATCGAACTTTCTTCGTACCTTTGCACAAAAATATGAAACAGATGAAGAAACGACTTCTAACAACCATTACCCTTGTCAGTCTTTTGCTGACTGTGACGGCTCAGCCCGCCACGAAAACCGTGCGTCTGAAAATCATTGAGACCAGTGATGTTCACGGGCACTTCTTTCCATGGGACTTTATGGAAGGCAAGCCTATCAAGGGTACCCTTACGCGTGCGAATACCTATATTAATAAGCAACGCCAGCAATATGGCGACAACCTGTTGCTGATTGACAACGGCGATATCCTGCAGGGACAGCCATGTTCCTACTGGTCGAACTTCGTGGTTTCCGAGGAGGAGAATTTGGCTGCCAGCGTCATCAACTATATGAAATATGATGTGGAGGCTGTAGGTAACCATGATGTGGAGCCTGGCCACAAGGTTTATGACAAATGGATTCGCGAGGTGCGCTGTCCTGTGATAGGTGCGAACATCGTGAAGGAAGGATACAAGAACGCTGAGGCACGTCCCTCCCACGTCTATACAGGCCTGCAACCTTATTCCGTCCACTACAAGGATGGTGTGAAGATTTGCGTGCTTGGTCTGCTGACTCCAGCCATCCCCAACTGGCTGAACAAATCCATCTGGAAAGGCATTGAGTTTGAGGACATGGTGAGTAGCGCCAAGAAATGGGTGAAATACATTCAGGAGACAGAACGCCCAGACCTGCTTATCGGACTGTTCCACTCCGGACTCAACGGCGGTATCGAGACCGAAGAGTACAATGAGGATGAAACAGAGTTGGTGGCTAAGGAAGTGGCAGGGTTCGACATCATCTTCTTCGGACACGACCATCAGGTGCATCAAGAATGGATTACCAACAGCAAAGGGCAGAAAGTGCTCTGTCTGGATCCCACCTGCCATGCAAAGAATGTGGCTGAGGCAGAGATAGAACTCACCTATAAGAACGGGCACCTGACGAAAAAGGATATCAAGGGTAGCATCGTGAATATTGAGAACGAGGAGATAGACCAGCAGATGCTTGCCCACTTCCAGCCGAAGATAGATGCTGTGAAGGAGTATGTGAGTCGTAAGATCGGCTACTTTGAGCAGCCCATCTACACCCGTGAGAGTTTCTTCGGCAACTCCGCCTTCACCGACCTGATACACAACCTGCAGTTGCAGATCTCCAAGGCCGACATCTCATTGAACGCCCCCCTGTCATTCAACACCACCATCAAGGCCGGTGATGTGACACAGGCCGATATGTTCAAACTCTACCGCTATGAGAACCTGATGTTCATGCTCCGTATGACCGGCGAGGAGATCCGTAAGCACCTGGAATACTCATACGACATGTGGACAAACACCATGACCTCACCCGAAGACCACGCCCTGCGCCTGAACGAGGCCTCAAAAGACGACCAGCAACGCACGGGATTCCAGTACTACACCTTCAACTTCGACTCTGCCGCAGGCATAGACTACGAGGTAGACCTGACGAAGCCCGACGGACAGAAGGTACGCATCCTGAAAATGTCAAACGGACAACCCTTCGACGAAAAGAAATGGTACAAGGTGGTGATGAACAGTTACCGTGCCAATGGTGGAGGAGAACTGCTGACACGCGGTGCAGGCATCCCGAAGGACTCACTCGACAGTCGTGTCATCTGGAACACAGACCTTGACCAGCGTCACTATCTGACAGAGGAGATACACCGTTTAGGTACCGTCAATCCGAAGCCCAACAACAACTGGCGCTTCGTGCCTGAGGAATGGGTGAAACCCGCCCTGGAACGTGACCGTAAGATCCTCTTCGGACAATAAGCCACAGATTACACAGATTCTCACAGAATTGAAATGAAGAAATATTTCTTTGTCTTCTGCAAGGAAGACCTACTGTTAGAGCGCAGATCAGACGGCACTTATACCATCCCCCTTCAGGAAGAGCCGCCTACGGAAGTGAAGGCCTGGACGCACCAGATGAACATCACCCCGATGGAGGACGATACGCCTGTGGTGACCTATCGTATTGATGCCCCCATCACAGACGATGAACGATACGAGATGTGCGGACTCCGTCAGAGTTACTACAAACTGCCCCGTCCCCTCTACCTGAAGGCAGGCAAATGCCAGGAACTGCTCTACTGGGACCAGAACACAAAATACTGTGGTGTCTGCGGCGCTCCGATGCGCATGGATACGGATATCTCCAAGAAATGTACGGAATGTGGGAAGGAGATATGGCCTCAGTTGGCCATTGCCATCATCGTACTTATACATAAAGGTGATGAGGTGCTGTTGGTACGCGCCAAGAACTTCAAGCGCGACTTCTTCGGACTGGTGGCAGGATTCGTCGAGACAGGCGAGACACTGGAAGAAACCGTAGCCCGTGAGGCAATGGAAGAGACAGGTGTCAAGATTACGAATATCCGTTATTTCGCCTCACAGCCCTGGCCCTACCCCTGCGGACTGATGGTAGGCTTCAATGCCGACTATGTGAGTGGCGACATCCATCTACAGACAAGCGAGATTGCCAAAGGCGGCTGGTTCCGAAAAGACAATCTCCCCGATATCCCAGAGAAACTGTCTATCGCCAGGATGCTGTTAGACGATTGGCTACTCTAACATCTTCATTGTCATCTGTCCTTTGTAGGAGACAAGTGTCTCCACCAGATAACAACTTGCCCCATCCGGCACACAGAGCGTTGCATTGAAATGCAGGCCTGCCGCATCAGCGTGGCTGTACTCCATATTGGCAAATATCGCCTCCGTAAGAAACTCGGAAGGCACGATATTACCGTACTGCTGCTTGCGGAAATCACTGGAATAGAGTTTCTGTCCGCCCTTAAAGACACTGATGTGCATGATGTTGTCGTAATAGACATTCTCCACCTCCACACCATCGTCATTATAGGTTCGCTTCACCACCTTGAACTTCGTGGGGTTGATGGCGATATACCAGTGATAACGCTCCCCGTTATAGGAAACCACAGAATCCGTCTTCACCTGATGGGTATAGGTCATGATCTTGGGTGTTTCGTGTGTGAACGCTGCCGTTGCATCCTGATCGTCCGTCTTTTCCAGTTTGATGACATCACCATTCTGATTCCTGAACCAGAACAGATGCTCCGTCTGCTTATCAATACCATACTTGGTGCCTGAGCCAAATACCAACGAGTCGCCTACAATCTTGAAATAGGCAGGCATACTGGTAGTGTCAGCATAGAAGATGGTGTCACCCTTCACACGGAATGACACATCGCCTGACTCCTGATCCACCCAGACACCTTGCAGCATCGCCTTGGCTTCGCGGCTTTCCTTTTCCTCTTCAGCAACACTACCCTGCTGACGGGAACAACCAATCAGGGATACAACTGCCAATATGATTAATAGTTGCTTTTTCATCTCATTGTTACTCAAACACTTCTGCGTCTTTCAGGAAGGGTTGCTTCAAGTCTTTCTCACTCGTCTGCACCTGAGCAGGATCAATTGGCCACTCAATCCCGAGTTCAGGATCATTCCAACGGATACCCGCCTCCGCCTGAGGTGCATAGGGATTGTCCACCTTATAGGTAAAGACAGCCTCCTCGCTCAATACCAGGAATCCATGCGCAAAACCACGGGGGATAAAGAACTGACGCTTGTTCTCCTCGCTCAGTTCCACCATCACGTGCTTACCGAATGTAGGACTTGACTTGCGGATATCCACAGCCACATCAATCACCTTACCTTTTATTACGCGCACGAGTTTGGCCTGCGACAAGTCGCCTTTCTGGTAGTGCAAGCCTCTGAGGACACCGAAGGAAGACTTCGACTCATTGTCCTGAATGAAGTCCACACGCCCCACATGCTCATTAAACTCCGCCTGTTTCCAGGCCTCCATGAAATAGCCACGGGCATCACAGAACACTTTCGGTTCAATGACATAAACACCCTCTATTTCCGTCTTGATATAATCCATATTCCTGAATTTGGATGCAAAGATAATGTAATTTTTCCATTTTATCGTATTTTTAAGTTTCTTTATTTGTTTATCTCGCAAAAAAGCAGTAATTTTGCACTCGTGATTGAATTGGACAGACATATTGAGATTCTTTTGCTGAGCAATGACTGTGTCATCGTGCCGGGTCTGGGAGGCTTTATGGCCCACCATGCAGATGCCCGCTATGACGAAGAAGAGCACACGTTCCTCCCGCCATTGCGCACCCTCGGTTTCAATCCGCAACTCACCATGAACGACTCCCTGCTGGTGCAGTCGTATGTGGAGGCCTACGACATGAGTTACCCTGAGGCCCTGCGGAGAATCGAGGATGAGGTCAACGAACTGAAACAGCACTTGGAGAACGAAGGACGGTACGATCTGAATGATATCGGCGTCCTCTCCGTCAATGAAGATGGCAAATACATCTTCTCTCCCTGTGAGGCAGGTATTCTCACGCCCCAACTCTACGGTCTCTCCTCCTTCGAAATGGCACCATTAGGCGAGACAGCGAAGCAGCAGAAAGTCTCCACTCCTGTGGTGGAAACCGTCGCAGAGCCGACAGAATCCGTTGACACCGTTGAAACGACGGAGGTTATAGAGGCAGAGACGGAAGAAGAGGAAGAGCGCGCCATCGTCATCAAGATGTCGTGGGTACGTAATACCGTTGCCGTAGCAGCAGCCGTCCTTGCCTTCTTCCTGATGACCACCCCTGTCACCAACAGCGAGAACAGTCACCAGAGCATGAGCAACCTGAACAATTCCATCCTCGTGGGCATGATGCCGAAGGACTCCAACATAGAGAAGATTGACATCAGCAAGATAGACACCCCAAAGCCTGTGGTCAAGAACGACTCCGTGGCACCTGTTAAGGAAATCACGAAGACCGACGTAAAGGCCGATACCGCGTCTCTCAATACTGACACGAAACCCTTCTACTGCATCGTCCTTGCCAGTTACATCTCCAAGAAGAATGCCAATGCCTTTGTGGAGGAACTGCACCAGAAAGGTTATGCCGAGGCACAGGTGTTTATTCGCAACAACGTCACGCGTGTCATATATGGTAATTTCAGGACCGTCAACGAGGCTTACAACAAGTTGAACAGCATCCAGAAGCGGAAAGGACTCGAAGAGGCCTGGGTGCTTAAGGTTAAAGGAGACAAGAGTCAGGAGACAGGAGTATGAAGCGCGTTCGGTGTCCCAAGTGCGACCAATACATCACCTTTGATGAAACCCAGTATGAGGCAGGCCAGTCACTGGTCTTCAAGTGTCCTGACTGCGGTAAGGAGTTCGGCATCCGTATGGGTGTGAGCAAACTCAAGAACCGTCAGAAGGACGAAAACCCCGATGAGCAGGCCAACGAGGAAGGCTGTGGTTCCATTGTCGTCATCGAGAATGTGTTCCATTACAAACAGGTCATTCCCCTGCGGATGGGCGACAATGTGATAGGCCGTTACCAGAAGGGCAACCCTGCCAACTGCACCTTCGAGACCGTAGATCCCAGCGTCGACCTGAACCACTGCACCATCACCGTCTCACGCGACAAACACGGCAGTCTCCGCTATACGCTAAAAGACAACAACAGTAATACCGGTACTTTCGTCGACAATGTGGAACTCTCCCCCAAGGAGCGTCGCATCATCGATGATGGTACCCTCTTCACCCTCGGCGCCACCAGCATCATCCTGCGCTCCGCCGACAACGAGGAAGAAAAAAATTCGTAAATTGTAAATTGTCAAATTGTAAATACACAAGATGGATACAACAGCAATTCTGCTTCTTCACTGCCCTGATCAACAGGGTATCATATCGGAAGTAACGAAGTTTATAACAGACAACAAAGGAAACATCGTTTACCTTGACCAGTATGTGGACAAGGTGGATGGCATGTTCTTCATGCGCATAGAATGGGAACTCGACGGTTTCCTGATTCCACGCGATAAACTCTACGATTACATCATGACGCTCTACGCCCAGCGCTACCAGATGAAGTTCTCGCTCTACTACAGCGACAAGCGCCCCCGCATGGCCATCTTCGTGAGTAAGATGAGTCACTGTCTCTACGACCTGCTGGCACGTTGGAAGGCGGGTGAGTTCAACTGCGACATCCCCTGCATCGTCAGCAACCACGAGGATCTACGCTATGTGGCCGACCAGTTCGGCATCCCTTATTACGTGTGGAGCATCAAGAAAGACCACTCCAACAAGGAAGAGGTTGAGAAGGCTGAGATGGAACTGCTGAAGAAGGAGGACATTTCCTTCATCGTACTGGCCCGTTACATGCAGATTATCAGCGACGAGATGATTGCCGAATATCCGCACCATATCATCAACATCCACCACTCGTTCCTGCCAGCCTTCATCGGGGCAAAGCCCTATCATCAGGCCTACGAAAGGGGCGTGAAGATCATCGGTGCCACGAGTCACTACGTGACGGCAGACCTCGACGCAGGACCTATCATCGAACAGGATGTGACACGCATCACGCATAAGGACACGCCAGAGAGCCTGGTACTGAAAGGCAAGGACTTGGAGAAGATTGTGCTCTCGCACGCCGTGAGCAAGCACATACAAAGGAAGATTTTGACTTATAAGAACAAGACGATCATCTTCTCTTAAGGAAAGAAGGAGTAAGGAGAGAAGGAGATATGAATGTAGCAATCGTAAAATATAACGCAGGGAATATCTACTCGGTGGTGAATGCACTCCGAAGGATGAGTATTGAACCGTTGCTGACGGATGAGGCCGAACTGCTGAAACAGGCAGACTGCGTGCTCTTCCCTGGACAGGGACATGCTGGTGAGGCGATGGAATACCTGAAAGCCCGTCGGCTCGATGAGGTGATCCGCGACTTGAAACAGCCCGTGTTCGGCATCTGCGTGGGTCAGCAACTGCTATGCAAACACTCCGAGGAGGGCGACGTGGATTGTATCGGTATCTTCGACGCAGAGGTGAAACGCTTCCAGCCTGAAAAGCATGAAGACAAGGTGCCTTGTATGGGCTGGAACGCACTCCACGACCTGAAATCGCCTCTGTATCATGGCTTTGATGCGATGAATGGGATTGAGCCGTATGTCTATTTCGTACATTCATATTACGTGCCGCTCTGTGCCGACACCATTGCCACTGCCAACTATATCCTGCCCTACTCCGCCTCCATGCACAAGGATAACTTCTACGCCTGCCAGTTCCACCCCGAAAAGAGTGGCAAGGTGGGCGAGAAAATTCTGGAAAATTTTCTCAATTTAAAAATGTAATAATGTAAAAATTGAGATGAAGATAGAACTCATTCCCGCCATAGATATTATCAACGGCCAGTGCGTGCGCCTGACCAAGGGTGACTACCAGCAGAAGACCGTCTACCGCGACTCCCCCGCAGAAGTGGCCAAGGAGTTTGAGGAGATTGGTTTCCGACGCCTCCACGTGGTAGACCTCGACGGTGCAAAATCTCGGCATATCGTAAACTGTGAAGTACTCCGTCGTATCACGACGGAAACACAACTCACCGTTGATTTCGGTGGCGGCATCAAGACAGACGAAGACATCGAGAAAGCCTTTGCCGCAGGTGCCGCTATGGTGACAGTAGGCTCTATCGCCGTTACCAAGCCCGACCTCTTCATGGGTTGGCTGGAGAAATACGGCCCTGAACGGATGATCCTCGGGGCCGACGTACGTCACGGAAAAATCAGTATCAACGGTTGGAAGGAGGACTCCACCGAAGACCTCCTACCCTTCCTCCGCAAATATATCGAGGCAGGCGTGCGCACTGTGCTCTGCACGGAGATCTCGAAAGACGGCACCCTCTCAGGCCCCGCCATCGACCTCTATAGTGAGGTGATGGAAGCCTACCCTGAACTGCACCTCATCGCCAGCGGCGGGGTGTCATCACTCGACGATATCAAGGCCCTCGACGCGGCAGGCATCCCCGCCGTCGTCTTCGGCAAGGCGATCTACGAAGGTCGCATCGACCTGCGTGAATTAATGCAAGCCCCCTAAGTTAGGGGGCCACAGGGGTCTGAATAAGCAAAAAAATGAGATGAAGAATAGTATAGATATGATAAGCAAGGTGGGTCGTTCAGACCCCCAACTCCCTAACTTAGGGGGTTCTGGTAGCGGCCTGGCAAAAAGGATTATACCCTGTTTAGACGTGAAGGACGGTGAGACTGTCAAAGGCACCAATTTCGTCAATCTGCGCTCTGCTGGCGACCCTGTGGAACTGGGCAAGGCCTATTCCGAGCAAGGCGCCGACGAACTGTGTTTCCTCGACATCACCGCGAGTTTCGAGGGCCGCAAGACCTTTACAGACATGGTGACACGTGTGGCCAAGGAAATCAATATCCCCTTCACCGTAGGCGGCGGTATCAACGAACTCGCCGATGTGGAGCGTCTGCTCTATGCAGGAGCCGACAAGGTGAGTGTCAACAGTGCTGCCATCCGCCGTCCCGAACTCATCAGCGAGATCAGCAGCCGTTTCGGTTCACAGGTCTGCGTCTGTGCCATTGATGCCCGTCTCGACCCCGATGGCTGGCACTGCTATCTGAAAGGAGGCCGTGAGCGCACAGAAAGAGGCTTGTTTGAGTGGGCTCACGAGGCTCAGGAACGCGGCGCAGGCGAGATCCTCTTCACCTCCATGAACCACGACGGTACGAAGAACGGCTATGCCAACGAGGCCCTGCGCGAACTCGCCGACAACCTCTCCATCCCCATCATCGCCAGTGGCGGCGCTGGTTGCAAGGAGCATTTCCGCGACACTTTCATCGAAGGCCACTCCGATGCTGCCCTTGCCGCCAGTGTCTTCCACTTCGGCGAAATCCCCATCCCCGAACTTAAGCGATACCTCCGCTCCGAAGGCATCAACGTGCGCCTATAGGCCGTCTATCCTGTCATAGAATACCTGAACACCTCTTCCTCTTGGAGGTCTGGGCGTTCAGTCACTTTTCTGACGTAATCACGTAACAGATGGCGCCAGTCGTTGGACTTCATGCTGAAATATTTCTCTTGATATTCCTTCTGGCACTCCACGACGATTTTCAGGATGGTTGTACCCTCATAGAGTTCCATCATGTTATGCACCAGGCGACGCACGTTCTCATCTGCTTCTACATCATACAGCATTGATCCCTCTGGAATCAAACGCAACTCCTGAGCCTTCTTTGCATTTTGTGATGGCTTGCTGATCGTGAATTCGTCGATCATCCCAGAGAACCTATTGAAGAAGGCTTTCAGTTTCTCTATCACCGTCTGCTTCTTCTCGTTGCTTTCAGGCAGGAAGGGATTCGACGGAGGCAGAATCTTGGCAATACCAGTACCAGTCTCTGTCACGTATCCGTCAGCAAACGCCCGTTGCATAAATGCTTCCGTCTCTGCTGGTTTCAGATGCTCTTCATGGATGATGGCATCCAACTGTTCCCGTTTTTCTTGCTCGATATACTGTTCCCATTCTGTGCCTACATCGGGCCCGCTCTCCGGGGTCATCTGTTGGATGAACTTCTCTATCAGGTCACGCTTGTCACGCATATCAGGACTGGCGTCCATCTGCCTGCGTATCTTCACAATGATCTCCTTGTCCTCGCAGTTCGAGTCGTGATATTGTTGAACCAAACTCAGGATATACCGTATGTTGATCTGCACCTGTTTCACCAGTTCCATCTCGAAGATGACATCATCGGAGATGTCTTCACGCTCGTCATGATGTGTAGGCTTACGGAACTCTTCGTAATACTTGTTGTACCATCCCAGATAGTCCTGATAGCGCATTTCATCCACGATTCTCGCCTCCTCGGTGAAATCATCGAAGGCAGCCAGTACGTTGCGTACGCGCAGTATTTCGCCCATCAAATGGATAAATGCTTTCTTCTGCTCCTCGTCGAAGATATTGGCCATTCCCTCCACAGGGAATTCACTCAACAACTGTTTGATCAGTTCCGTATAGGGCTCATGCCATTTGCCTTTGTCATCCTCGTAACCATTGCAGTAGTAGTCCTCATACGACTTCAGGAACACCATTCCAGAGGCGTTCTCATCGCCAAAGATGGCGAGGCTCTTATTGGTAGCCTCCTCCAGATTGCGGAAGCAGACGATGTTACCACAGTTCTTCACGCTGTTTAATATACGGTTCGTACGCGAATAGGCTTGCAAGAGCCCGTGCAACTTCAGGTTCTTATCCACCCAAAGGGTGTTCAGTGTCTTCGCATCAAAGCCTGTCAGGAACATACCCACTACTATCAGGATGTCTATCTGCTTGTTTTTCATGCGCAGCGACACATCCTTATAGTACGACTGGAACGAGTCGCCATCTGTCGAGTAGTTGGTACCAAAGGCCTCATTATAGTCTTTGATGGCAGCCTCCAGCGCATCACGGCTCTGCATGTCGGGCGGTGTGCCTACATCCTCAGGATTCTCATCACCCTCAAAGCCCCACTCATCCGTCTCTGCCTCATTGGCGTTATAGGTGTAGATAGTGGCAATTCGGAGGTCAGGAGCACCAGGCTCTCCCAATTGTTTCTTGAACTCATTATAATAGAGGATAGCCGCCTTGACAGAATCAACGGCAAAGATGCTGTTGAATTTGTGGTTGGTCTTCTCTGCAAAGTGGTCAATGATGTATTTTGTCACAATACTGATACGCTGCGGATCATGCAGGGCCTCATCCGTGTCAATACCCCACACCTGCTTGCGCTCCACGTCATTCTTCATCCGCATCGTACGGTTGTAATCCACATGGAATTTCAGCACGTTCTTGTCTCTGATGGCGTTGATAATCGTATAGGTATGCAGGGCTTTGGTAGGCTTTCCGTCCTTATCCGGTTCTCCGCCAAACAGTTGGGCTGTGGTTGTGTATTTACTGCCTGCACTGGTATTGACAGCGAAGATGGGGGTACCTGTGAATCCGAACATCAGGTATTTCTTCACCCGTTTCACGATCAACTTGTGCATATCGCCAAACTGACTTCTGTGGCACTCGTCGAATATCAGCACGATATTTTCCTTCTGCAGTATCTCTCTTAACTGTTCGTCGTTGTCATAGATATTGGGCTTCATCAGGTTCGACAGTTTCTGTATCGTCGTGATGATGATGTTCACATTCGGATCCTTCAGTTGTTTTTGTAGGATTCTGGCCGACGAGTTCGAGTTGGCGCAGTTGGGCTCGAAGTTGTCATACTCCTTCATCGTCTGATAGTCCAAGTCCTTTCTGTCCACCACGAAGAGTACCTTATTGATATTTTCCATCTTCGAGGCCAGTTGGGCTGTCTTAAACGAAGTCAGTGTCTTGCCACTTCCCGTGGTGTGCCAGATGTATCCACCTGCCCTGATGGTACCCTGCCATCTGTTATTGATGGCAGTCTGTATGCGTTGCAGTATCTTCTCTGTGGCTGCTATCTGGTAAGGGCGCATCACGAGCAGTTGCTTATCCACATTAAACACACAGTACTTCGTCAGGATATTCAGGATGGTATGCTTGGCAAAGAAGGTGGTGGTGAAGTCACGGATGTCTGTCAACAGGGTATTCTCCTGATCCGTCCAATACGACGTAAACTCAAACGTATTGCCGTCCGTCTTATGCTTTCGTGGTCCTCCCGTATTCTCCTGTTCTTTGGCGTAGCGCGTCGTATTAGAGTAGTATTTCGTCTCTGTACCGTTTGAAATCACAAATATCTGTACGAAGTCAAACATCGCCCGTCCAGCCCAGAACGAGTCTCTCAGATAGCGGTTTATCTGGTTGAAGGCCTCTTTGATATCTACACCTCTACGCTTCAGTTCTATATGTACCAGTGGCAGACCGTTCACGAGGATGGTCACATCATAGCGATTCTTATGTGCCCCCTCCACCTCGTACTGGTTGATCACCTGCAGACGGTTATTATATACATTCTGTTTATCTATGAGTTTGATGTTCTTCGTCAGGCCATTGTCCATCGTCAGGTTCAGGATATAGCCTTTACCCTGAATCATCTCCGTCTTATCCAGAATGGTCATCTGCTCGTTCGAGATCATAGGCAACAGGCGTTCCCACTCGAAACGGCTCAGTTCTATATCGTTGAGTTTTTCCAATTGCAGGCGCAGGTTAGCCAACAGCCCTGCCTCGTCCTTCACTTGCAGGTACTCATAGCCTTGGGCTTGCAACTGCCTGATGAACTCAGCCTCCAACCTGGCCTCACTCTGATAGCCTCCGTCCGGCTTCTGTTCCACCTCGTAGTGGGCCATCACCGTTGAGTGCTCCTGTTCTACTATGATCTTATAGTCATCCATATATGATTATTCTTGTAACTTTCCACCATTATTTGCCTGACAATAAAAAGATGCTATACCATGCAACATATTCAATTGCATTATACTGTCTAAATTCTGGTAACGTGATTGGTTCTTGGTTTCATTATATAGATCCATCAATTCACTATAAAGATGTCTTTGTCTTTTGGGGCATAGAAGATAATAATAAGAGGCGTCTTTATGAAGGCCAAAAATATATTCAAATGTATCCTTTGAAGAGACTCCTAAAGCATTCTGATACTTCATGACGAATGATACTATATGTAGCGAATCATCAGTATATAATGTATTCCTTTCGTCTATTTCCGGCTTGGAATTTAGAGCCTGTGGATATAATACATCTATCACCATAGGCAAATGCCGCTCTGCGTTCTCTGCAAAAGCATCTTTTTTGACTTCTCCTGATTTTTTTCCACAAGAAACGATAAATAACAGACAGATAAATAATGCAAATTTCATATCATTCAAACGTCAATAATTTATTACGATAATATTCATATTGCTTTTCGCGCTGCTTTAGCTGCGCTTCCAAGTTCGATATAGAGGCCTCAAATGTATCGAGGATAGAGACTATGCGGGATTGCTCATCATGAGATGGTAAAAAAACGTTTACTTTCTTTACCATAGGAATTGTCAGTTGGGGAATCCCAGATTTTGATACTTTATAATTATAGCTTTTCAACCTATAATAAAGATATTTTGTATCAATCCTGTTCAAATCTAATGGATAAACAGAAATCAACCTGACTATTGGATAAAAGGGATAATCTCTATATTCAGCATAGCCTATAGTACCTCTTGCCGCAATGGTAACTGAAGGGCAAGTAATCTTGGGGGATTCTGTAAAACCATATAAAGCTTTTTCACCAACACCATTACTAATAATTGGAATGCTATATTTCGCTGTTTTGTAGTCCGAGAAACTATCATTAGGTACATCTCCTCCAGCAGTTATATTACATATATCTTCTAATTTATAACTAAAAGCATCATTTTCCCCATTTATGCTAAGTAGTATTACACGATAATACTCATACTGCTTGCGGCGCTCTGCGATTTGCTGTTTCAGGTTCTCAATGGAAGAAGTAAACGTATCAAGAATCCCCACAATCCGATTTTGCTCAGCAAGTGAAGGTACTGGAACAAGGTAGTTGTCTGTATCTGCTACACATAATTGCGGAAGCTTAACAGAATTCGCTTTTGCTTTCTTTCTAAAATAATCTGTTTTTGTAGTAAGATAGTAATAAATGAATTGCCCTATTCTTCTATCATCAAAAGAATAAGACCACATTTCATTTTTGTGAGTAAAGGGCTTATCGTAGAATTCAAAATCTATGTACCCTCTGGATTTCACAATAATGCTGGGTTTTTTATTTGCACAACCTGCTGGAAGATCATCCTCACAGATGTCTGCCATCGTTTGACCAGCAGCAAATACTCGAACATTCCCGTTGGGGGTATTCAATTCAGACATTTGGCCAGCAGTAATGGGAATGCCCTTATTTCTCTTTACTATATCACCTATTTTCTTCCACTCCACCATACTTAATTGCATCTATTATTGTGAGCATTATCAATAAAACGAGAATTCATTACCACAGCGGTTACAATGGCACTTTGTGCGTTTGCGACAAAGAAGTCCAAAGATAATACCACCAATTATATGAAGGAAGAATGTTCCCCAGAAAGCAGCCCTGTGATTAAAGTCCTCTTTCCAGTCTGTAATATCCGTGCTACCACAGAATGGGCAATGCAATTCGTCGTAAAGTCTCCAATTATATTCTTTCCACTCTTCCATATAAGTTAGTCTTTTGATAACGTTTCGATGGCACCCATTTCGATGATGTCATCAATATACGCATCCCATGAGAGACCAGAATCTTTAATAAACTGATCTATTTCATTCACAACTTTTGGAGTACATCCTCTTGATTTTAACAGTTTGCTGCGACCTGTTTTTATAACGTCGTAAAGTGTCTCAATATCAGAAATATGAAGGCCGTTTATGGTGCGAACACTTAACGGCAAATCAACAACTTTCTTTTGTAATAAGTCTGCCAACTCAAGTATTTCCTCTGGAGAATACCGATTAACTGTGCTCTGCTTCTTCTCGTCTATTTTTTCTTTGATGCCTAACTTTACTCTATATTCATCAAGTTCCTTCAGAAGAGCCGTCATGCCAAATCTTAGCCTTTCGTTTTCCTCCTTCAGCGCCTCAATTTCTCTATCTAATAATATTGACGTCATAATATACTATCTCTTGTTAAGAAAATTCTTTGATGATTTTTGCTATCTTCTCGTTCAGTTCGTTGCCCTCGGCGATGAGGGTTTCGAGGCGGGCGTTAACCTCGTTGATGTCAATCACCTCGCGGGTGTCTTCCTGCTCTACGTATGAGGAAACAGAGAGGTTGCAATCGTTGGCGAGGATATCATCGTTCTTGATGAGTTTGCAGAAGTATTGCTCGTCCTGTCGCTTGGCAAAAGCATCCATAATCTTGTCCTGATGCTCGGGCAGCAACAGATTCTTGTTGCCATTTTTCTGGAACAGTTTGCTGGCATCAATGAAGAGCACACTGGAATCTGTCTTGGCACTCTTCTTCAGCACAATGATACAGGTGGCGATACCTACGCCAAAGAAGAGGTTGGCAGGCAACTGGATGACACAATCCACGTAGTTGTTTTTTATCAGATACTGGCGGATCTTCTTCTCGTCGCCTCCACGATAGAGCACACCCGGAAACTCTACGATGGCAGCCGTACCTCGCTCTGAGAGGTGCCAGAGCATGTGCATCGTAAAGGCGAGGTCGGCAGCGCTCTTGGGAGCCAGTACACCAGCAGGGGCATAACGCTCATCGTTGATGAGAATGGTGTTGTCCTTGCCCTCCCACTTTAGTGAATAAGGGGGATTCGAGACTATCGCATCAAAGGGCGCATCATCCATGTGCTGGGGCTTCAACAGCGTGTCTTCCAGACGGATATCGAAGTTGTCGTAGTTCACATTATGCAGGAACATGTTGATGCGACAGAGGTTGTAAGTCGTAGGGTTGATCTCCTGACCAAAGTACTTCAGATTAGGATTCTCCTTGCCAATGGTCTTGGCAAACTTCAACAGCAACGAGCCTGAGCCACAAGCAGGGTCATAGACCTTCTGGATGTTGGGATTGTTGTGCGAAGCCAGTCGTGCCAAGAGTTCCGACACCTGCTGTGGCGTGAAGAACTCACCCCCACTTTTGCCTGCCTCAGAGGCATACATCTGCATCAGAAACTCGTAGGTATCGCCAAAGGTATCGTTGTCCGTATCGTTGTACTTCGAACCCAGTTCCATCTGCGCCACCGTCTTCAACACCTTGGCCAGCAACTGGTTGCGCTTGATGACCGTAGAACCCAGTGATGCACTATCCACCGTGAAGTCGCTAAAGAGTCCACGCAGATCGTCCTCCGATTCTGTGCCCTGGGCGGAGGCCTCGATAGAGCGGAAGATGCTGGTGAGGCGCTCATTCAGGTTTTCATCCTTGTCAGCCGTCTTCACCACATTCAGGAACAGTTGTGAGGGCAGGATAAAATAGCCTTTCTCCTCGACCATCTTCTGGCGGATGTTCTGTGCCATCTCGTCGCTGATAGCGGTATAGTCGAAATCAGGCTGTCCTGCCTCCGTCATCAACTGGTGTATATAGTCGCAGATATTCTCTGAAATAAAGCGGTAGAAGATAGAGCCTAAGACATAAGCCTTAAACTCCCAACCATCCACGCTGCCACGCAGGTCGTTGGCTATCTTCCATATTGTCTTGTGCAGTTCCGCACGTTCTGCTTGATTAGGCATAAATCTGTTAGTTAAAACGCGTTTTAATGATAGTGCAAAGATACAAAGAAAATTCGGGATTAGCAAGAAAAACGGCAAAAAACTAACTGCCATCTGTCAGAACTGCCATCCGTCAGACACCCAAAATCTGGCAGATGGCAGATGGCAGTTAGGAAAACGAGGTGTCGTGATTAAGTAGAGAGAAGAAACTAATATTTATATTACTATATA